>NZ_JMLO01000027.1:0-90398 GCF_000686785.1 Rhodococcus sp. UNC363MFTsu5.1
CACCGGGGCCGATCATGGCGCCGGTCCTGGTGCTGATCATGGCGATCATCTACGGCCTCTCCACCGACTACGAGGTGTTCCTGCTCTCCCGCATGGTCGAGGCACGGGCCCAGGGCGCCAGCACCACCGAGGCCGTCCGGGTCGGCACCGCACACACCGGCCGCATCATCTCCGCCGCCGCGCTGATCCTCATCGTCGTCACCGGCGCGTTCGCCTTCTCCGAACTGGTGATGATGAAGTACATCGCCTACGGCATGATCGCCGCGCTCGTCATCGACGCCACCCTGATCCGCATGTTCCTGGTCCCCGCGACCATGAAGCTGCTCGGCGACGACTGCTGGTGGGCACCGGCCTGGATGAAGCGCATCCAGGAGAAGCTGGGCCTCGGCGAGCCGATCCTCGAGGACGAGCTGATGCCGTCCGACATCCCAGATCTCGCCGCCTCCTATAGACCTACGGCCAGGAGGGAAGTCGGATCGGAATCCGCGATCCCGCTGCGGACCGTTGGTGGAGAGAGGACACCGGTGGCGGGCCCCACTGGAGCGACGCACGCGCCACTCGCTGAAGGTCGGACGCCGCTGGCTCAATCAGGCGAGCCGCTTCGAACGGTCAGCTCGAAGCCGAGCCCGATCTGGACAGGCCCGAATCGGGATTCGCGTCCGCCCCACTCCCCTGAGGGTACTGCTGCGCAAGAACGCACCGAAACCCGTTCTCAGGCTCGCCGCCAAAGGCATTCGGACGGCAGGCCGACAATCAGTGTCAGCGAACTGATCACGCGACTGAACCGCGGCCAAGTCCCCCGGAGTTAGCGGATCCGCATCTCTGGCAATCCGCCGAGCCCCATCGTCGGTAAGGCCCAACGCGCCGGCCGATGTCAGTACTTGACCATCGCGGCGGCGCCGTCGTGACACGGCACCGATCACTCAAAGGCGCTTCGACCGTGCAGCTGGCAGTCGCGCCAATCTGGAACTCCTCCAGATTTGTGTGATCAGGAGCCCCGGTTAAGTGAGATCACCAACTGGTCAACCTATCCAATCTGCATGCAGCCCAGTACAAACCGGCATTGGTGAACACCCTTCATCCATCCATCCATTCCATCCATCGTGGAGCTGCTCCCATCGGACACCTAAGGCGTGTCCCCTAAATGTCTGGTCATCGCCCACGGCGACGCCAGGGTGCTTCGGACTGTTGACACTCATCGCCTTCTGATCGTGCTCGTTCACGCGCTTGTCGCCGACCTCTGCATGCTCTTCTCGGATACGCCCGCCTCTCCGAGAGGCTGGCGTCTCGATCCCTATGATGTGGCCATGTTCGAGTTCGTTCTCTGGGGCTCCACTGGACTCATCGTGGCGGGGCTCCTCGCATTCTGGTGGCGTCAAGATGCCCGAGAACGCAAGGAGGCCGAGCTCTTCAAGCGGTGGTCCAACGCGACCGTCTGGAACAGCGATCCATCGGCGAAGATCGTGGTGATATCTCGGGCGGTCGAGGGTGTCGCCACCCTCAGTGACGGAGTCGTGGAGGTCGATGCGGTCTTGACCTCAGACTCGCCAGTAGTCGCGGAAGCGGGATGGTATCTCCTCATCACGGGTTGGACGGATGCTCGAGACCGTGCGAAACGGGGAGAATCCATCGCGTTCGGGCCCGCTGAGATCCTCGACTCGTTCCCACCCCACACGCCTGAGCTCGTAGAGCGACTGAGGGGGCGAGGGGATCGACCACCTCGCCTCGCGAGTCGGCTGCTCGGGCTCCGGGGACTCTAGGGAGTGTCCTCACTCGCGACTCACTCAAGAATCACCGCGCGAACCATCACCGGCTTTAGGAGACACGCCCTTACCTAGTCGCGCCCTGACGGCCACTAACTTGGAACGGATCCAGATTTTTGTGATTTGGAACCGTCCTTAAGTGTGATTACCGAGTGGTCGAACAATCCAATCTGCATGCAGCCCAGAATGACCCGTCATAGGTGAACACCCCTCCATCCATCCATAGCCATACATCCAACCAACTCCACACTTTCGGTGCCGCGGCGCCGGTGGGGCAGTGTTCATCGGACACCTCGGCCAGGGGTGCGGGCGGGGTGGTGTTCTTCTTCGTCGACAGAGACAGAGAGGGCCTGGCCTATCCGGTCGGCGTCGTCGACGTCCCACGCCGGTGTGGAATCCGCGAGCAGGTTCGCTGCGTCGACGACGGTCCGAGTGTCGTCGACTGGTTGGGTTTGTTCGAGTCGGTCGGCTTCGGGGACGGCGTCGTAGCGGGCGGGTTCGATCACAGCCCTCTCCCCCCTCTCGGGTTCGCGGTCAGGGTTCTCGTGGTGGTGTCGACAGGCGGATCGGGGGGCCAGGTTTCGTCGGCCGCCTCGGGTTCACTGTCCGCTCGGTCGGTCTCTGATTACCGGGCCCGCCCACAGCGGTGGTGGTGGCTGGGGAATACGACCCGGTGGGGTGCGGTGCACGTGCACCGCCTGTCCCGCCCGTGGAGTGTCAGTGGGTGTGTGCATCGGCTTGGGGTGATCCCGGTCGTAGTCAGCGCGGCGGCGCGGATCGCGCAGGACGGCGTAGGCGGACAGGATACGTTGCAACTGGTCATCGGCGGCGACACCCTTACCGTTGTCGCCGCGGGTGTCGGGGTGGTGGCGGCGCAGCAGTCTGCGGAAGGCGCGGATGATCTCGGGCTGGGTTGCCGTAGCGGGCAGTCCCAGCGCCAGGTAGGGGTCGGTGTTCTCGCCCATTGATTCGGCTCGGTGGTGTGCGGGTGCGTTGGTGGCTCCGGCCGGTCTGGCCGGAGCCAAAACGAGTCTGGCGGGCCCCATTTCGACCGCCAAGTCGGGGTCCGCCGGATCCCTATGCTCCCTTGCCTGCGTGATCTCGGCCGAAGGTGGCCTGCCGGTGGCCCGCTGATCGTGCTGCCGGTGATGGCGGTGCGCCCCGTGAGGCCGACGGCGTGGGTCGGTCGGTGTCGGCGCGGTGATCGATCGAAAGGTGCGGGCGGCGCGGCAAGTGCCTTGACCCCCTTGCGGCGGTCACGTCACGGCGGATCGCTGCGGGCCGGCCAACCCATGTTCCGGAGGGGAGCGCTGGGTGGCACGCACATCGATGTCGACGACCGTTGCCGCTGGCCGACGGGTCAGATCCGGTACGCGTTCGCCGTGAGATGCCGTTGCTCGGGTGCGGACCCGGCGAAGGGCAACAGGCGGACAGGGCGCGAGGGCATCGGCCGTCGTGCGCAGATCCTGCTCGAGGTCGAGCAGGAGCAGCTCCACCTCCAACTCGTCCGGCTCGAGCGGCGTGCTCGCGACGTCGAGGTCGAGCATCGAGATTCACCTCCTTCCACATCGACTACTCCGTATACGAGCTGTCGCTGACGGTCCCCGGTCAGGGGTGAGGGTCAGGCATCGATCGCCTTCTTCTCGTCCGTGATCGAGATCGCGATCTTGCGGGGCTTGGCCTTCTCCGCGACGGGGATCGTCAAGCGGAGCACGCCGTCCTCGTAACTGGCCTCGATGCCGTCGGTGTCGAGGGTTTCGCCGAGGAACAGCTGCCGACTGAACACACCCCGCGGCCGCTCGGCGGAGACCATCTCCCGCTCCGGATCGAGTGCGGCGCGTTCAGCGTGCACGGTGAGCACGTTCTGTTCGACGTCGAGGTCGATCGAGTCCGCCTTCACACCGGGCAGGTCGAACTCGGCAACGAACTTGTCCCCATCACGCCACGCGTCGAGTGGCATCACCGCCGGCCGCGCCACCGTCCCGAACACCTGCTGCGCGAGACGGTCGAAGTCACGGAACGGATCGGTACGCATCAGCATCATCGTCACCTCCGGGTAGCTCCTCACTGTCATTGAGGTCGTGTCCTAAGAATATCTATGCCGGTGGGCACAGATTTATGATGACATGTTTGATAGCATGATGCAACAACGATCGTCAAGAATCCTGGAGGCCTCCGTGACGGCGCACGAATCCACCCCCCGCTCCAGCCTGGGGGTGTACGGCATCTCGGTGGCCTCCGAGCTGTCAAGCCTGGACCCGCAGACGTTGCGCCTCTACGAACGGCGCGGCCTGCTCACCCCCGCTCGCACCGACGGCGGGACCCGCCGCTACAGCCAGGACGACCTCGTCGTCCTGCAGCGGATCGGCGAATTGGTCGAAGCGGGCGTCAACCTCACCGGCATCGCACGGATCCTGCAGCTCGAGGCCGACAAGGCTGCGCTCGAAACCGACATCGCCGAGCTCCGCGCGGAACACGGCACCACCACCGCGAGCCCACGGGACACGCCCGAAGGCTGACCGAACCCGACTATCGTCCGGCCGCCGATCGCAGAGCCGTCGCGAACTGAGCCACGCCGCAGCGCGTCGTCGTCATACGAGTCATCGTGAAGTTAACGAGAATATCTGAACCTCTTGACATAGAAAAACATGTTCAGTGGTGGTGGATTTTGGGTAGTCCCGAGTGCTAGTTTCTACAGCGCACAGTGGCTGCGCCCGCGCTGGGTGGGCGCACGGGCGACAGGGAGGTGTAGAGCTGTGCGCCAGACACAAGATCACCCGACCATCCGCACGCGGGACTCGCGCGAACGATCCCGCCAGATGACTGCGCCGGACGAGGAACCGATCCGCTGGCCCGAGCCCAGTCCCCTCACCAGGTGGTGGCAGGAGCTGATGGCGTCCGGAGGCCGCAATGCGGCGCCGTGACCGCACGACTGCCAGGCGCCGGCTGCTGCGCTGCGACCGATGCGACCACCGGTATCAGACCGTCGCGGAGACCCGCACGGTTGCCGTACTCGCGGCCCGCACCAACGGCTGGATCGTCGACCGGGCCACGTTGTGCCCCAGCTGCGCCATCGCGGCCGCACGATTAGCGGACGGCCGCACCCGCACCGCCGCCTAGCCCAGACCCAGTCCGGTGCCGCGCCCCGCGCCGGGGACATTGCGGTCTGACCTGCGACGCCGGGCCACGCCCGCTTGATCGACACACTCGGCCCCGCCCCCCGCCGCGCTGCCTGCTGGGTCGCCTCATTTGGCGACTTCTCAGGCGCTGGGAAACCGGGCGGTGCATTCACACGCCGCCGGTGCGAGAGATCGCTCACACCAAGGATTTACCCGTTCACAGTTAGCAACCAAGGGGACCTGAAAGGACCATGACCACCACAACCTCGTTCCCACCGGCTCGCCCCCGCTCGAAGACGCCGCAACCGCCGACCCCCGGTGTACCTCGGCTACTCGGCGAGGAAATCAGTGCCGTCGCTCTCATGCTCGGCGCTGTCTCGATCGTGACGTTCTGGATGTTCGGCTTCGGCATCGCCCTCGGCGCCAGCGCAATCGCCGTCGGCATCTTCGCAGTCCGGCACCCCACAATCGCCTCCGACGAGCCGAAATCGTTGGAAGCGTTGATCGGAATCCTCACCGGCGCATTCGGGATCAACGCCAGTATCTTCTTCCTACTGGCCGCGTACCCACACCTGTGACAATGTTCCCCGACCCACTTCGACCATTCGCCGAAACGGAAGGGACAGCCTTTCGGCGGATCCCGGGCTCCAGCAGATCCACCGTCCACAACCGCCACACCGATCAACCCACGCCCGCCCCGCACCACAGCGACGGGCCCACACCTGGCGTGGCGGCTTCTCGATCGGTGTCGAGTGTGTCGATGCGACCGGGCCAGCTGTCGTCTACAGCCATGGCGAGGGGGTACCGCGGCCGCCCTGGCCACCGTCGGGAGCGATGGCGGCACCTGTGGAAATACGCGAGTAGGTCTTTCGAGGTCGCCCGCGCTCTCGGATGCAGGAGAGATAACTCGGTCTATCCCGCCAAAGTGTTTGATACCTGCTTCTGAGGGACGAAATCGCCTGGGCTGTCGCGGTTTCGTGCCGAGGGAGGAGGTGGTGGGGCTATGGCGAAACATCGCCGTAGACGGCAAAACACTCCGAGCAACTGGGCAGTTCCGGCAAGAACTGTCGCCGCAGTTGTCGGGTCGTTTGTCAGCTTGGTCCGGTTGATTCAGGACATGTGGCCTGCCGGGCGGCGCGTCGCCCTCAACCTTCCCTACGCCTCCAACCTTACAACAGTCAATTGCCAAGGTCGTCAACAGTTCAGGCCGGTGACCTGCTGTTACGTGCGGTTCTATTGACCAGATGCGGCCGCGGATAGCGCTATGCCCCGGCATCCGGGGGGACCGCCGGGGCACAGGCGTCTGGGACCACCATGTGGTTTCGGTTCAGGTCAGTGCGTTGCGGCGGACTTAGCCTGCGTCCTGGGCGGCCGAATCTGTAGCCCGCCGACGGGCGTACGCCCCCACGCGGGAGTACAACCGCGTGTATATCTCAGTGAATCCCGCCTCGTCGGCGCCCATCGGTCCCCCTCGCTCACCCCATCCTCAAGTAACGGTCGCTCGGTGGGCGAAAATTACACAGCGCCGCACATCTACTTCAATGGACAGGACACGACGACAGTTCACGGGCTGATCTGTCATGAGAGCAGACTCGCCGTCGACCTCGAGTGAGCTGGACGCGGCTGGCGCCGACTACCACCGCGCGCTGAACCTCTAGACGAGATCGGGACCGGTTTCGCGTGGCTTGCTGACCGCTAAGAACCGAGCGATCCCGACAGTCAGCCCGATCCCGACCACCACAATGCCGACGACGACCGCAACACCGACGAAGTATGCCGTGAGAGACATGAAGAAGTTCGTCGTCTTCATGATGAGAACCACCGCACCGGCACTGAACGCGACACCTATCGGAAGTAGTACAGCGAGCCACCTCACGGTCGACTTGGCGTGAGGATCACCGTAGTTGTGCAGGAACCGCCACACGAACAACAGTGCGCCCAGGTATCCCAGGATCCCGGACGAGACATTCACCATCTGTTCGTACTGTCCCATCTGGATCGCCGATAGGGGCGAGACCACAAGCGAGAGCACGAGCCAGAGCACGAGCGAAGGAGTAGCCAACCCAGCCACGAAGCCGAGAACGGCGGCTGGAATAGCCAGTCCCAACCGCAACGCGCGACCGCACATACCCCGCTCGATCGCCCGCTCCTGGAGCATCCGCTCGCTCACCGGATCCGGGACCGCCTGGAAACCGTGACCATCTGGGTCAGCGCCGCGGAGTTCAGCCTTCAGTTCCGAAAGCAGCGTCCTACGATCGGCCCCACGGACACCGGCACGTCGCCAAAGGCTGTTCGCCTGTTGGATGATCTCGTACCGTTCGGCTCTGTCAGCGCGTGCGATGGTGTTCATTCGACGTCCGTTCCACTGTCAGCTGCCCCCGCCCGGCGGGCAGCTCCCCCCTTGAAGTGTTCAGCGGGGATCGTATTCTCTGAGCGCTTCTCGCGGCCACGAACATGTCGAGGAAATCGGCGTATGGCCTGGTTCGAGCGATCTAGCAAGTACGGTGGCGTAGTGACCGGCGATCCCAGGTTTGACAGCGCCTGTGTAGGCCGTGACCCGTTCGTCGGTGTCAATCGGGTCGGCAACCCGCACCAGTGCTTCGTCGCGGCTGCCAGCATGTCCGTCAAGTACGCAATCGGCTTATGGACCTGAGGCCCTCGCCTACCGCCGTGGCCAGACTCGCTCCGGTGCTGGCGATCCTGGCAATTGCGGGCGCCGTCCTCATCGCATGCGACGGCGACTCGGTGTCCTATCGCCCGCCGACGGCCGCGATCGCCGAACGAGTTGACTGTCTCGCCCCGGACATCGACAGCAAGCTCTCGGCGCTCAACTCGAGCAACATCGATCCTGGCCGCCCACCTTCTGTTGGGGTCGGGTATCCGCCCAGAGGATTCACACCGGTCGCTGTCGTGCGTTGCGAGCGCGGCGAGAACACGGCCGGCGCGTTGACGATCGACAGTGTCCGGCTCGAGGGCGATGTCGAGGCGGCGTGGGATGCGTTCCGAGTCGATTCCAAGCGGTTCCCAGATAACGTTCAGGCCAGCTGCGCAGTCGCCCAGAATGTGCCAGCCGGATTGTGGTTCGTCGATGCGGATGGCCGCGCGGTTCGTCCGGCCTGGCCCGCCGCCCCGTGCGGATATCAGCGCCACCCGATCGCCGTACTCGCGGAACTGCACGAGGTCGATCGACCGCAACAGGCAAGACAGCTGCCTGCGGACAACCCGGGGGTGTGCAGCGAAAAGTACGGGTCGGGCTTCATCACGACCACCGATGCGGACGTGCAAGAAGCGGACGGCGCCGACCGACGTTCTCGGCTCGCCGTGAACTACGCGCTGGCCTTCCCGATCGATGATGTCGGCCGGCTGCAGGTGTGCCGGTTCATCGAGTCTGCCGGCGCCTCAACGCAACAGTCGCGGTCTCGGCTGACGATCGACCAGAGCGTCGATCTGGTGCGTGAGGTCATCGACGCACCGCCCGCCCCGCCGTGTGCGCTCACCGCCACACGAACCGCACAGATCCCGTTGTACCGCGCGGACGGCTCCGGCGGCGCAAAGATCGACATCGAACTCGACGGATGCCGACGGGCCACAGGCACCGGCATCCCCTATGTCGCCGTCCCCGCCACCGTGACCGCCGCCGCAGACGAACCATCCCAATAGTCAGTCATGCCAATTCTCGCTCGCCGAGTTCTCCGCATCGGAGCCTCCACGCTGATCGCCCTCCTATTGGCGAGCCTGCTCTACATGATGTTTGTCTACCGCAGCGTGAACATCTTCACCCCGCCGGAACAAATCGAATCACTCGGCAGAACCTACGTCCTGGGAAGAAACGAGTTCAGCCGCGAAGACCTCAACCAGCGCTACCCCGAGAACACGGAGCACTGGACACTCGAGCGAGTGGGCTTCCTTCCTCCCATTCACGGCATCTACCAGTGGCAGAACGATGAATTTCACGGCGACGCCACGACAAGCGCATTCCTGAAATGGGGCGACCGATACATCGGCTACTCGCTGTCAGGCGGCCCGTAAGCACCCGACCACGCACCCACCTCGAAACTGGAACTCACCCAGATCCAGGTGATCGGGGCCCCTCGGTATGTGTGATAGTCAGGCGGTCGATCTATCCAATCCACATGCAGCCCAGTACGAACCGGCATAGGTGAACATCCATCCATTCCATCCACCATCCATCCATAGGGTGTTCACCCATTCGTGCCCGCGTCCCGCCTCACACGCACCTCTACCTCCACGCGCCCGCCTTCGCTAGGTGCTCGGCGCGTGCCATCTGGGTCGACGACGGTAGTCCGTGTGCAGTGTGCGGGCCGAGTCTGCGGTGACCGTAGTGCCCTGGCGGGCGAGCCAGCGCAGCACCATCCTGTGGGGTTTGTCGGTCTGCTGGTCCCCGATCAGCATCCGCAGGTAACGGCGGGAGCCGGAGCCGCCATGTGGCGGAATTCGACGATCTCGCTTCGGCGTGTGTCTACCATCAGTGCCATGCTTGTGCCACGGCTGCAAGTTCTCGGGCTCGTCGTTGGGCCGCTGATCTTCGCGCTGTCGCCCCTATTCTGGGAAGACGGACACTACGGGGTCGTCGGCGGCATGCTCATCGCCGTGTCGACGGTGCCGTGGGTGTTCGGACTCCTCGGGGAATACGAGAGGCTTCGCTCTCCCCTTCCTGTCGTCTCCGGACTCTGGTTCCTACTGGTGTTGATCGGAATGTTCGGCACCGTCGCGTTCGGGCTGCAAGGCTTCTTCGAGGGCGTGTTCGGCGTGAACGACAAGTCTGACCTCTCGGCGTTCGACGTTTACCCGGCAGCAGGGACGGTCATCTTCTTGCTCGCGGGCCCGACGTTCCCCCTCGCACTGATCATTCTCAGTGCGATGCAGTGGCACACGCGGACGTCGCCTCGATTGTGTGTCGCCCTCCTGTGCGTTGCGGCGATTGCGTTCCCAGTCGCCCGCGTCACGCGTTCGACCCCGGTTGCGTTCGTCGCCGACATCGTCATGCTTGTCGCCTTCTGCTGGATGGCCTGGTACTCCTGGACCGCGACGTCCGACCGACGCCGAAAAGGCGGCGCGTAGGCGCTGGCGCCCGCCTGGATCAAGACGACGCTGCAGCGCAACACCGAGGTGATCGTCGTGGCTTGCCCCGATCACCGCCCCGTCAGCCCGGGGCTCGTGGTCCTCCAAGTCCCCTAGACCGGCGTTCAATGGAACTCATCCAAATCTGTGTGACTAGAAGCTCTCGTTAAGTGTGATCACCGACCGGTCAACCTATCCAATCCGCATGCAGCCCAGTACGAACCGGCATTGGTGAACACACCTCCATCTCACCGTCCATCCACTCCATCCAGAGATGGCCATCCATGCATCCACTCACCCAGGTGGGTGGCCTCTCCATCCATGCGCCACATCCATCATCCATCCATGGGGTGTTCACCCATCAACCGCAGCAACGGAGCCTTTGCCGATGGGTCCCCCACGCTCGTGAATATCGGGCCGAGCAATATTGGTCTGAGGCTCTCGGGGTTTTGACCATCCGTTGCAGCGATCCCTCGCCACACAGCACCGCTGGGAACCACGACCAGTGACTCGGCTCGCGGAAGTGTAGCCAAACGTCGCGGCTTACATAGCTAGTCCGAGGCGCGGCTTCTGGCAACCGGAAGCCTGATCGTGTCTTGGATCAGTGCCGACTGGGCAACCTCAACCGTCCGGGTTTGATGCCGCTCTCCCGCCGGAGACATCGCCAGCATCGAAGCGGCAAGAAACCTGGGGCGGTTCACTGTTCAGTTGTAACTGATGCGATCCAATGTGCGATGTTCCGAACAACACCCTATTCAGGAGGTTCGGAATGCGATCTGCGAAGCGTCTTGCTGCCAGCGCCGTCATAGCCACCGCAACTGCGGCCACCGCACTCGTTGGTGGTGGCGTGGCTCAGGCTGACGTTCCGGTGGGGCAGGCCAACTGTCACCTCTACCCCATCTTCAACACCGGCGGGATGGCCAATTGCGAGCTGCCAACCTGGCACCAGGTGAAGCTCACTTGCGTTGCGTGGCCAGTCCCGTTCGTCTACTGGAAGTACGGCCCTGTGCAGTATGGGCAGAACCAGTCTTGGGCCAGTTGCGACTCGCTGAATGCGCTGACGCGGATCGAGGTTATCCAAGCGTAAGTCGCGCTCGGCGAGGCGCTAGAGGCTCCGCAGCCTTGACTGAACATGACTGGGAACCAACAGCATTCGACTATTCTAGGGCGGATTCTGTTGGCGGGAAATCGGTTCAGGCTGCGGGCGGGTAGCGCTGCCGGTCACGCCGTAGCCAAGGCGCGTATCAAGTGATCGAGCATGGGCACGTCTACGACATCAACGTGTTGGGTTCGCCCACCACGAAGTTCGTGACCGCGAGGTCGAACACCGCCATCGGCATCGCGACGTTCTCCTGACTGCGGGCCGAGTGCCGGTATCGCGCTCGTCAAGCAGCGAACTGTCGAACCGATCAGTGCCCGATGACAGATGTCAGTGATGGACACGAGCGACCGGCGACGGTCAGCAGCGTCACGGGTCCGGACTGCCAGGTTCTTATCTGGCAGATCATCGATCGCCGCAACGACGACTGACAACACCGCAACCGACCGCGTCGGACGCCCTACTAGCGCAGTGTCCTGTTTGACGATCGCCAAGTCGGACGGCCATCGGACTTCCCGTAACAAATCCGACCTCGACCGGAGGCCGGCGTAGAGGCGTCCTGGTAACCCGTCCTGCATCTCAGTCCGGGACAGCTAAGCCGATACGGAATCGAGCGCACCCGGACTGACAGACACTGGAACTCTTCCAGATTTGCGTGATCCGGAGCCCTCCTTAAGTGTGGTTACCGACTGGTCAACCTATCCAATCCGCATGCAGCCCACCACACTCCGTCATTGGTGAACATCCCTCCCTCCCTCCCTCCATCCATTCGTCCATCTCCATGTCGCCGGCCCACTGCCAGCCAGCGCCACGCCACGCGCCGCCTTCTGCCTGCGCCGCGGTGACAGCGAGTGTTTGGCCGGGATTTCGGTCGCTGAAGTCACGGGAACCCATAAGCCGCCGTGGTGTTCGAGCCCGACGGTCTTTTACCGCGTGGTCACCGATCGCAGCGCGTTGTCGACGCTGTCCCCGAGGTCCGCCGTCACCGGCCGGCGGCGCATGCGAGGACCAGCACTCCCCTCGATAGGATTGCGTGGACGCGACAACGAGGAAGGAGCGGTGACGTGGCCCGTACCTTGGGAGCCGATCAAGCCGGCCGCGAGACCCGCGCGCGGATCCTGAGCGCGGCCCTCAGACTGTTCTCCGAGCGTGGCTACGCGGGAACCTCGATCACCGCCATCGCGAAGGCGGTCGGACTGTCGGCACCCGGTGTCCTGCACCACTTCCCGGACAAACAGACGCTGCTGCTGGCGGTACTGGAAGATCGAGGCCGACTCGTCGCAGACGAGCAAGACACCAGTTACGAAGACCTCACCCTGGCCGACGCGCTCGAACTCATGGTGCGCACCGTCGAGGAAAACCTGCACGACCGCGAGGTCATTCGTTTGGAGCACCTGTGCGCGCTCGCTCCCGGCGACAGCTCGGAGTTGGCCCGGCAATGGTCGCGCTTGCGGCTGGACCGACTGCGCAGTGCTTCGGAGGTAGCGGCTGAGCGCGCATTGCGCAATGGCGAGGTATCGGCGGTCGAGAAGAACGACATCACGAGAATGGCTGATCTGATCATCGCCACCCTCGTAGGGCTCGAACACCTGTGGCTATTGGACGAGAACTTCGACATGGTTGCGGGCATACGAACACTCACCACCCTGCTCGCCAATCAATTCGATCTTCCCAGGCCACAGGCTTGAACACAAGCATACTTAACGATAATTAAGCTAGCTTTGCGTCACATCACCACCTGTGCCACACTCGTGCGGATCTTGTAGCGAGAACAGGCGGGAATGGGACGTGGGATTCGAGCGAGTTCGGATTACGAAGGCTCTGACAGCGGTTGCGGTGTCCGTGTTCGCATTGGCGACACTTCCGCCCGGAACCGCTGCTGCAGCCGTCCCGGGGGATGCACACGCCGCACCCGGCGATGTCACTGTCACGCCACTGTGGTTCGACGTCGCCACCGGACCCGACGGCGCCCACAGATGCACGATCGAGGGCGATCTGTACCGTCCGTCCGGTGCGTCGGCTGCGACGCCGGTCCCCGCCATTCTCTCGACGAACGGGTTCGGCACTTCCAAGGACGTCCTGGCTGGGACCGGGGCGATGCTCGCCGCGCAGGGGTACGCGGCTCTGATGTACTCGGGTCTTGGATTCGGAGGCTCGACATGCAAAGTCAGCCTTGACAATCCCGAGTGGGACGGTCGTGCCGCCCAGCAATTGGTGAGCTTCCTCGGCGGTGCGACCGGGATCGCGTATACCGATCCGGCACTGGAGGTCCCGGCCGCTCCCGTGGACTTCATCCAAGCCGACCAACGGGGAGCCCCGGACCACCGACTCGATCACGATCCGCGCGTGGGGATGCTGGGCGGATCGTACGGCGGCGCCGTGCAGTTCGCCGCGGCCGCGACCGACCCGCGCATCGACACCATCGTGCCCATGATCACCTGGAACGATCTGAGCTACTCGCTCTCGCCCGACGGCGCCGTCGGCCCGGCAGGGCGAAGCAAGGGTGGCACCGGCGCCACCAAATCCACGTGGGCGACAGCCTTTGCCGCTATGGGCGGCCTCTCTCCCGGCGTGAAGGGCTACCTCGCTGACCCGTCCCGGGCGCTCCCCTGCCCCAACCTCGCCGATGCGGCGTGTCCCGCGCTCGGCGCCTCGCTTGCCCAAGGGTTCGCTGGAGCCGAGGAGACCGCCTTTCTCCAATCGACCTCGGTCGCCGACTACATCGATCGGGTGCGCGTTCCTGTCCTGCTCATGCAAGCACAACGCGACAGCCTGTTCGACCTGCAAGAAGCCACCGCCACCTACCGCGGGCTGAAGGAACGCGGCGTCGAGGTGAGCATGATGTGGCATTACCGCGGGCACGCTGGTGGCGATCCGCGGCCGGGCGAATTCGACGAGAAGGCACCCGATCGTGAAACCCAATACCTGGTCTCCCGGTACATGGACTGGTTCGACCGCCACCTCAAGGGTGAGCCCGTCCCGTCGGCGCCCGAGTTCTCCTGGTACCGCGACTGGATCTCCTACACCGGCAGCTCCGAACCCGCGTACGGCACCGCCGCCAGTCTCGACGACGCGGCCACCCTCATCCCGTTCCCGATCACTCCCGGTGCCCAGCCAGTGCATTCAGGCCCCGACGCGGCGCCGCCGAAGGCCGCGACCTGGACCAGCGAGCCGCTCACCGGCCACCTCGAGCAGGTAGGGGCGCCGCAGGTCACCCTGAATGCCTCGGGGGTATCAGCGGCAACACCCACCGACGGCGCGGTGCTGTTCGTGACCGTGCATGACGTTGCCCCCGACGGCACCGCAGTACGCGTCGGGAACACCGTTCCCACGCGCGTCACCTCCGACACCACCGTCGGTGTGACGGTGCCAGGCGCCGTTCACCGTTTCGAACCAGGACACCGCCTACAGGTCACCGTGGCGGGTGCGGCCGAGGGCTTCCGTAGCGGTTTGGTTCCCCGGGATGTGTCCGTCACCGTCACGGGCCTCGAACTGCCAGTTGCTGGTGGCGCGAGATAAACAACCCGCGGGGACACACGAGTACTACCTAGCTTGGTTGGCTCTGTCCTGAAATGTGCATCTCCCCGGGCCGCACACAGAACGGCAGCCCGGGGAGATACGTCCACGGCAACGGGATTCGCAGGAGCTACGCGAGATTTACACCGCTCGCATGCACACTCACCCGATGTGCCGGTAGCGCGCACTTCGCGCAAGGTTGAGGTCGGCCGCGATGGTCACGATCTGGACGAGGAACTGTCCATCCCTCAATAACGGTAGTAGCAGTCGTCCCTCAACTCAGATCTCGTCAGCCAGATCGGCGATCTACTGGCTGATCATGTCGGGGTGGGCCTCCACGACGATGCGGTAGCCGATGCCGACGGGAACACTGCCGGCGACGCGGACGGTGAGCTGTGCCCAGCGCAATTGAGTGCCCTGTGGGTCGGGCACAAGTTCGGCCTGGCCGGCGACGATGAAGGTGTCCGGACCGCTGGATACCCACGTGTGGGTGACGACCGTCGCCTCGCCGTCGAGGTACGGCAGCGAGTCAGGCAAGAACACCGACGCCACACGGGGTTTGGATGCCAAGACAGTGCGTCTGAGGTACATGCCACCGGTAGGTGGCTGACCGCCGATCCACACAACACCGCTGTACTCCGTGCTTCGTCTGATCTGCCCTGTCGCGGCATCGGTCACCAGGTGGTCAAGCCGGCGTTCGGTGAGCAGGGGCGAGGTCATTCACCCACCTTACGGGCACGGATGCTGCCCAGAAAACGCCTGTCACCTGCATGAGCGAGCAAGTACGGGGGCGTCGAAGCTGCCACCTGCGAACTTGTTGGGCACCTTCGCCGATGCTTGGCGTGAAGCCCTATTCCGACCACGCCTCCAAATCCGCCGGCCCGGGTCCGATCACCGCCAGCGAGCCGACGCTGCCGCAATTACGCCTGGTGCGGCGCGCCATCCGCCAGTCAATTCGACTGGTGCCGCAGCCTCGTAGGCGAGAAGCCACTGTCCGAAATCTCAACAGGGCAACGAGCACTCCTGGCAGGTAGCGAGGGGAAGTTCGGCGCTCGATGCTCGAGATGACTGGCGATACCCTCACCGAGATCGGGGCCCTGGAACGAAGCGTGCATCAGGGTTTCGGATTCGGCGACCGCATCCCGGTACACCTGATCGACGTGGCGAGATAGCTGCGCCTTGATGGTTGCCATTGACTGCGGCGAGCACTGCGCGGCGAGGTCGTTCGCGTAACCGATGGCCGCGCCCAGAACATCGCCGTCGACGAAGTGGTCGATCAGGCCGATGCGGTGAGCCTCGGCAGCGTCGACCATCCGAGATGAGAGGAGCAGGTCGGCGGCACGGGAGTGGCCCACCACCCGGGGAAGCAGCCAGGCGATGCCGTACTCGGCGATCAGACCACGCCGGGCGAATGCGGTGGTGAATCGCGTGGCCGGGCCGCCGAAACGGACATCGCAGTACAGCGCTTCAACGAATCCGAGCCCCGCTGCAACGCCGTTGATCGCACCGATGATCGGCTTGCGGATCGTCAACGGCAGATCCCGCGGCCGCCGCAGCCGGACCTGTTCCGTGCGGCTGACGCCGCCGACTCCCGCGAGGTTTCCCAGGTCTGCGCCGGAGCAGAATCCCCGGCCTGCGCCGGTGACGACAATCGCCCGTACGGCCCGGTCGTCCGCGGCCGCCTCGAGGCGGTCGAAGTACTGGTCCTCGAGCTCTTCGGTCCAGGCGTTGAGTCGCGCCGGGCGGTTGAAGGTAAGCACCCGCACCGCACCACAATTTGCCGTGAGCACCAGCTCTGCTGGGGAGCTCATCAGTGCGGCACCAGGCGAACGATCTGGCGACCCCACGAGCAGTTGCACGATCTCCGGATGTGGGAGTTGTCGGAGCCAAGAAGTAAGCCCATCGAATTATCCTTTCCGCGAAAAGATCTGGCTGTATTTGACGGTGAGGATCGCTGGTCGCAGAAGCGTGGGCACGCCACTCCCTCGTGTTCGTGTCGGTGTGGGTATCCAACTCGGATCGAGTGGTGAACTCGCATTTGTCCAGGCGAGTGACCGATGGGCGATGCGGGCACGAGCCAGTCTGTTGTGTTCTTCCATTACTGGCGAAGGCGGTGCCGCATGAGTGATGGTGCGTCGACGCTATGCGTGGGTGCCGCCGTCGATCCTGATCTCGGTGCCGCTGATGAACGCGCCGTCGTCGGAGACGAGCATCGCAATGACGCCTGCCACCTGTGCCGGCCCGCCCATTCCTGCGCCGCCCGACTCCAATGCGGTCGGCAGAATCGGCGACAGCTTGGCGAAAAGCGACCAATCCGCGTCGGCAGGTACGTATCCCTGGGTGGCATCGGTGATTCCTGACTTGACGCTGCCCGGCGCGACGCACACTGCCCGCAGCCCCTGCTTGCCGTACTCGAGAGCCAACGCGTGTGTGAAGGACTGGATTCCCCCTTTGCTCGCAGCGTAGGCCGCCATATACGGGTGCCCGAAGGCAGCCGATGTGGAGCTGAAATTGACGACCACACCGCTCTCGTTCTGCAGCAGTGCAGGCAGCGCCTCCCGGACGACGAAGAAGGTGCCGGTGAGGTTGATGCCGATGACCTGTTCCCACATCTCGGCCGAAGTCTCGTGCGTGTGTGAGGCCCGCAAGATACCGGCGGCGTTGACCAGCGCATCCAGTCCGCCGAGTCCGTCGACGGCTTCGCGCACTCCAGAGACAACCGAGGATTCGTCGCCGACGTTCATATCGAGAAGGGTCAGGCGCTCGTCGGTGCCCGCCTCCTTTGCCGATCCGCGGGTACGGGCGAGCCCCTCGCTCGACACATCCGCTGCCACAACCGCACCTCCCTCCTCCAGCAGCCGTAACGCTGTGGCCTGACCGATGCCGGATCCCGCACCTGTCACCAGAATCCTGTGCTGATCGAGTCTGTTCATGTCGTGTACTCCTTCATGTAGTTGGTGGGTCGATCGCCGTGCTTGGACATGCGCACCGTGCGCCATCACGTACGCGAGCGCGGATCCGGCGGCCGCCCGCGGTTCCCAGATCGGTTGATGGATGCCGCTTCTACCGGCGGCATGCGGCGTGCCGCGCGCCGATGTAGCCAAACACCATTGCCGGGCCGATCGTTGCCCCCGCGCCCGCATAGTCGTTGCCCATGACCGCGGCAGCGGTGTTGCCGGTCGCGTAGAGGCGCTCGATGATCTCGCCGGTGCCACGCAACACCTGACCATGCTCGTTGTGGACCAAGCCGCCTTTGGTACCCAGATCGCCAGCACGCATCCGGATCGCGTAGAAGGGGGCCTTGTCGATCACGTCCATCGCCGGGACGGGCAGGGTCGGATCTCCGTAGTAGTTGTCGTACGCGCTCTCCCCTCGGCCGAAGTCCTCGTCCTTGCCGCTGCACGCAAAGCCGTTGTAGCGGTTCAGGGTTCTCGCGACCTCGGCGGCAGGAAGCTGGATCCGGCGTGCGAGCTCGTCAACGGTGTCCGCAGTGACCAGCAACCCACTGTCGAACCACGATTCGGGGAACTTCTGACCCGGCATGATCGCGCCGATCTGGTAGCGGTTCTTGGCTTTCGCATCGAAGATGAACCAGACCGGCTCATGCTTGCCGGCGATCTGCTCGTGTACGAATGTCACATACGGCGCGGACTCATTGGTGAATCGCATGCCGTGCTGGTTCACGATGATCGAGCGTGGAACCGACCGCTCGGACACCATGCAGTGCATGATGCTGTCGGGCCGCTTGAAGGCTGGCATCCACCAGGCGTCGTCCATCAGATCCAATGCGGCACCGACGGTCTCGCCGGCGAGGATCCCGTCGCCCGTGTTGTCGATCGAGCCGAGACTGTAGTTGTCCTTGCCACCGTCCCGCAGGTATTTCTTACGCATCTCGTTGCCGTGCTCGAAGCCCCCGCTTGCCAGCATCACGCCGCGTCTGGCCCGGATTCGCACGGGCTGGCCGTTGCGTACGGCTGAGACGCCCACCACCGAGTTGGCTTCGTCGGTGATCAGCGAACGCATCGGGGTGTTCAGCCACAGCGGGATCCCTGCTTCCTTGACCGCGAGCCGCAGTCGGCCGACCAACGCCTGACCGAGCGTTTCCATGCGTTGGCGACGAACGATGCTCTTCACTGCCCGCCACCCGGTGGCCAGCGCAGCGCGGCGTCCAGCCCAGGTGCGCATGACCATGTTCAGACGCACGAATTCCTTCGACGTGATGTACAAGCCGGCAGGGGTGGGTAGTGCGCCTGGGCGCAGCTTGTCCTCGTCGTCACCGAGCTGCTTCAGGTCGAACGGCAGCGGCTCGATGGTGCGACCTCGGGGGCGGCCGCCGGGCTTCTCCGGGTGGTAGTCCGAATAGCCGGTACACCACTGGAAGCGCATGTGCGGGCTGCTCTTCTCAAGGAACTCGAATACGTGTGGGCCCTCATCGATGAACGCGTCGATGTTGGCGGCGGGTACACGTTCGCCTACGACCGCATCCATGTAGGCGCGCACGTCTTCACGCGAATCCGACAGGCCCTCGCGCACGAGGGTCGGGTTGTTGGGGACCCAGATATTGCCACCCGAGAGCGCGGTTGTTCCGCCGTATGCACCTGCCTTCTCAATGATCAGTGTGTCGAGGCCGTTGGCAGCGGCGGTAAATGCTGAGGTCAGCCCGCCAGCGCCGCTTCCGACGACGAGAAAGTCGACCTCGTAGTCGAAGGTGGTGGCCGAGGATGTGGAGGAACGGGGCATCGGTACTCCTCTGGGGGTTGGTTCCAGGTGGGCCCGCCCCGCAGGGAGCGGAGCGGCCCAGGGGTCGCTACAGGGCGTCAGCGGTACTTGCGCAGTTCGTGCCGCGCGACACTGCGGATGTGCACCTCGTCAGGGCCGTCCGCGATTCCGAGAAGCCGCGCGCTGGCCCACATCCGGGCTATCGGGAAGTCATCGGTGACCCCTCCCCCGCCGTGGGCCTGGATCGACCGGTTGAGCACCGCCCGTGCCACCCGCGGGCCAATCACTTTCACCGCGGCGATCTCGATCTGCGCGCCCTTCGCGCCCACCTGATCGATCATCCACGCGGTCTTGAGGACGAGGAGGCGTGCCTGCTCGATCTCCATGCGGGACTCCGCAATCCAAGTACGAATCACGCCCTGGTCTGACAGTGGTCCGCCGAACGCAGTGCGGGACATGGACCGTCGTACCATGAGCTCGAGACCACGTTCTGCCATACCGATGCAGCGCATCGCATGGTGGATCCGGCCCGGGCCGAGCCGAGCCTGCGCGATCGCGAACCCTTCACCCTCGCCCGCGAGAATGTTCGTGACCGGCACTCGGACGTCGGTGAACGTGATCTCGCAGTGCCCCTGCTGATCGTGGTAACCGAAGATCGGCAACGACCGCACGATCTCGACGCCGGGCGTCGCGACCGGGACGAGAATCATCGACTGCTGCCGATGTGGCGCCGCGTCCGGATCGGTCTTTCCCATCAGCACCAGGATCTCGCAGCGAGGATCGGCGGACCCGGTGGTCCACCACTTGCGCCCGTTGATGACGTACTCGTCGCCGTCCCGCACGATCGAGGTCGCGATGTTGCGGGCGTCCGACGACGCGACATCTGGTTCAGTCATGGCGAATCCGGAGCGGATCCGGCCATCGAGTAGCGGTTTGAGCCACCGTTCCTTCTGCTCGGGCGTGCCGAACATGTGCAGGATCTCCATATTGCCGGTGGACGGGGCCGAGCAGTTCAGCGCCTCCGGGGCAATGTACGGCGAGCGGCCGGTCACCTCGGCGATGTGCGCATAGTCGAGATGGGTCAGTCCGGAGATCGCGGGGAGGAAGAGATTCCACATCCCCTGTCGGCGTGCCTCGACCTTGAGATCCTCGACCACGGGGGGAAGTTCGTGGCTGCGGGGGCCGGCCTCCTCCAGTTGCTCGGCGTACACCGGCTCTGCGGGGTAGACGTGCTGTTCCATGAACGCTTCGAGGCGTTTGACGATGTCCTGGGCTACCGGGCTCGGGGACAGATCCATGAGCGGGTCCTCTCGTGTTGCGTCCGACTGAGTCGTCACGCAGGGTTGTTTGTCAGGACGACCTTGCCGAGCGCTTGTCGGCCCATCACGACGTCGAGCGCGGCGGGTGCCTCGGACAGCGGATAGGTCTCGCTCACGTGCGGGCTCAGTAGGCCGCGGTCGTACCAGTCGAAGAGTTGATTCATGTTCTCGGCGTTGCGTTCCGGGTTGCGCTTGGCCCAGGCGCCCCACAGCACGCCGAGCAGGGCACCGCCGCTGACGAGCAGCCGGTTCATGCCCACCTTCGGGATGGTGCCCGACGCGTATCCGATCGTGAGGTACCGCCCTCTCCAGGCCAGTGCGCGGACGGCGGTCTGTGCGTGGTCGCCGCCGACTGGGTCGTACACGACGTCGACCCCGGACGGCGCGAGCTCAGCGATCCCGGCCTTCAGGTCGCCGGTGGTGTACTCAATCAGCTCGTCGGCGCCGTGGTCGCTGCACAGCGCGAGTTTGTCCGGACTCGATGCGGCCGCGATTACCCTCGCGCCCAGCGCCTTTCCGATCTCGACCGCAGTCAGCCCAACGCCACCCGAGGCACCCAGCACCAACAAGGTCTCCCCCCGGGCGAGGTCCGCTTTGTCGACCAGACCGTGGTACGAGGTCCCGTAGGTCACTGCGAACCCGGCGGCGTCCACGTACGACATGGAATCCGGGATGGGGAACACCATCGTCGCGGGGACCGCGACCAGTTCCGCATATCCACCCATTCCGCAGAACGCGAGCACCCGCGCCCCGACCTCGAACTCGGTGACGTCCGTGCCGACCGCCCGGACGATGCCGGCCGCCTCGGATCCAGGCACGAACGGCAGTGGCGGCTTGGTCTGGTAGGTCCCCGCGACGATGAGTCCGTCGGGGAAGTTCACGCCGGCGGCGTGAACTTCAATGAGCACCTCTCCGGGTCCGGGTGCCGAATCGTCGATGTCGGTGTAGCGCAGTCCCGCTGGTTCGCCGAGCGCCTCACACAGTTGGGCCTTCACGCCGACGCGCTTTTCGTGACGAAAGTGGCCCACGCCTTGACTGCCAGTCCACCGGTCTGCCGGGTGCAGTCGAGCTCGAGGTCGACCTTGCCGGCTCCGTCCTCCTCGTACTCCCGCACCACCTGCGCCGTGCAGGTGAGCATGTCGTCCGGCCACACCTGTTCGAGGAACCGCATCCGGATCGACCGGATGTTCTCGGCTCCGAGCCAGTTCGTTGCGTAGGTGGCGAGGAGACCGGCCTGGAACATCCCCACCGAGAAGGGGCTGGGGTAGCCTGCCGCCTCGGCGTAGGTCTGGTCGTGGTGGATCGGGTTCATGTCACCCGATGCGCCCTGGTAGCGGACGAAGTCGGTGCGGGTCACCGGGCCGACAGTCCAGGGTGCGGGGGTGGTCAGTGCACTCATCAGGATTCCTCCGTTGCTGGGCGGGCGGTCTCGACACCGGTCATCGTGGCGCGGGCCACCAGCCTGCCCGTCTCGTCGACGAAGTCGGTGACCATGACCGCGAAGGTCATCTCGCCGCCGCGGCGGCCCTGTTTGGTGTAGACGTCAGCGATCCGTGACGTGCAGCGCAGCCGTGTGCCGGCCTTCGGCGGCGGGCCGAAGAACTCGTACTGCTGCTCGGCGTGCAACCCGCGCTTGCCGTCGAGTTCGACGGCCTCCCAAGGGTTTCCCTCCGGCGATTGCCAGAGCAGCGTGGTGGTCAGGAAGGTTGGCGGAATCACCGGCTGCTCACGGTCGACGTAGTCGGGATTGGTCGAGCCAGTCGCGACCGCGAACTCGCGGATCTTGCCGCGCTCGACGTCGAGGTCGAAGGGCACGCCTTCGACACCGACGGCATTTGGATTGGCCATGTTCTCTCCAGATGTGTGTACTGATTGGTGCGCGGCGACCGGTCAGGCGTGCTGACTGCTGACTGAGACGACTTCGCCGGTCATGTACGACGAGTACTCGCTGGCCAGGAACACCATGACATTCGCGATCTCCCACGGCTCGGCCGCGCGCCCGAAAGCCTCACGGGCACTGAGCTGTCCGAGTAGTTCGTCACTAGTGACCTTGGCGAGGTGTGCGTGCATCGCGATGCTGGGCGAGACGGCATTGATGCGGATGCCATGCTCGGCCACGTCGAGCGCAGAACATCGGGTCAGTGCCATGACGCCGGCCTTGGCTGCGGCGTAGTGCGCCTGCCCGGCTTGGGCTCGCCACCCGATGACAGAGGCGTTGTTGATGATCACCCCGCTGCGCTGCGGGACCATGTGCCGCAGCACCGAGCGGGTGGCGCGGAAGGTGCTGGTGAGGGTGACGTCGAGGACCGAGCTCCACTCCTCGTCGGTCATGTCCATCACGCTCGCCGTGCCACCGAGGCCGGCGTTGTTGACCAGCACATCGACGGCACCGTACTCACCTGCCGCACGGTCCATCAGGTTGTCGACCTGCTGCTGGTCGGTGACGTCGCATGCAATCGCGAGCGGCCTGGTCCCGAACTCGGATTCGATCCGGTCCGCGGCCTCGGCGAGCCGGCGCTCGTGCCGGTCGCTGATCGTCAGTCGCGCGCCCTCGGCGGCGAACCGCTGGGCTGCCGCGAATCCGATTCCTGTTCCCGCGGCAGCCGTGATGATCACAGACCTGCCCTCGACCAGATGATGCGCCGGTCCGGGCATTGGGGCATTGTGCTCAGACAAGACTGCTCATCTCCTGCACCAGCTCGTCGACAGTCCACCGGGCGCCCTTGTCGATGGTCTTGCCGTACTGCCAGCCGAGGAACTGGCGGATCTCGCCGCCCTTGGCATAGAACACCGAGCCGTTGGCGGGGCACTGCTCGGTGAGCAGGTACGCAACCACCGGTGAGACATTGCCGGGGTGATAGACGTCGAACTCGTTCGGGTCGGCGGGAGCGGCGACCAGATCCTTGATCCCGGGCACGTTCTCCGTCATGCGGGTGCGCGCGACCGGCGTGATCGCGTTGACTCGGACCCCGTAGCGCTCGAGCTCCTGTGCCAGGATCACCGTGAGAGACGCGATACCGGCCTTGGCAGCGCCGTAATTGCTCTGACCGACCGCACCGAGCAGACCGGAGGTGCTCGAGACGTTGACGATCGACGCGGCAACCGCGTCACCGGCCTTGGAGTGGTCGCGCCAGTGCGCGCCGAACACCCGGCACGGCGCGAACGTCGCCCGCAGCTGGCCGGTGATGACGTCGTCCCACTCGTCCTCGCTCATGTTGACGAACATGCGGTCCCGCAGGATGCCGGCGTTGTTCACCAATCCGTCGACGGTACCGAGCTTCCCGACCGCCAGGTCGAGAAGTTCCTGCGCACCCGCGACGGTGGTGACGTCGGCATTACTGGCGACGGCGGTACCGCCTGCGGCGGTGATCTCGTCGGCCACCGCGGCGGCCAGCGACGCGTCGGCGCCCTTGCCGTCGGCCCCGGCGCCGGTGTCGTTCACGACGACCCTGGCGCCCTCGGCCGCGGCGAGCAGAGCGTGCTCACGGCCGATGCCGCGGCCCGCGCCGGTCACCACGATCACGCGATCCTTCAGTTGGTTCATTGTCTTCTCTTCTCCTGCGAAGTCTGTTGTGTCGGTTGGGTGTCAGGACCGTGCGGGAACGCCGAGGCGGGTCAGCGCCGCCTCCGCCTCGCCGACGATGCGATCGATCAGCCCCGCACAGGTCGGGATGTCGTCGATGAGTCCGACGACCTGCCCGGTGGCCATGACCCCGACGTTCGCATTGCCGTCTACCAGCGCCGTGCGATAGAGCATCGGCGCGTTTGCGGCCATCACGACCTGTCGCCAGCCGAGTTCGTGGCTCTTCTTCATCTCCAGGCCCTCGCGGATCATGTCCTGCCAGGGCGTCCCCGAGAGCCTCTGGAAGGCAAAGGCATTGCGGACGGCGCGCAGCATGCGCCGTGGCCCTCGGGTGGACTCGAGCTGATCGATGGTTCCCGCCCGCAGTACACGCTGCGGCACACCGTCGATCTCGAGCGTCACGACTGTGTCGTTCACCGACTTGGACAGGTAGACGTCCTTGACCGCCTGCGCCACCGGCGAATCGCTGGTCAACATGAAGCGGGTGCCCATTGCGATACCGTCGGCGCCGTACGCGAGCGCGGAAACCAGTCCACGACCATCGAAGTAGCCACCGGCCGCGATCACAGGGATGTCGACGGCGTCGACGACCTGCGGCAGCAGCAGGCTGGTGGGCACGGCGCCCGTGTGGCCGCCGCCCTCACCGCCCTGCACGACCACGGCGTCGACGCCCCACTCGGCGACCTTCTCCGCGTGCCGGCGCGCTCCGATCGACGGCACCACCACCAGTCCCGCGTCCTTGAGCTTCGAGATCAGGTCCCGCTTGGGCGCCAGCGCGAACGAGGCCACCTTCACGCCGGACCGGATCAGCAGGTCGAGCCGTCTGCCGACGTCCTCCTGGTTGGCGCGCAAGTTCACACCGAACGGCGCGTCGGTCCGGTCCTTGACATAGTTGATCGCCTGTTCGAGTTCGTTGTAGCTGAGCATGCCGCCGGCGATGATGCCGAGACCGCCCGCCTCGGCGGTCGCTGCGGTGAGCTTGGCGTCCGAGACATAGCCCATGCCCGTCTGCACGATCGGATACTTCACACCAAACAGGTCGCACAGCCGGGTGTGCAGCGCGCTGCGGTTCGATTCGACGGCCGTCATGCCGGTACCTCCTTGTCGCGCAGGTTTCGGGGATCGATGACCGTGCGGATCAGGTCGAGCTCGGGCGCGGTCGGGGTTCGCGTCTCCGGAACAGAATCCGGGATGACGAGGTCGAACCCGGTAGCTGCGACGACGTCATCTACGGAGACACCTGGATGGACCGACACCAGTCGAAGCTGCCCGGTGTCCGGCGTGAAATCGAGGACCGCCAGATCCGTAACGACCCTGCGGAGGTCGTGGTAGCGCATCGCCGACCGGCCCGCCTTGCGGGCGTTGTCGTAGCCGACACCGGACACCATGTCGACCGTGGGCACGAACACTCTCGTGCTGTGTTTCGGCACCCAGTAACTGGTCGGGTGGTAGACGGTGTTGCCGGGCGCTCCGCGTACGCCCAACAGCTGCACCGTCGGCCGCGCGTGGTCGCCGATCGCGGAGATGTTGCAGTTGCCGTAAAGATCGAGCTGTGTCGGGATCATCGTGATGTGGCGCTTGCCGTTCCACACCAGTGTGAAGATCTGGTTGAACGGCAGCCATGCCTCGACGTCCCCCTCGGCGGGACCGCCGACCGCCCACGTACCTCGAACCGCGGTGGCCTCGCCGTCCGAGAGAACCAGATCAGGCGAGAATGTGTGCCGGGCCAGTCGGACGCCGATCGCAGGGATCGTGCCGAACGCACTGGCGATCACCTCGCCGTTGTCGCGGTACACCTCCGCGCACGCGACGGCACACACCTCCGCCCTTGTGACGTCGCTCATGCGGACACCGCCTCCCGTTCTTCCTCGACTGCACGCTGATAGTCCGCTTCGGAACCGGACAGGTATCGATCGAGGAACTGCTCCCACTGCTGCGGATCCTTCGACGCCGCAACGTACTTCCTCTGAAATGCCTCGTCCCGGTCGTAATCCGGCACGCAGGATGTGAAATGTGCACCGTGCGAGGCCTCGACCACGCCGCTGACGAGCAGCCGTGGGATGCGCACCGTTGACGGATGCGCGTCCGCCGTCAGTTCATCCGTGCGGACGATCCGCTCACAGGACACGTACGCGTGCTCGGCCGCTAGGCAGAACAAATCGTCGAAGTACAGGTCAGGCCCCAGGTATTGCGCGTTGCCGTGGACGTCGGCTCGATTCATGTGCACCAGCGCCGCATCGAGGGCGATCGCGGGCATTGCCACGAGCGTCTCGTCGCCGTACGGATCGGTGACGGTGCGCAGGTGCGGATTGACCGTCATGACGTCCGAGCCGAGACCGGCGCGCGTGGGCAGATACGGCAGGCGGATACCGGCCGCGTACAGCCCCCACTGGAGCATTCCCTCGTCATACTCCTCGACCTCGATCGCGCCCGATTGCCGAGCGGCCCGGAAGTGCGGGTCGAGCGGAATCGAGTCCAGCGAGACAAACCCGAAGATCACCTTCTTGACCTTGCCTGCGGCACACAGCAGACCCACGTCGGCTCCGCCGTACGACACGATCGTCAGGTCCTTCAGGTCGGACTTCAGAATCTCCCGAACGAGGGACATGGGCTTACGCCGGGAGCCCCAGCCGCCGATCCCGATGGTCATTCCGGATCCCAGCCGGCTGACCACCTCTTTCTCCGACATTGCCTTGTCCGACAATTTCCTTCACCTTTCAATCAACCACGTCTCCAGCCCGCAGCCAGAGACGTATCAAACGTTTGCTACGCGCTACATGAGGCACCGTAGCAAACGTTTGATTCGCCGTATAGGGTGAGTTCTGCTCCCGCACGAAGCGTGGGGTTCACAGAGTGCAACGGAGGCACACATGGAGTGGTCCGATCGCCACACCCTGATCGTGGAGCGGGCAGCCGAACTGTTCGCGACCAAGGGCATCGCGGGGACCAAGGTCCGCGACATCGCCGACAGCGTCGGAGTGCTCTCGGGCAGCCTCTACCACTACTTCCCGTCCAAGGACGCGATCGCCGAGGTGATCGTCACCCGTTACCTCGACGACCTCACGCACGAGTACCAGGCGATCATCGACACCCCGGCCGGCCCACGCGAGCGGCTCGATGCTCTGGTCCACGCGTCGTTCCGGGTCAGCCAGGCGCACCCTCACGCGTCCGAGATCTATCAGAACAACACCACCCACCTCCGCAAACTCCCGGCATACCGCAAGATTCGAGATGCCGCCCGGACCACTAAAAGTGCGTGGATCACCGTGATCGAGGCCGGGATCAAGGCCGGGGAGTTCCGCTCCGATCTTCCGCCCGAGGTCCTCTACGGCTTGATCCGCGACGCGGTCTGGCTCTCACTGCGATGGTTCACCCCCGCCCCCAGCTTCGGAACCGACCAGCTCGCCCACGCCGTCGTCTCTGTATTTCTCGAAGGAATCGACGCGCAGCCCTGACCAGTCGACTCCCTCGCCGACAACCAGGAAGGACCTGATGAGTAGCACCCCGGAAACCGACTTCGGCCTCCGCGAGCCGCAAGTCACCGCGTGGTTCCACGCGCACGTTCCGTCCGCCCACGGACCATTGCGATTCGACCGAATTCCCGGCGGACGCTCGAATCTCACCTACGCGGTGACCGACGGCGACGGATCGCGCTGGGTGCTTCGTAGACCCCCACTCGGTATGGCGTATTCGCGCGCCCACGACGTCCTACGCGAGGCGGACGTGCTCGACCGCCTTCGAGATACCCCCGTGCCCGCACCGATAGTGGTCGGCACCTGCAACGACGAGTCCGTCACTGGCGCACCATTCTTCGTGATGGACCACATCGAGGGCCACGTACTACGCGACCCCGAATCCGTCCGCGCGACAATCCCGGTCGCCCGCCGACCGGAAGTAACCCACTCCTTGATACGAGCGCTCGCCGACCTGCACGCCGTCGACCCGCGGGAGGTAGGGTGGGACGCCTTGGCCAGCCGCAATGACTACCTCTCGAGGCAACTTCGCCGCTGGTCATCGAACTGGGAGAACGACCGAGTCCGCACTCTCGAGGACATCGGCCGAACTCACGACCGCCTGGTCGATCAAATCCCTCGACAACGCGCCAGCGGTATCGTGCACGGCGACTTCCGACTCGACAACTGCCTCATCACCGCCGACGGCAGCGTCCGCGGAATCCTCGACTGGGAGCTGACAACGGTCGGCGACCCGCTCGCAGACCTCGGGCAATTACTCGCCTACTGGGCAGAGCCCGGAGACGAGGTGTGCGCGCTCGAGAATCCGCCCACACGAGTCGAGGGCTTTCCCACACGGGACGAAATCGTTGAGGCGTACCTGGCCGCCGCACAGCCGGCCACCGTTCCTGACATCGACTACTACGTCGCTTTCAACTGGTGGAAGATCGCCTGCATCGTCGAAGGCGTCTACACACGCACTCTCCGCGGCTCGATGGGCGAGATCGACCGAACCGCAGAGTCATTCGGCGCACAAGCAGAGCGACTGGCCACACAGGCCTGGCGATACGCCCAACGCCTGTAGCCCGCCGACAGGCCTGGATGCCAATCGCGGTGTCAAGCCGGGCGCTGCACGTGGATACGCAGGGCGTTCGCGGCGAACTGCGCGGCCTGTGGGCTGCCAAAGGTCTGGTGGAAGTCGGGGTTGGTCTCGTAGAGGTCGGCCATGCCTCGCACCATTGCGGCGGATCGTTCCGCATCGCCGGCGTGGGTGGGTGTTCCGGGGATGTCGGCGAACCAGGCCACATGAACGGCGGCATGCTCTTGAGCAACTGGTGAGCCGGGTGGGTGGCCGGCCTCGTGGATCTCGGCCCACCGGGTCAGCAGAGTCTGGGCGCTGACCTGCCAGTCGCGTTGCTGTCCTATGGACTTGGCGTGCCACCATCGGTTCGACGCCTCGAAAGCTTCGCGTCCCCACCGTCGTACGACCTCGGCTTCGTAGCGGTCGTTGAAGCCTTCGAGCATCACGTCCATGCGCGGTTCGCGACCCTCTCGACGCATCTGCAGGGTGTGCTCGACCGCGCTGATGCGCCGGTCCAGGGCCTCGCGGTCCTCGGCGAGCTGCGTCAGGTGGGCCTGGAGCGCTTCGCTCTCGGCGGTCGGCGTCTCGGGTGCATCGAGGACTGCGGCGATGTCGGCCAGTGCCATACCCGTGTCGCGGAGCAGAAGGATGCGTTGCAGGCGCGCGACCGCGTCAGGACCGTAGTAGCGGTAGCCGTTGGATCCGACGCGATCGGGCTCGAGCAGCCCGATGCGGTGATAGTGGCGCAGGGTGCGGCCGCTGATGCCTGCGCGTTCAGCGAGCTCGTGCACCGTCCATTCCATCGCCGGGCTCCTGTCATTCGAGGTGCTGCTCAGTGTGCCGCGTCGGGCGTCAGGCCCAGCCGTGGCAGCGCGATGTGCAGGATGTCGGACGCGGGAGTACGGACGCTGTGGGCTGCCGTGGTGCCCGTGGCGTCGAGATATGCACGGACGAGCCGAGCGCCGGCTGCGTAGCCGGCCCCGGTCGGCAGGCCAACCGGGGCGGCGCCGAGTAGTCGCGCGCTGGAGTCGCCGAGCACCCAGGACGCGAAGTCCGCCATTCCGGTGACACCCAGCCCGCTGGCGACCTTGGCCAGGACCCGGTCGTCAGAGCGGGTTTCCTCGCGCACGAAATGGGTGTAGCCGGCATCGCCGTACAGCTCGGACGCGAAGACGTCGGCGAGCCCCTCGGACACAACGTGCTCGCCAACTGTCACCTTCTGTGGGTTCCACACGACACCGCCGGGTGAGTAGCGCACGTTGTGGTGCAGCTCGTGGACCGCGATCGCCTCGAGGCGATCGAGGACACGGCAGGTGGGCCACACGGTGATGGCGATGTAGCCGCTGATGCCGCCGAACCCTGAGATCCCCTGCACTTCGTCGACGAAGTGCTTGCTGGTCGGATCACCCAGAACGAGCAGCACGTTCAGGTCGGGGATCGTCACGCCAGGATCGGCGGATGACAACGCTGCGACGCCGTACTCGAGGGCCTTCTCGATTCGGGCCCACGCATCTGCCGCGACAAGGGACTCCAGACCTTCACGGACCTGCTCGATCGCAGAGTCCGGACAGAAGCCGAAGTTCTGCTGGTGCACGGTGGCCATGTCCACGCCGCCGGGGATGAACTGGTACATCCCGGCCATGGGAGCCCACATGTCACGGATGAGGTCGGCGCGATCCTTCGTGTTCGCCGTGAGGACTCGGTTCATGCCCGAGGCACTGTCAATCACTGAAATGCTCATGGCAAGCGACCGTAAACATTGCCGCTACGGCAAGGTCAACCGTTTCCTCGATCAAGGTCCCCGGTCAGTACAACTGGCGGCGCCCGACCGACGATGACTTCCACCGCTCACGGCCTCGAGAAGCGCAAAGTCCAGGTCGGTGCAGGACGGGAGTCGCATCGACGGCCGGCCGCGCCGCTGTACGCGGCGCGGCCGACTATCGGGGTGCGCGGGTGACGCGTGGTCAGCCCGCCTGCTGCGCGGCGTCGAGTGCCGCGATGTAGCCGTACACGAGCCCCTGGCCGATGGTGGCGCCTGCTCCGGGGTAGACCTTGCCGAAGGCGTTGCCCGCGGTGTTGCCGATGGCGTAGAGCCCGGCCACCGCGCTGCCGTCCTCGCGCAGCACCCGACCACGCTCGTCGGCCTGGACACCGCCGCAGGTCCCGAGGTCGCTCAGCGTCATCTTCACCGCGAAGTACGGGCCGTTCTCGAGCGGCCGCAGGTTTGGGTTCGGGGACACGGTCGGGTCGCCGTAGTAGCGGTCGTAAGCGCTTGCGCCCCTCTGGAAGTCGGGGTCGGTGCCGGCGGCCGCGTTCACGTTGAACTGGCGGAACGTGTCGACGAACGCCCCCTCCGGCAGGCCGATCGCGCGCGCGAGCTCGGCCGGATTGTCGGCGCGGTGCGCGATCCCGGCGTCATACCAGGCCTGGGGCAGCGGCTGCCGCGGGAACAGGCTGCCGGCCATGATGTAGCTGTTGCGGTACGTCTGGTCGAAGACGATCCACATGGACTCGATCGGATCACCGGCCCGCTCGCGGTCGAGGACGAGCTGCCCGAAGGACATGTAGTCCTTCGCCTCGTTGACGAAGCGCTTGCCGGTCTGATCGACGATGAACGATCCGGGCAGCGCCCGCTCGGCGAGCATGACCGACGGGGTGCCGCCGGGCAGCGCCGCGATCGCCGGGAACCACCAGGTCTGGTCCATCAGTGTGATCCCGGCGTCGACGCCCTGCTGGGCGATCTTGATCGCGTCGCCGGTGTTGCCCTCCGCGCCGAGGCTCTCGTGGTCGACGAGGTTCTCCGACTGGAACTTGTGGCGCATGTCCATGTCGTGGTCGAAGCCGCCCGCGGCCAGCACGACGCCGCGCGTGGCGGTCACGGTGAACTCGCGGCCACCCTGCTCCACGACGGCACCGGTGACCTTGTCGCCCTCGGTAACCAGGCGCACGAGGGACGTCTCGGTCCACACCGGGATGCCGGCGCGCAGCACGCCCGCGAACATACCTGCGGCGAGCGCCTGTCCGCCTGCCATGTACTCGCGGCCCACCAGGAGCCCGCCGATGCCCTGGGCGACGCGCTTGAGGATGCGCGGGATGCCCTTGGTCGGGACCTTGGCCACCAGGTTCATCCACTTGTAGTCGGCGCCGGTGGTCGGCATCGGGACCGGTGCCTCCATGACGCCGGGCCGCAGCCGGCCCCGCTCGCCCTTGAGCACCGAGGCGTTGAACGGACGGCACTCGCAGGTGCGACCCGCCGCGGATCCGCCGGGCAGCTCGGGGTGGTAGTCGGAGTAGCCCTCAGCCCAGAAGAACTTCATCGGGGTGGTGCGGCTGAGCAGGTCGACGGTGGCGGCGCCGTGGTCGAGGAAGGCCTGGCCGCGCGCGGCGGGCGCGGAGTCGCCGACCACCGCTTGCACGTAGGTCTTCGCCTTCTCGGCGCTGTCGCCGGCGCCGGCCTCCCGCAGGATCGGATTGTCCGGGATCCAGAACGCGCCACCGGAGCGGGCCGTCGACCCGCCCACGTACTTCGTCTTCTCGACGATCAGGGTCGACAGGCCCTTTTCGTTGGCGGTCAGAGCCGCCGCCATGCCGGTGCCGGCGCCGACCACGAGCAGATCGACCGTTATGTCGCGTGCGGGTGTGACCGCTGGTACTTCGTGCTTGCCCATCAAGAACTCCTACTCCACCAAGTTGTGCGCTGAACGCTAGGAGCGTTGGGACCGCCACGCCTACCGCAGTGTCCGCCCAGTGGAATCGGTACCCCGGGTATCGGTACGACCTGGCATGATGCCGGCTGCAGTCGCACGCCGACCTCGCACCCAGGCGCGGGTCCTGTCCAGCGGCCCGAGCGCCGCAGGCTTTACCCCTGAATCGTGTCGTGGCGCCGCCAGTGGGCTAGCGTCCCTGCCGTGGCGCAGGCGAACGAGAGCAGCTTCGGTGCCGTCCTGCGGCGGCTGCGCATGTCCCGCAGCCTGACCCAGGAGGAGCTCGCCGAGCGAGCCGGTCTCTCGGTCAAGGCCGTGAGCGCGCTCGAGCGTGGGGAGCGGAAGCGGCCCTACCCGCACACGGTGCGGGCGCTGGCCGATGCGCTCCACCTCGACGAAGCCCACCGTGCCCTCCTCGGCGCCGCGGTTCCCGCATCCATGCGTCCCGCGGCTCGCAGCGCGGGCACCTGGTCGGTGACCGCGCCGGTCACCGACCTGATCGGCAGGGACGGCGACATCGAGCGCATCGCGGCGCTGGTGTCGTCCGGCAGGCGCCTGATCACGGTCACCGGACCGGGCGGCGTCGGCAAGACCCGGGTGGCGATCGCGGTGCTGGAGCAGCTGGCACCTTCCTACGACGTCGCCGTCGCCGTGGACCTGGCCCTCGTCCGCGATCCGGCACAGGTCCTGCCGCAGCTCGCTGCCGCCGTCGACCTGCCCGAGCGCGGCGCAGGCGGCGTCACCGGCCGGCTGGTCGCCTCGCTCGCGGGCCGCCGTGCGTTGGTCTTCTTGGACAACTTCGAGCATCTCCTCGACGCGGCACCCGAGGTGGCCGACCTGCTGACCCGGTGCCCCGGGCTCGTGCTGCTGGTCACGAGTCGGGCCGCGTTGCGCGTCCGATCCGAGCACGAGGTCGGTCTCGGCCCGCTGCCTCTCCCCCAGAGCGACCTGTACGACGACGTGCGAACTGCCGCGTCGGTCCAGCTCCTCCTGGACCGCGCCACCGCGGCGGGAGCCGATCTGGCGCTCGACGCACACAACGCTCCGGTCCTGGCAGCCATCTGCCGTCGCCTCGACGGCCTGCCGCTGGCGCTCGAGCTCGCCGCGGCGGGCACGCGCCTACTGACCCCGGCGGCGCTGCTCGCTCGCCTCGAGGTCCACGGGGCGCCCCCGGGGCCGCGTGACCTCGCGGAGCGCCAGCGCACGATGACGGCCGCGCTCGGCTGGAGCCTCGACCTCGTCACCCCCACCGACGCCGCGGCGTTCGAGCAGCTCGCGGCCTTCTCCGGCGGCTTCACCCTCGACGCGGCCGCCGCGGTGACAGGGCTCGCCGACGTGCTCGCCCCTCTCACCGTGCTCGTCGACCACTCACTGGTCGCCCGCAGCGCGCCGACCGATGACCAACCGCGCTTCCGGCTGCTCGAGCCGGTGCGGCAGTACGCCGGACAGCGACTCGTTGCCGCCGGAGGTGCAGCGGCCGCGGCCGATCGCCACGCCCGGTGGTACCACTCCTGCGCCCTCGCCGCCGGCCCGCGGCTGCGCGGTCCGGCTCTGCGCGTCGAGCTCGACCGGCTGGAGGCCGATCACGCCAACCTGCGCTCGTCGTATCTGCGTCTGCTCGAACTCGACCGTGACGACGATGCCGCGGAGCTGGCGTCCACCCTGTGGCTCTACCTCGCTCTGCGAGGACATGCCCGCGAGGGGCTCGAGTGGCTGGACCGGGCGAAACCGCCGGCCTCCGACGCTGTCCGCGCCAGAACACTGATCGGCCGAATGGGTCTGCTGTTCGCCACCGGTGACATCACCCGGATGCGGGAGGTGGCCGACGCCGTGGTCCCGATCGCCCGTCGCGTCGATGACGGCGGCCTCACAGCCGAGGCGACGACGCTGGCAGGGCACGCCGCGGTCTTCGTGGGGTCGCTCGACGAGGCCCGCGATCTTCTCGACGAGGCGCTGGCAGGCGCCTCGGGAGCCGGCCTGACGTGGATCGAGGCGCACACGCTGGTCGCGCTCGGTCAGCTCGCGCTGGTCCGCAGCGACCTGGACGAGGCCGACCGGGTGCTCGGCCGTGCGCTCGAGATCGCGACGAGCCTGGGCAACGACTTCACCCTCGCCACCTGCCTGACGCGCAGGGCCACGGTCACGGCCCTTCGGGGTGACACCGCAGGCACGGCAGCCCTGCTCGGCCAGTCCATCACCCTGTCGCTCGACGCCCGGATGAGCTGGCCCCTCAGCTACGCGTTGCCTGCCCTGGCCGGGGTCGCCGTCCGGCTGGGCGAACCACGGGCCGCTGCCGGCCTCCTCGCCGCCTCGGCATCCCTGTCGGTGACCGATGCCGTCGACCCCCGCTTCCCGGTTTCCCGCGAGCTCGCGGCGCAGGACCTCGCCACCACGCGTGACCTCCTCGGGGACAACGCATTCCAGGCAGCCTGGAACGCCGGCCGCGCCGCGGCAGCGCCCGAGCTCGCGGGCCTGGTGGCCGAGCTCACGCGGCGCGCACGCGGGTGATGTAGCGCCGGTACTGACGGGCACCCACGGTGCGCAGGAACAGGCGCACCGGGGCCGGCAACTGAGCCAGCATCCGGCCCCGCTCGTCGGCGTCGGCCTCCTCGAGGATGGCGCCGAACATCAGCGGGAGCTGCCGGGTGGACATCGCATCGCGACCGTGGTCTCCGAGGCTCTGCCACTCCTCGACGGTGATGTGACGCGACACCAACGGCAGGATCTCCCGTTCCTCGAGCTCGAGGTGCTCGAAGAGCGCGGCCGCCAGGTCTTCGACCTGCTTCGCGAGCTGCTCGCCGCCGATCGGCGTCGGGGCCTGCGCCCAGACCGCACCCTGCGTCCGGACCTCCTCGGTGCGGCCGTCGACGAGCTCGTGCTGGCGCTGCATCGTCTCGACGAGTGCCGTCGACGGAGCCGCGCGCACCTGCAGCAGCGGCCACAGCACGGCGTCCTCGCCGGTGTGATGCATGTGCAGGCCGTCGAGGATCAGCGCGAGGTGCTCCGAGACCAGCTCGGCCCGCGCCGCGTCGGCCTCGGCGACGGCCCGGATCAGCTTCGGCAGCGCGGCGAACTCACGCCGGAAGACGCGGTGGATGACGACCATCTCGTTGACGTCGGGGCGGGACTGGGTGGTAGGGCTGACGACCTTCATGCGGACCTCCAGGGTGGGTGTTCGGTATGCATCCAGCCTGTGCGGCGCAGCGCCCGACGCCCAGCCACGCGACCCCCACGCTGCCCCCACAGTTCGCCGCTGTGGCTGTCGCCCGCCGGGCGTCCGACCGACGATCGGGCCGTACAGCGACCGCGAGGGTCGCCCGATGCAAGGAGCCGTCCATGCCGACCACCACCGCCCTCACCACACCCCCCGACACCGCGACCACCAGCGCCGTCCCGCGGGTGCTCGCAGCCGCGTTCATCCTGTCCGCCTTCCACACCGGGTACGCGGCGGTCGCGGGCATCGCGGACCCGACCTTCACCGTGACGACGCCCGCCGCCTGGCTCTTCTACGCCGTCGGATTCGGCTCGGTGTGGCTCGCGCGCCGACCGGAGCGCTGGGCCCAGGCCGGCGTGCTCGCCTATCTCGTCGTCCTGCTGGCGGTCAGCGTCTTCTACTACCCGACCACGTTCACGGTGGAGAAGCAGACGGTGTTCGGCTGGTTCGAGAACGACGTCTACGTCGGACTGCTGATGATCGCGACGTACCTCACGGTCAGCCGGGTCCGGTCGTCGCTCTCGGCGCGCTGATCCCCTGGACCGACCTCTGCGAGCTCCGGCCATCTCGTCCGCGGACGGGCAGAGCCAGCCGCTCGCACTTCCCGGTGTCGACACGCGAGGCCGAGAATGAACTGCCAGGCGACTACACCGTTCTAGCCTGAAGATTCGGTCGGTAACCAAGCGAGAGGATGCCCAACATGGCACTGCCCACCTTGACCCCCGAACAGCGCGCCGCCGCCCTGGAGAAGGCGGCTGCGTCCCGCAAGGCCCGTTCGGAGCTTCGCGAGGGTCTCAAGTCGGGGAAGCTCACCTTCACCGACATCCTGGACAGAGCTGAGTCAGACGAGCTCGTCGGTAAGACGAAGGTGCTCTACCTCCTCGAGTCGCTGCCGAACATCGGCAAGATCAAGGCTCGCGACATCACCGAGTCGATCGGGATCGCGGAGACACGGCGAGTATCCGGCCTCGGCGCGCGTCAGCGCGCTGACCTGCTCGCGAAACTAGGCTGACCGCAACATCACTCGCACACTGGGTGCGCACCGGCAAGCCTCATTGCCGGTGCGCACCAACAGCTCTCAATACCCGGCGGCGCTCAGCAGCTCGTCGGCCGAACGGGACTGCTCCCGTGTTTGGTTGACGTCTGACCTGCGAAGAGCGCTAGGTGATCACCGACTGGTCAACTGTCGGAACGAATTCCGACGCATGGAGTGGGTGAGAGCCGATGACGGCGGTAGGGCGAGACACGTATCTCGCCCTACCGGTCACATGCTGTCGATCAAGGTCGGGCGGCGCTGGATGGAGCGCTCCAGATTCACTCGACGTCAAGGTGAGGAGCAGTTCGGATGGATCTATCCACGATGCTCGAGGTAACACACAACGCGCGCGGTCTTGCGGGGCTACCCCTCGTGGGTGGCGGCACGGTGCGTGCTAAAGTGCTGTATCGCTCCGACGCCTTGAGTTCGCTCACCCCGGTGGGAGTCGAGCAGTTGGCATCGTTGGGGATCGGGACGGTTGTGGATCTGCGGACCGAGGGAGAGCGGCTCCGGGCGCCTGATGTGCTTCCTACGGATGGTTCCGTCCGGTTCATCTCGCTGCCCGTTCAGGGTGGGGCCATGGACGAGCTTGTGCAGCAACTACTTCCCTCCGATGAGCGCAGTGAGTCGCTGACGCACGATCAGATCCAGAACATCGTCGACCAGATTCCGCTGCTGAGTGATCTCTACGTGACGATTCTCGAGAACAGTGCTGGCGCGTTCGCGACCGCAGCGAGGAGCATCGTCACTCCTGCTGACGAGTCTCGTCCCGGCGTGCTCTTCCACTGCACCGCAGGAAAGGACCGTACTGGGTTGGTATCGGCGATTCTGCTGATGCTCGCCGACGTCGAACGGTGGGCGATCGTCGAGGACTACACGCGCACGGGCGAGAACCTGGCGGGCCAGTTCGCCGAGCAGTTGCTCGGCCTCATCACCTCCCTTGGCATCCCTGCTGTGCCGAGACTTCGTGCCCTGGCGACGGAGTCACCTGCCGATGCGATCGAGACGGCTATGAACTGGCTTGACCGGGTGCACGGCGGCGCAGCTGGATACCTGCGTGGAGGTGGGCTGTCCGACGCCGAAATCGAGAGCGTACGAACACAGCTACGCGACGCGGTCGACCCGCTGACGATGAAGCCCGCCGACGTGATCCCCGCGGGCGGGTAGTGCGGACCAAATCGCTGCCTCGGCGGACAGGAATCCTGCACAGGGCTCGGCGTCGGCTCGGCCACCGACCCGACATTTGTCAGACAGGACCTAGAGCAGGTCCAGGGGCTCCCCGAACCGGTCGTAGTAGACCTCGTAGGCGAGCCCGCCAAGGTTGGTTGGATCACCGCCGTCGATGTGTGATGGCATCCGGCTCGGCTCTGAGAGAACCGCTTCGTATCTCACGCGGCCCTGGCTGACGACCCACTGCGCTGCATCTTCCAGGCCATCCTCAGACTCGTCGGGCCCGAGATAGGAACGATACGGCTCGTCCTGTAGCTCGGCGGCGAAGTCCAAGAACAGATCTTGGAACTTGTAGACGACGTCCTTAGGCAGTCGTCCAAGAATTTCGCGAAGGCGATCGCGGCTCCCCGAGGACTCCTCGACAACGTCCCAGAACCAGTCCACGTCCGGACCGTCGTCGTGACGAACATCGTCAGCCAAAGCCTCTCCCAACCTTCCAGACGAGCAGACCTACGGGCATCCCATCAGTGATGAGACTCGGCCCAACCGCAACCGAACGCGATGGCCTCATCCCCGCACCGGGCCCGGACCTGTCACCGAAGTGTGCTCGACGACAGTCGGGCGCAGCCCGCATGGGTCGAAGAAACGCATTGAGGACACCGAACCGCCCGACCGCCGCTGGAACGCCCGTCCACACACCTACGCGGTGGGTGATGGCAGACTCCTCGGCGAGCACCGACCCCCTCAGATAGCTGCCACGCAACGGCACCTCGCCTACGTCATCGACACCGCCGCTTGTCAACTCGGATGCGCGCTCACCCGAGGCGGCGGTTCCAGCCGACCAGGCGCAGCCCATCGTGGACACGGCCCAACAGTTCAACGGCCTGCCCGACATCGGGCTGATCCATGACAAGGAGACCCCATGAACAGCGTGCACTGGCGCACCCACCTCGCCGAGGTCAATTGGCCGACGCTGGAGCATGCGTACGGCGATGCGAGCGATGTGCCCGGCTGGATCGAGGGACTGGCCGGCACGGAGACAGTCGAAGAGTCCCTACACGAACTGTGGGCGGCAGTGTTGCATCAGGGAACCCTCTACGACTCGACCCCGCCGGCGATGACGTCGATCGCATCGCTGCTCGGCGCACGACAGACCGCGGATGCGGAGAGCACGGCGTGGTTGCTGCTGATGTTCGCCGACGCGGTGCACGACTACGAACAGGTCGAGGTGGACGACGCCGAGACGGCCACCCTCGTCCGGTCGGCCCGAGACTCGTTGATCGCGATCGCGGCGCTCGTGCGACCACTGATCGCCGACGATGGCCCGGAGGCCGCAGCCGCGGCACTGCTGCAGGCCGCCGCGCGCAAGGCCGATTCCGCCGCCCTCGATACGCTCGCGGCGCGGGCGAGCGCACGCCCCACGGGGCAGGTCGAGCAGGCATGTGTCGCCGCGCTCACGACACTCGGTGTCGAGGTGTCGGCGGCCCTCGCTGACGGGGATCCCGGCCTGGTGATGGCGGCGACGCTTGCGCGGATCGCGGCCGGGGGCACTGAGACCACCGACCTCGACGCGGTCGTGGCGGGATGGGAGCTCGCCGTCGAGGTGACACCCCGCATCGCGTTCGGTGTCGGAAACCTCCCGGAGTGGTTGAGCGCGGTCAACCCCGCGGCGTCGGCTCACGTGCTGGCCGCGCTGCCGACGCCGGACGAGACGACGATCGCAGGGCTCGTCGATGTCGTCACCGAATCCAGGAGCAACGCCCCGGCGGCGGTCCGTCGTTTGCTCGCACTCGCGGCACTGCCTGAAGCCACGCCGGAGGTGATGATCGCCGCGCTCCGCCAGTGCCCGGCGACGCCCGAGGTCTGCGACCTGCTCGTCGCCCTCGCCGAGCGGGTCACTGCCGGTGGCACCTCCGCCATCGGGTCGAGCACCTTCGACACGGATGCTCGGGCCGATTCCGCTCTCGCCCTGCTGCGGGCCGGCGACGGACGGTGGGCGCGCCCGATGGCACAGGCCCTGCTCACGAACCCCGCCGCCCGCGGTCTCATGGTTGCCACCTCCGCGTCGGGGCGTTCCGCGCTCGGCTACGCGCTCGTGCGCGAGCCCGCCCCGTCCGCGACCATGCTGATCGCTGGTATCCGGCAGGCGCTGCGGCAGCAGCCTCCTGCCGATCCGTCCCGCGACGGCGCCGGGCACCTCGTCGAGTTGCTCGCCTCCTGGCCCGCCGAGGCCACCGCCGGCGCGCTGCCGGAGGTCCGGGAGCTGCTCGCGGTCGCGCCGAAGCAGGTCGCCGACGCGCTCGCGACGTGGGGCGACACCGCCAGCGTCGATCGCATCCGTGAGGCGAGCGTCACCGGCGATGCGACAGTGCTGCTCGCTCTCGCGCGCCTGACGAAGGACCCGGATGACTTCCATCGCGTCCTCGGCGCCGACCTCACGTACAGGGAGTCAGAGGTGCTCGCGCACTGGGCTGACCGCACCGACCCGCGCTTCCTCGACTGGTGCCGCAGCCTCGTAGGCGAGAAGCCCGCGACGAGCGACTACCAGCGAGCCAACCAGCTGACCTCACTACGCATCCTCGCCGCCGTCGACTCGGGCGAGACCGCAACCGGCTGGCCTGTGCTTCGCAGCATCATCGACGCCGGTCGCGGCCCGATCGAAGAAGCCATCGGTCTCGCGCTCGATTGGCGCGCCCAGCAGTTGTTGTCGCCCGAGGCGCGCACCGACTTCGAGGCTCTGCTCGCCGACCTCGTCGTCACCGACCGCAAGAACTTCAACGGACCGCTCGTCAAGGCCAGCGCCGCAGCCGCGATCGCCATCCTCGACGTCGGGCTGCCCCTGCCCGGCACACCCGCACGAATCGCGAAGGTCGTCGCGGGTGCCGTGACCGATCGGTGGGCGCGCGACCTCGGCCTCCGGCTCGCCGAACGGCTGGCGGCAGCACCGGCAACGGTCCGCCGCGCGGTCGCGAAGAAGCTCCACTCCCTCCTGGACCGCGACGAGCGCTTCGACTCCACCGGCGACATCGCTGTCGAGGATGAACGCGCCCTCCCCCGCCTGCGCCAGATCCTGCAGAACCTGGAGACCGAATGAGTCCCCTGTGCTCAACCGCCGGCGACTACCGCACACGGGGATTCACCCTCATTCGTCGGGCCTGAGGAACCGCCGTACGTGGCAGTGGAGTCAGGCGTCGCGGCGACGCACGGCCCGCCAACCCGACCAGACCGCCGCGGCCGCCCAAGCGGCGGTCACCGCCAGACCGGCCCATGCGCCCGGGGAACCGACCGGATCCTGGACGAGCACCTGGCGACCCGCTCGGTCCGGCAGGTAGGCGACGAAACCGCCGTTGCTGGTGACATCGCCGAGCACGAACGACAGCATCAGCACGAGCGGGACGAGAACGCCCAGTGTGGCTGTGGCACTGCGTAACAGGCTCGCCATACCGGCAGCGAACAGCGCCATCAAGGTCAGATAGATGGCGCAACCGACGATCGCGCGGAAAGCGACGGGACCTGACCATGCCATTCGCTCGTCACCGAGCAGCCACTGCCCACCGACCAAGCAGGTCGCTGCCGTCACCAGGCCGACAACGAAGGTCAGCCCCGCGACGACGGCCAGAGTGGCCAGGTAGAGCGCGCCGCGGCGGGGCACGGCGACGAACCAGATCCTTGCCCCGTTGTCCTTGTACTGCGCCGCCGCGACGAGAGCGCCGAAGCTGATCGCGACGACCTGACCGAAGTTGATGCCGAAGAAGCTGATCAGCAACGGGTCGAAATCGGGCCCGGCGGAGCTCTCCCGGCCCAATGTCGCACTGCCGACCAGGGAGAACCCCACGGTGACGACGAAGAGTAGCGCGAGCACCCCACCCAGTGAGGGCAGCGACCGAGCCTTGATCCATTCCGAACGGAGCACAGGCGCGAAAGTCATGGCTATACCTCCTGGATTGTCGTGCCGGATGTGTGGGCGGCCCCGGGCGATGTCAAGGCCAGGTAAGCCTGTTCGAGCGAGGCGTGTTCATCGGCCAGTTCGAGAACGGGGATGCCCGCTCCGGCCAGCAGAGGTCCGACGTCCTCGATTCGAGCGCCGGGAACCGTCCATCGGCCGCTGTCGCCCTCGACAGCCGTGAAGCCCGAACCGGCGAGCGCCTCTTGCGTGGGTGCACCTGCCAGGGTGCGTAGGCGCACACACGGTTCGGCAAACGCGCGAACGAACTCGTCCGTAGCGGAATCGGCAAGGACGCGGCCCGTGTCGAGAACGAGCAGATGATCGGCGAAGGCGGCGGTCTCGCTCATCAGATGGCTCGAGACCAGGACGGTTCGGCCCTCGCGCGCGAGCCGCCGCAGCACTTCCCTGATCCAGACGATTCCCTCTGGGTCCAGCCCGTTCGACGGCTCGTCGAGGATCAGCACCCTCGGGTCGCCGAGCAGCGCGGCGGCAATCCCGAGACGTTGGCGCATACCGAGCGAGAAGGTCGAGACACGCTGGGCGGCAACCTCGGACAGCCCGACCTCGTCGAGCACGGCTCCGACACGGTCCGTCGACAGCCGGTTGCTCGCCGCGAGCGCGAGCAGGTGGTTGCGCGCGGTCCGTGCCGGGTGGGGGGCTGAGGCATCGAGAAGCGCTCCTGCGAGCGTCAGCGGCTGTTCTGCCCCGGCGAAAGGTAGGCCGCCGATCGTGGCGCTCCCGGACGTGGGCCGGTCGAGGCCGAGGATCATGCGCATGGTGGTGGATTTGCCCGCGCCGTTGGGCCCGAGGAAGCCGGTCACGATGCCGGGGCGCACCGTGAACGTCACGCGATCTACCGCCGTTGTCGATCCGTAAACCTTGGTGAGCTCGTGGACTTCGATGGTGGTCATGGCATTCAGCCTCTCCGGCGCCGGCCACCCGATCTCCCCCCACGGGTGGGAGGTCCTCCCCCATTTTGGGGAGACGATTGCGGTGCTGGTCCTGGCATCATGGCGTCATGCTCCGCGAGATCGGCCGACTGGTGACTCGTCCGGCCACCTACTCCCGTGGTCTGCACCTGTGCCTGCCGCTGGCGTTCGCCGCGGTGTGGATCTTCATCGACGACGACCACCCCTATGTGCTTGCCCTGCTCGTCGTGCCGGTGGGATTGGTGCCTGCGATGCGGCTCGCGGAGGGAATCCAGGCGCGCCTGTTCCTCACACCCGGCGAGGGATCTCAGGGTGAAGAGTCGTCCATCAGCGCTGCGCCGTCGGTGCGGTGGTCGGACCGCTGGCGCACCGTGCTCTGGCTCGAGGCTCGGCTGGCTCTCAGCGCGGTGTTGCTCGCCGTGTGTGTGCCGATGATCCTGCTGTGCGCGGATCTGATCGGCGCAACCGTCGGAGCTGAGCCGAGCGCGGACGCCCTCGTGCAGATCACGCGACCGCACTGGTTGTTCGCGCTGCTGATCCCCCTGCCGATCGCGGTGATCCTGGCGGTGGTCGTCGGGCTCGGGGAACTGGCCACGGCACTGGCGCGCCGGCTGCTCGGGCCTTCGGCCACGGAGCGGGTGAGGGCGTTGGAGGCGCGCACCGATCTTCTGCTCGAGCACAATCGGCTGGCCCGGGAGCTGCACGATTCGATCGGGCATGCCCTCACCGTCGCGGTGCTCCAAGCCGGGGCCGCCCGTGAGGCCGACGATCCACAGTTCACCTCGCGCGCGCTGCGCGCCATCGAGGAGACCGGCCGAGCGGCGCTCGACGACCTCGACCGCGTCCTTCTCGTCCTGCGCGACACCACGGGGCCAGGTCAACGCCCCACCCTCGCCGATGCCGAGGGACTTGTGGAGTCGGCGCAATCGGCCGGTGCCGACATCGAAGCAGCGGTCACCGGCCCGCTCGATCGCGTGCCGGGGCCGCAGTCCCGGGAGGGCTACCGCATCCTCCAGGAATCGCTGACAAATGTGTTGCGGCATGCGGGCCCCGGACCGGTCCTGGTCCAGATACGCGTGGATACCGAGCGGCTCGAACTCGACGTCACCAATGCACTGCCCCTCGGCACCCCGCCCGCCGGTCACGGAAGCGGGTTACGTGGGATCCACGAACGCGCGGAACTCCTCGGCGGTCACGCGCACACCGGCCCCGCAGACGGCGTCTGGCAGACACACGTCGAACTCCCGCTCGACGGAACGCGGTGAACTCGGTGCCGATCACCGTGCTGCTGGTCGACGACGAACCGCTCGCCCGTGCGGGCCTGCGAGCGATCCTCGACGCGCAGCCGGATATCGAGGTCGTCGGCGAAGCCGGGGACGGGGCCGCCGCGATTCCGCTGCTCCGGCGGTTGCAGCCGGCGGTGATCGCGATGGATGTGCGGATGCCGTTGATGGACGGGATCGACACGACGCGCGCGATCCTGCGGACAGTTCCGGCGCCACCGAAGATCCTGATCGTCACGACCTTCGAGAACGACGAATACGTCTACCGGGCGTTGCGGGCTGGCGCGGATGGATTCTTGCTCAAGCGTGCCCGCCCCGCCGAGATCGCCAATGCGGTGCGCACCGTCGCCGAAGGAGATTCCCTGCTGTACCCCGCCACCGTCCGGGCGCTGGCCGCCGGCCACGGCAACAGTCCCGCCCGTGACCAGCTCGATCGCGCAGCGCTCACCGAGCGCGAGTTGACCGTGCTGCGATTGATGACACGCGGCCTGTCCAATGCCGAGATCGCCGCGCAGATGTTCGTCGGCGCCGAAACCGTCAAATCACACGTCAGCGCGGTACTGGCCAAGCTCGAAGTACGCGACCGGACCCAAGCCGTCATCCTGGCCTACGAATCGGGTTTCGTCACCACGTGATCGCGGCTGGATCAGCAGGTTCGACACGGGGCCAACCACGTTCGAGGAGCGTCGCGCAACGGGATTCTCGATGCAGCCGACGTGGCCGAATCAGCCACCGACTGGACGAGCGATCTATATGGTTCTCCACGGCGTCACTCGGCGTCGATACAGCACTAGCACAGGGGGATCATCGTGAAGCGTTCCATCATCGTTGCGTTGGCCAGCGCAACGATCGCCCTCGGCACCGTGACTTCGGCATCGGCCGCGCCCCTCGAAGATCCGGCCCTCCCTGTCCCCTGGGCCGGCAGCAGTTCCGGCAGCGCCGACTTCTTCTACCCGCACGACGGCCAAAACTCCGGATCCACCGACCTCGCGAACAGTGTGGCCCTGGCTCCGTTTGACCTGCTGTGCAGGCTGCTCACCGGCGAGCCGCTACTAGCCTGTATTCCACACGATTTGTGACCCCATGGGTGGGTGGTGAAGCTGACGACCTACCGACCTTCGTCGATCACGGATTCCGGCTGGAGCACCAGCATGGCGGGGAGCAGTTGCTCCCAGGCGGTGGCCGGCAGCTCGTGGCCGATGCCGTTCAGGGAAAGCAGGTCGGCGCCGGGGATCTCGCGAGCCATGGCCTGTCCGTTGCCGTACGGAAAGAACGGGTCATCGGTGCCGTGGACGACGAGGGTCGGCACGGCGATGTCGCCCAGACGCTCCCGCCAGCGGTCGCCCGACTCGACAAACGCCAGGTTGCGCATGCTGGAGGCCATGTTGGTGGTGCGGTCGACCATTCGGCTCGTCTGCTGCCGCGACTGCTGTTCGTCGAATCCGTGTGCGCCCGCTCGTATCCGGGCCAGTTCGACGACGTAATCGATCACCGCCGCCCGGTCGGACCAGTCCGGGTCGCGTGCCTTGGTGAAGAACTCCATGACCCGGTCCGAGTGTTCGGGCAGATCCGAATCCGCCGGGCCCGGGGACGTCGGACGGGTGTTGATCAGGGTCAGTGCCGACACACGGTCGGGGTGGTCGAGCGCGGCAAGCTGACAGATCCATCCGGCCACGGAGAAGCCCACCAGATGAGCTCGCGGAAGTTCGAAGACATCCATCAGTCCGATGATGTCCGAGACCAAGTCACGGAGGCTGTAGCCGGGAGAGCCCGTCGCATAGGCGGTCGACCGGCCGGTGTCGCGGATGTCATACCGCAGGACGAACCGGCCGGCGACGGCAAGCCGGTCGCAGAACCGCTCTTCCCAGAACAGCCTCGATGTGCACGGCAGCAGCACCGGCGGCCGCCGCCGGTCCCCGAATGTGGACACACACAGGTCGACGTCACCGACGGTGACCAGGTGCTCGGGCGATCGTTCAACCTGAAGCGGCATGTCGACTCCTCTGCGGTTTCATCTCTCGCAAGAAGAGACCAGTTCCGCGGCCGTAACTCATCGGTCCCGGGCGGCCCTCCATGACCACCTCGGCGGAACACGCCCCGCGGAGCCTCCTGGTCGGGATGGGATCTCGACGGCGAGTCAGACCAGGAGTCCGATACTGGTCGCCAGCATGACCAACGCCGTTGCGCCGTGGACGCCGTACGCGGTGGCCTTCGGTCCACCGCTGCGCAGCACGACCACCGCATCTCCTGCGGGTATCGCGGCGAGCACCATCACGTACCAACCCAATACCGATGTCGTCGCAACGAGCATCAGAACGAAGATCGAAACCCCACACGCGATCTCGCGCATACCTTTCACGCGCAGCCAGTGCTGGAAGGCGGGGTCGTCGGCCGGTGTGTCGGGAATACCGAAACCGGCGGCGGCCTGCGGCGTCGTAAAAGCGCTCCCTCCCATGAAGATGAGGGCCGCACCGAGCAGGCCGGCGAGAACAGTGGCAATGGCGGTGAGCATCAGCAGTCCTGTCCGTTGAGGGAGTCTTTGGGCGAAGTGGTTGTCGCGGATCTCGTGCAGGCCTCACCTAGGAGGTCGACGAGCGGGGCTGCGGCGGTGACGTTGAGCGGCACCGCCGCAGCCTCGACCAGGTCCATGCCGTCCGGAACGACGGCGGTTCACGGTGGCCGGGTAGGTCAGGGCTCGAGCACGTAGCGACCGCGCGTCCCGCCCATGGCCATGGCCCGGTGGGCGTCGGCGGCCTGGGCCAACGGCAGGACAGCATGTACTCGGGTCGGCAACCGGCCGGACGCGACGCGGGCCAGCAGCTGCCCCAAACGAGGGCCGTCCGACTGCGTCACCAGTACGTTCACCGTGATCCCCCGCTCGGCCGCGGGCACCAGGTTGGGCCGGACGCCGACGAAGGCTCCGCCGTCGCGGACCGGGGTCAGGCCCCACACCTGCTGGGACGTGGTGTCGACGACCGCGTCCCAGCCCGGCCCGGCGTCCGTGACGAAGTCGGCGCCGAGGCCCCGTACGAACTGCTCGTCCGCGGCTCGGGCCAGACCGGTCACCTGCCAGCCCCGATCGGGTGCGATCGAGGCCACGTTGGCCCCGATCGCGCCGGCCGCACCGGTCACCAGCAACCGATTGCCGTCGGTGGGCGCGTCGCCGAGCAGATCGACGATCTGCGCCGCACCCAAGCCGTTGAGCGGCACCGTCGAGGCCGCGACCAGGTCGAGCCCGTCGGGCACCACCGCGAGATCGGCGGTGGGCACCACGAGTTGTTCGGCATAGGTGCCGAAATCGCGGTCGAAACCGAGGACGACACCGGCAACCCGAGTCCCGACAGCCAGGTCCACGCCCGGACCGGCGGCGAGGACGGTGCCGGCGAAGTCCCAGCCCAGGCCGGTGTGGTCTGGCTGGTTGATCATGCCCAGCTCGTGGAAGAAACCGCCCACGACACCGAGGTCGGTGGGGTTGACCGGCGCGGCCGCGACCGCGACCCGGACCTCGCCGGGGCCGGGCTCGGCGAGGGGGACATCGATGATCTCGATCGAGTCGGGTCCGCTCGGCGTGCGGACGACGGCGGCCCGGAAGGTGGGTGTGCTCATGTTTCGCTCCTCAATCAGTGCTGTTCTGATGAGGTCGAGACTGCTCCCGGGTTTTGGAAGGCACTTGGAGCCGACTTGGAACGCTCGAAGCGGCGGGCCGAGGCGCTCCGCCGTCGATCGCGCTTTCAGTGGTTCTGCCGTGGCGAAACATGAACGCCGAGAGCATGATCGGCGCGTGCTCGGGCGTCTGCGGACCAGTGGTGGGCGTCCCACTTGTCGGCGATGATGGCGGCCTTGGCGAAGTGTGCGGCGGCCTCGTCGTCGCGGCCGAGGAGGAGGGCGAGTTCGCCGAGCGTGTGGGCGACCGGGCGCAGCGCCAGCGACAGGCTCTCCGCGCCCGCCGGGGGACCGTCTCGGTGGGGAAGCAGGTCCGCGTAGATCTGCTCGGCAGCGTCGCGGTCGTCCGAGGCGATGATCGCCATCGCGCGCAGGCTGGTCAGGAAGGTGAAGAAGAAGTCGGGCCGGATCGGGGTCGGTGACGTGCGGGCCCGATGCGCCTCGTCGCCGCGCCCGGCGGCGTGGAGGGCGAGCGTGAGCAGGTCGGCGACCATCGGGCCGAGCGCCTCATGATGAGATCGCACGTCGTCCAGGTGGTCGCCGAGCGTGCCGTCATTGATCCAGATCGCCGCCTGCGCGAGGCGGAGGAAGCCCGCGGCGTGCACCGATCCGGCGCGTTCCATGCGTTCGGTGGCCTCGGCGTAGCGGGGCTCGGCGTCGGCGTACCTACCCTCGATGAGAACCAGTGTCGCCAGCGCGATCTCGGCGGCCCCGATCGCCTCGGGCATTCGGTAGGCGCGGGCGAGATCGAGTGCCTCCCCCGTCACGCGGCGCATGGTCGCCGGGTCATTGGCCGCGGCGGCGTTCGCGGCCTGGCTGAGCAGTCCGGTCACGCGGTAGACGGGCAGGTCGTGCTCGACGCCGGTTTGCACCAGCTCGCGGGAGTACTCTTCCCGCCCGGTACCGCGGGCCAGGACCAGCAGCGCCGCGGCCCGGAGGCGGTGATCGGTGGCGAGGTCGAGGGCTTCCCGCCCCGCCTCCATGACCGTCGGATCGTCCTCGCCGACCAGCTCGTGGGCGTAGGCGATGAGGAGGTGGGACCGCACGTCGGGAGTGAGGCCGGTCCGCGCGAGCAGGCGGTTGAGGCGGTCGACGATGGGACGGTCGACCGTGCCGTAGGTGCGGGCCTGCCAGGGGGTGGGCTCGGTCCAGGCGGTGAACGCGGCGATCATCAGGTCGTCGCGCCCGAGCGACTCGGCGTACGCCACGGCCTGCTCGCGCGTAGCCCTGGCCGCGGCGAAGGACCCGGCCCTGACCTGTGCGCGCAGCAACCTGCCGAGCAGACCGACGCGTTCGTCCGGGTCACTGGAGTTGGTGACGGCGTCGGTGAGGAGCGCGGCCGCCACATCATTGGCGTAGCGTGCCTCTGCCAGCTCGGCGGCCCGCACGCAATAGCCGACGGCCTTCGGTGATCCCGCCCGCGCATGGTGATGGGCGAGGGCCGCGACGTCGCCGGTGCCCTCCAAGGCCGCGGCGATCCGGGTGTGCATCCTGGTGATTCGCACCCGGCTGACATCGGTGATCAGCGTGTCCCGGACCAGCGCGTGCACGAACCGGACGCGCCCGGGCCCTGGCTCCTCGAGCAACCCGGCGATGACGCCAGCGTCCAGCGCGTCCAGCACGCCGTCCTCGTCCGTGTCGGCCGCCCGCACGAGTACGTCCACCGAGCTCTCCCTGCCGGCCACGGCCGCCAGCCGCAGGACGGACACGCCGCTCTCGGGTAGCCGGGCGAACCTGCGTCGCAGCACATCCCGTACGCCTTCGGGGACCTCGGAGAGCGCGATCAGCGCGCCCTCGCCGTTCAGCAGCCGCGCGCTCTCCCGCACATAGAACGGGTTGCCGCCGGTCCGCTCGGCGATCCCGGCCACGGTCGTGTCGTCGGCCTCGCACTCGGCGCGGACGAGCTCGGCGACGGCCGTGCCATTCAATCCGGGCAGATCCAGCCGCAGAGGCGCGGTGCGGGCGAGGGACCCGAGCGATTCGGTGAGGCGCTCGCTCTCGTCCGCGCGGTACGCCGCGACGACCAAGATCGGGGCGCGCACGTCGACGCCGCCGCCGAGCAGCTCCAGTGTGGCGGCGTCCGCCCAGTGCAGGTCGTCCAGGACGACGGCGACCGGACGGTCGGCGGCGGCCGCCGAGAGCCAGGCCCACACGGCCCGCCGCAGCCGGAACCGCCCGGCCGCCGCGTCACCGTTCACCGCCGCGGAGTCGGAGAGCAACGGTGCCAGGTCCGCGGCGAACTCCCCTGGCGGAACGGTCCCGGCCACCTGCCGCAGGACCTCGACCCACGCCCACGCGGGCGGCGCGCTGTCCATGTCGGGACAACGCCCGGCGGCCACGAGCCACCCGTCCTGCGCGAGCCGCGCACCGAGCTGCTCCAGCAGCGCCGACTTGCCGAGCCCCGCCTCCCCGGTGACGAGCGCGACGCGTGCCCCCTGCGCGACGGCCTGCCCTGCGGCCGCCAGCAGCTCCGAAAGCTCGCCCGCCCGTCCCACGAATGTTGTTGCGCCGGGCTGGTTTTCCGGCGGCGGCAGCACGGCGCCCCTGGGCAAGGCCGGATCTGCCGAAGGCGAGGAGACCGTGGCCCGGTGCCGGGGCGGATCTGCCGGAGGCGACGGGACGGCCGCACGGAGGACGTCCGTGCGCTGGGTGAGTATCGCCTCTTCCAGCGCCACCAGATCCGGGCCGGGGTCGAGGCCCAGCTCGTCGGCGAAGGTGGCGCGGGCGCGGCGGAGCGCGGTCAGGGCGTCGGCCTGGCGACCGCTGCTCCACAGCGCGAGGGCGTGCAAGCGCCAGCCCTCCTCGCGCAGGGGATTGTCGCGAGTGAGGCGCTCCGTCTCGGGCACCACCGTCGCGGGGTGGCCGAGCCGCAGTCCCGCCGCGGTGTGGAGTTCGCGGGCGACCAGGCGCAGCTCGCCCAGCCGGGCGGTCTCGGCGACGACCCACGGCTCGTCGGCGACCTCGGCGAACGCCGGTCCCCGCCACAACGCCAACGCCTCGTCCAGCCGGACGCGAGCGTCACGGGGATCGGCGAGCGTGCGGGCCTCGTCGAGCAGCTGCTCGAAGCGCCATGCGTCCACCGCCTCCTGCGGCAGCCGCAACGCGTATCCGGGCGACGCGCTCACCAGCAGGCGGGCCGGGGTCCGCGGCGGGCGGGCGGGTTCCAGCAGGCGGCGCAGGTTGGACACGTACGCCTGCAACGACGCCAGAGCGCGCGACGGCGCTTCGCCGCGCCACAGGTCCTCGACCATCCGGTCGACCGGCACGACCTGGCCGCGAGCGGCCACCAGCAGGGCCAGCACACCGCGCTGTCGCGGTCCGCCGAGCGGAACGGGTTCGCCGCAGGCCTCAGCCGCGAACGAGCCCAATACCCGGATCAAGACCATGACGTGGCACATCGTACGCACGGTTGCGTCAACCGTTCCAAGTCGACTCCTAGTGCCTTCCAAACCCCCGGGAGCAGTCTCGTACACATCGAACAAAACCGTTGAAGGGCAGGAACAGATGAGCGTCAACACCCAGGACATGGAGATCGTCCACCGCGCCTTCCGCCGCGAGTCGCGGTTGCTGAAAGAGCTCGTCGCGGCGGTCGCCCCCGGTGACACCGCCCGCGCCACGGTGATCGCCGACCACTTCCGCGATTACCGGCTGGGACTGAAGAACCACCACGAGGGCGAGGACGAGCTGCTGTGGCCGCCGCTGCTGTCCCGGGTCGATCTGGAGGCGGACATCGTCCTGCGCATGCAGACCCAGCACGAGCGCGTCGAAGCCACGCTGGCCAGGCTGGACGCCGCGGTCCCGGCGTGGGAGGCCAGCGCAGGAGCCGACGAGCGCGACACCCTGGTAGCGGCCCTGTCCGATCACCGGGCGGTCCTGCTCGAACACCTCGACGACGAGGAGGCCACCCTTCTTCCGCTCGCGGCCGAGCACATCACCGAGAAGGAATGGGCTTCCCTGGGTGAGCACCTGGTGGCGAACACGCCCAAGCTCACCTTGCTCACGCTCTTCGGGCTCGTCCTGGAGGACGCGAACCCTACCGAGCGCGTCACGCTCCTCGGCGCCCTCCCCGCACCGGTACGCGCCGTGTGGCATGTCATCGGTCGCCCCCGCTACGCCCGCCACATCCGCCGCGTCCGCGCGGCCTGACCCTGCCTCCCGAGCGGGGTCACCGAAATGCCCAGGCTGCGTAGCGCGCTCGCCGCGGCGCCGGCTCCACACATACCGTGCACGCCGGCGCCCGGTGGGGTGGAGGCCGAGCACAGGTACATCCCGTCCACGCCGGTCGCGTACGGGTCGGCGGCGAACAGGGGGCGACCGATCATCTGCAGCGGCGTGTTGGCACCTCCCCCGATGTCGCCGCCCACATAGTTGGGGTTGTAGCTCTCGTACCCGGTCGCACTCGTGGAGTGCGCGGCGACGATCCGGCTGCGGAAGCCGGGTGCGTAGGACTCGATCTGGTCGAGCACGACCTCGGTGGCGTCCCCCTCGTACCCGGCAGGAACGTGCGCATAGGCCCAGATCGGGTGCACTCCGTCGACCGATCTGGTCGGATCGGCCAGGTACTGCTGTCCGACGAGCACGAACGGCCGCTCCGGCATCCGGCCGGCAACCACGGCGGCCTCGGCGGCCGCGACCTCGCCGGCGTCGCCGCCCAGGTGCACGGTGCCTGCCCTGCGCGCAGACTCGTTGGTCCACGGGATCCCTTGCCGCACGGAAATATCCACCTTGAAGGCGGCCGGACCGAACGCGAACGAGCGATACCGGCGCGCGCGTCGCCCGCCGAGCCGGTCGCCGAGGATCTCGGCGACCGCTCGCGGGGTCGTGTCGAACAGGGTCACGTCGGCCCCGGGCAGATCCGCGAGCGAGGTGACGGGTGCGTTGCACTCGATCGTCCCGCCACGCTCGGCCAGCACCGACGCGAGCGCCGACGTGATCGCCTGCGACCCGCCCTCGGCCACCGGCCACCCGTGCCGATGACCGGCGGCCACCAGCATCACGCCCACGGAGGCCGACAGCGGCCGGTTCAGGGGTTGGAACAAGTGCGCCGCGCACCCCATGAGCAGCGCCCGCGCCTGCGGCGTCCGGAACGCCTTCGTCAGCACGGTCGCGGGGAGCCCTGCCCGCAGGCCGAACCCGGCCAGCGCCACCGGATGTGAGGGCACCCGCAACAGCGGACCGAGCACGTCGGGGGCGAGGTCGTCGAAACGCGTCGCGATCGGTCCGAACACCCGTCTCCAGGCGTTCCGGTCGACCCCCATCCCGGCTGCGGTGCGGTCCACGTCGCCCACCAGCACGCCGGCCGAACCGTCTTGGAGGGGATGCACGAGGTCCACCTCGGGCCACCGCCACCGCAATCCGTGCTCGACAAGCGGAAGGGACGCCAGATACGGCGAGGCGACGCCGAAGGGGTGCACCGCCGAACAGACGTCGTGCAGCAGGCCCGGCACCGTCAGCTCACTCGTGCGGGCCCCACCGCCCGGCGTGTCGGCGGCCTCCAGCACCTGCACCTTCAGTCCGTGACCGGCCAGTCGGACGGCAGCCGCCAACCCATTGGGCCCGGATCCGACCACGACGGCGGTCCTCGAGCGCGTCATGTCAGCAATCCCGACCGCCGCCGGCGACCTGCACCGGCATGTCTGCGGCCCAGGGTTGGCGGTTGACCATGTCCGCGACCCGCACGGTGCCCCGCTCGAATTCCCCTGTGGCGGCGTCCAACAGGCGGTACGCCTGGGTCTGCCGGTGGATCGGCTGGGCATCCAGGACGAGCACTCGCAGGTCACCCGGTTCGAAGTTGCACCGGTCCTGCAGCGCCGCGACCAGTTGCTCGGAATGCAGGTGGCCGTCGCCGAAGTTCCAACCGAGCAGGACTCCTGCCGCCGTCTCCCCGTCGAGTTCCACATAGTTCACCCCTGGCCGATCCCCGACGAGTCGGGGCAGCAGGGCAGCGTGCGCCCGACCGTGGGTGTGGATCGCGCGGAACGCGAAGCCGGTGAGCCGGGTGACCCGGGCCTGGTCCTCGCCGCCGTAGATCTTCTCCAACTGTCGGTGCGGCAGCATCGCCGCGCGAATCGTGTTGTCGGTCAACTTCTGCTCACCGGTCGGCGAGAGGCACCACACCGACGTGTCCCAGTTGCCTGCGTAGTAGCGCATGCCGAACAGGAAGGAGATCCGCCGCGGGAAGAGATTGCCCAGAATCACGAAAAGGAAGCTGACGGCGGGGATCAGCAGGACGACGGGATGAGCGAGGTCGCTCACACCCAGGTCGGCATGGTTCACGAACAGCACCAGTACGGCGAAGATCATGAATACGTTCCACTCCAGCGGCGTCCCCATCGGGATCGTCACGATGATGTGCAGATGGAACAGGATCATCACGATGGCGGCGACGGTCGTGACGGTGCCGCCGCCCGAGCAGATCAGCACCAGGGGAACGAAGAACTCGATCACGGTGCCGCCGTGGGCAAGCAGCTTCGAGAGCGCGGACGGACGCAGGTCCTCGGGATACGAACGGGTGAACAGGTGCTTGACGCGCTTGGTGCGCCACAACGGGCTGTTCGCTTCCATGGCCTGCACGACCGACGGGAAGTGCACGTTGACCTTCGAGATCGCCGCTCCCCACCAGATGCACAGCAGCACGAACTTGGCGACGACCATGGAGTCGGGGAACGGGAGCAGGAAGGTCACGGCGATCGCCCCGTAGACCTCCGCGCGGGCGGCAAGGAAGATCGTCTGGTCGCGCAGTCCGACGAGACCGAGCACCACCAGCACGACCGCCACCTTCTGCCAGGGCAGCTGTCCGGTGCCGGGCGCGGTCGGCGAGAGCAGTGCCACCACCAACGAGACGAGTAGGGCGACGTACAGCACGACGTCGGCGATGCCGCGCCGGCTACCGGAGGTGAACGGAACCCGCCCCGACCACGGAGGCAACCGGATGGTTCCGGGTCGCAACCAGTAGAGGAAGGAGCCGAGTGGCGGCAGGAAGCGCAGGTTCAAAGGCCCGAAACCGCAACCCAGCCCGGTGATCTCGAAAAGGATGCACCACAGCACGACCTTCTGCCAGACCACCGGCAGCGCCCACCACTGCCCCACGTCGAGGAGCCCGTCCACTCCTGGCGTGCTCATCGCGAACAGCGCGCCGCCGAGGACGAACAGCGCGATCTTGACGAGATAACCCACGTACACCACGTCGGGCGTCCCGAAGCCCCGGGAGAGGAAATTCTCGGACAGGATGCGCATCTGGACGGGCCGGTCGCCGCGGCGCAACTCGTCAGCGTCGACGTCCGGTTCCACCGGTTGCAGGAATCCCATGCGTCCTCCGAACCATTGACCGAACCGGCGCATGCCGGTTCGGTTGGCGACCGGGCCTATGGGTGGCCGGTCCTGACCGCCGAAGATAGGCTTTGTAGACACTTCTCCACAAGTGCCTACAAGAACATTTTCATCGCCCTGAACACCCGGGCCCGCCGGACTAAGATGCGATTCCGCCTCGGACGTGTCCTACGATCGGGCGGAGATGACCCCCCACTCCAATACCGTGCGCGACCGCATCCTCGACGCCGCCGAGGTGTGCCTGGCACGCGACGGGATCCGCCGCACCACCGTGCGCGCCGTGGCCCAGGAGGCGGGCGTCAGCCGCGCCTACCTGTACCGGTTCTTTCCCGACAAGCCGGCACTGCTGTCGGCGGCGCTGATCCGCCGGGGCGCGGACTTCTGGGCGGATGCCGCCCATCGGATCGAGCGTCAGGACAGCGTGGCGGCGATGCTGACCGAGGCCGTCGTGCTGTCCCGACAGGAACCGCTCGGCCCCTTGGCGGTTGACCTGTCCACCCGGGAACCACATGAGTACGCCGAGATCATGGGGACCTACGCCCAGGACGTGGTCGCGCAACTCTCCGACTTCTGGGTGGACCGGATGCGCGACGCCCGGGAGCGTGGACTCGTCCGCGAGGATCTGGACCTGACCGGAGCGGCGGAGTGGCTGATCCGGATGCTCGTCTCCCTGGTGGGCACCCCTGGTTCGGCCGTCGACGTGGACGACCGTGACGCGCTGACGAGCTACCTGCAGACCTATCTGGATCCCGTGTTCACTCCCCCGACCTGACGGCCGAGTCCGGCTGTGCCCGGCGCCGAACAGTCGGAGGCGTCTTTGCACGCGGGTCAGGCGCCGGCACTGCTGACCGTTGCTGCAGCGCAGGCCACCTTGCAAAATGAAGGCGTGCAGCAACGCTTCGGTCAGCTGACGACGACCGACGGCAACAGCCTGGCGTACGCCTCGATCGGCGCCGGCCGGCCGCTGGTATACGTCTCCGGCTGGCTCAGTCATCTGCAGCTGAGCTGGGAGCTGCCAGAGGAGCGGACGTTCTACGAAAGTCTGGCGCAGGGCTGTCGGCTGGTGCGTTACGACCGCGCCGGATGTGGGCTGTCGGCGCCGTCGACACGGCCGCCGTCGATGGCATACGAGCTCGATCAACTTGCCGCGGTCGCCGCGAACCTCGGTCCGGAGCCCTTCGACCTGATCGGCACCTCGATGGGCGCATTGGTCGCGGTGGCATGGGCGGCAGCGCACCCGGACACCGTCCGTCGGATGGTGCTCTACGGCGGCTGGGTGTCCGGCGCGAGCATTTCCCCGCCCAGCGTGCGCGAGCACGTCCTCGGGCTGGTCGAGTCGCATTGGGGACTCGGCTCGGACGTGCTCACCGAGATCTTCGCTCCCGACGTCGGTGCCACGGCGCGCGGGAAGTTCGGTCGCTACCAGCGGGCCTGCTCGACCGCCGCTACGGCCAGGGCGCTTCTGGCGATGAGCTACGAGCTCGATGTCAGCGACCTCCTCGCTCAGGTGCGCACCCCGACGTTGGTGGTGCACCGAGCCCACGACCGGGCGGCTCCCGTCGAGCAGGCCGCAGCACTCGCCGACGGCATCGCCGGTGCGCAGCTCACGGTGCTGCCCGGCCGCTCCCATCTGCCGTACGCGGGTGACGCCGACGCGCTTGTGGCGACGGTTCGCCGCTTCCTCGGCCTGCGCGCCGCGCGGCGGGGCGCCCGAACGTTGACCGCCCGGCAGAGCGAGGTCGCGGCGCTGATCAGCGACGGGTGCACGAACCGCGAGCTCGCCGCGCGGCTGGGCATCGATGAACGGTCCGCCGAGGGGCATGTCGAACGGATCCGCCTACGCCTCGGGTTCCACTCGCGAGCCCAGATTGCCGCGTGGTACGCCGCCCGGCGCGACCGGCCGGATTCGGCGGAGTGAGGTAGTTCCACGCCTGACAGGCCTGACGGTGTCGCGCATCGTTGTGAGATCAACAGCAACGAGACACCGTGGGAGCAGACATGATCGACAGGACTACCACCACCCAGTCAGCGACCGGCTTCGAGACGCACGGCGGCCGGGGCCGGTTCAATGCCGCATTCTTCAAGGTCATGGGCCCGTATTTGGAGTGGAACCTCCGCCCACGCAAACGACGCGTGTTCGCCGGGCTTCCGCGCGAGGTCGTCGAGATCGGGCCCGGTGTCGGCGCCAACCTCCGCTACCTCCCGGCCGGCGGCGCCCTCGTCGCCATCGAACCGAACCGGTACATGCACGGCCGGCTGCACGCCGCAGCGCGCCGCCACAGCGTGAAGCTCGACCTGCGCGAGCGTACGGCCGAGCAGACGGGACTCCCCGACCACAGTGTCGACACCGTGATCTCCTCGCTCGTGCTCTGCTCGGTTCAGGATCCAGTGGCAGTGCTCACCGAAATCCGGCGCATCCTTCGCCCCGGTGGCACCTTCCGCTTCGTCGAACACGTCGTGGCCAGGAGCGGCACACCGACCCGTGCCGCGCAACGGATCCTTCGTCGTCCGTGGGCCTGGACCTTCGAGGGCTGCTCGTGCGAACGAGACCTGGAGCATTCCGTGCGTGCCGCCGGGTTCGAGAAGGTCGCCGTAGACCGCTACCGGGTTCACACCCCGTTCCTTCCGTTCAACACTCACATCGCCGGCACCGCGAAGGCGTGACGCGGGGCATCGCAGTGAACTGCGAGCGATGAGATCCAGCCCTAGTGGCGCGTGCGATCATGTTGATGTGGGTTCCGGGGCTACTGCCGCGGCCTGGGCCGAGCAGCAGATCGCTTCTGTGCGCGACGATCCGGCAGGCCGGATCGCGCTCATGCAGCGCTGCTACTACGGCCCGTACGGCAAGGCCCCTCGGCATCTCCCGTTCCGACGGGCGGCTATGTCGTTCATGCGATGGCAACTCCGGCGAGGTTTGCTGCAGCCACTGTCCAGCGACCATCCCGGCAGTCCATGGTGGCGTGCAGTGAACGAGCGCATCCTTCGTGACGGGTGTGAGGCGGTGGCCCTGAGCGGGGGCTTCACCGGGCCGACCTCCTCGCGGACGGTTGACTTCTGGATGTCCTTCGCTGACTACCCGACCGCGCGGGCCTGGTATCGGGCGCACAACGGGAGCGTGGTCGCCGCCTACCTCGAGCACCGCGACCAGGCGGCGGCCGAGAACGAGGCCGAGCGCTTCTTCATGAACGTCGTGCTCTGCCGTGTCCTGTACAGCCACGCCCTCGTCGCGGCCCCCCGAATCTCGCTCGGATGGCTGCGCCCCCTCGCCCCGTTCCTCGGTGACCCGAGACTGGGCATGACCGGGATCTTCCTGCAGCTGTCCCGCGTGCTGCCGGACGAGTACCCACTCGGCGAGGGGGTGCGGTCCTACCTCGATGCCGAGCTCGGCTTCGGCCGACTGCTCGATTACGGGGTGATCATCCCAAGGGTGCAGCAACTGTATGAGTGGTCATCTCACGAGCTCGCAGCGCCGGGTCTGCTGGACTGTATCCGCGACGGAGCCCTGACCTACGCCTGGCCATTCGAGGACCGGGACGTGTGGCAGCCCCCGAAGTCGCTCATCGTTCAGATGGCACATCGGGCGCTCCGACCAGAACGACGTGCCTGAGCGCCAGTCCGAATAGACCACTGGCGCAGCAGAACCCACCGACCACTGAGGTACAGCTAGCCGGTCATGGCGCCGACGGCCCCCGTGAAGTAGGGCACGAGCCAGATCGTCCACACGACCAGGCTGAACTGGTGGAACTTCGCCTTCTCGGAGGGGCGATCGCGGAGCAGGACAATGACGGCCCACACCAGATGAATGGCCATGAGCACGATCGCCAACGCTCCGGTCACGATCATGATCTGGTCGAAGGTGGATGTGCCGGTTTCCGATGACTCGTCGGAGATTTGGCTCATCAGGAAGGTTCCGGTGGCGTCGCAGACCAGGCCGAGCGCGAAGGCGCCGGCATGCCACCACTTCAGGGTCTTTTGGATGCGTTCCGACCACACACCGATGGAGTAGAAGACCAGGGCAAACGTGATGACGATGATCGCGGTGGCCAGCATGTCCCGAGACTAGCCGGGGCTTGTTGCCGATCCGCGCCGCCTCGCCACCATCGGCTCAGAACGAACAAATCGCAGCCGTTCCAAGACTCTGAGAAAGGGAACTCCAAGCGCGATTCATGTCGTGGCCTACGTACCGATCCGTGGATCGGCGGAAGTTACCATCGTCCCTGCCGGGCGATTTGCCCGGTTCCGCTCGATATCCGGAGGTCGCGCTGTGAGCGCGTTGTCGAACCCGAACACGATCCCGCCCTACGCCACCCTGCCCGACCTGCCCGTCGACGAGGACGACCGCGCTGAGCTGACCCGGCAGATCTGGGATCAGCTCATCACCGGCCGAGACGACGTCGACGATTTCATCGACACCTACGGCGAGGACTACGACCTCACCGAGGAGCAGCTCGGGGCGGCGTTCGCCGCGCTCCGCACCGCCCGGCTGCGCCAGCAGACGGAGATCGGCGCGTACACCTCCCGCACGATCGCCGCGTTCGAGGAGCTCAATGCCAATGGCGTGGTCGCCCGCGTGGACTTCTCCTGCTGCGGCACCTGCGCGTCCGGCGAGATCTGGGACGAGCGTGACGACAGCCGCCATTGGAAGGGCTACGCGTACTTCCACCAGCAGGACACCGACCGTCTCGTCGAGGACGGCGAAACCTACATCGGCTACGGCGCTTTCCCGTCCGAGGACTTCGATGAGGCCGCCTACGACGCGCTCGGCGACGACGCGAAGGAGAGCCTCTACACGGCCGACGTGACGCGCCTGCTCGACGACGTGATGTTTCCCGTCTTCCGGCGGCACGGCATCGAGCCGGAGTGGAACCGTGACCTGGGCACGCGGGTGCTGCTCAAGAACGCCGACTGGTACGCCCCGATCGAGCCGTAGCGCGATTGGGCAACGCTCAGCTCACGAGAGGAGGACCAACGAGCTTCAGATGGTTTGGGTGAGCGTTCCGATGATGGTGGCGTGTTGGCGTGTCACAGGCCCGTGGGCTCCCAGCGCATTGAGCTCATCGTCGTCGTTCACGAGGCGCCAGAAGCTCGATTCGTCGACTGCGGTTCCGAGAACCAGCCACGCGGGTCCGTATCGAGTTGACGCCCAGCAGAGCTCGGCGGATGTCACGCTGTCGTCGAAGAGGACGTCGCCGACCGGATATCCCTCGAGCGCGCCGACGAAGGTGAACGGTCCGCACCCGGAAGGCAAGGCGTCGAGCAGGTCCCGGGTGATGCGGTCGGCCTGGTTGTCCGCATGGTCTTCACTGTCAGCGTTCGTGGACGAAAAGTCCGGCATCCGAAATCTGACGAGGACCGCGCTCCCGGATGCGGCGGTGAAAAGCCGGAACACGGGAAAGCCGCCTGCCATTTCACCCTCCTCTGCACGGCGCGTCGGCCGCACTCGTCAATCTAGACGCGTCGTATCAGCGCTCGAACGGTGCCAGGGCTGCCTCGCCCATCATGCCCACCGGGCTAAGTGTCATAGTCTCCGTCGTCCCACGGGGCGTAGAAGGCCATGAAGTCGCCCGGTTCGACCGTGACATTCCAGTACCACTCATGGTCGTCCTCGGAATCCGGTCCGTGAAGGATCAACCCGAACTCGTGCCCGTGCGCCATGACGGAAAACGGGGCGACGGTGATGTCGCAAAACGAAACGGGTTGGATCTCCGCGAGCAGGCGCTCGACTGCACTCCCCTGCTCGTCGAAGTGCGCGACGTTACCGGGAAGCACACCATCCCCTGGTCGGGTTCCCAGTGGAACAATCGTCGAATCCACTAGCACCCCAACCGCATCGAACAGGTATCTGGCTGCGAACTCGGCCCCTGTCACGCCATCGATCGCCGAAGCAAACGGAGTCGTGACAAAGAACTGAAGGCCGTCAACCGTCGTCCCGACAAATGCCGCGTGGTAGTTGTCATGCGCAATCACAAGGGCCCGGGGAGCCAGCTGTCCATCAGCATCCCTCAAACCAGCATCGAGATGATCAGTCATCCCTCGCTCCTCGCCGCCACCTCAGCCAGTTGGTCGAAGGTCCGCACGAGGACCTCGCGTCGCCGCTCCTTGTGGTCCGCCTTGGGCTCCAGCCCGTCGATCGCCCCGTCCCAGACGGCCAGGAACCGGTCCTTCCAGGCGGCGATGATCTCCGGGTCGGGCAGGTTGACCCCGACGTAGGGCTGCTGCGCGATCAGGTGGAGCAACTCCAGGTTGCAGGGCACCGCGACGCCCCAGTACTCGTCCGGCTCGATCTCGACCGGGTCGCCGGACATCGCCTTGGCGACCTCGTCGACGAGCCGGCCGGTCAGGTCCGAGAGATGATCGGCTGCAGTGTCGTCGTCGAAATTGCCGCTGCCCCAGGTCCCCATGCTGTCCACACCCTCCTGTGTCCGATTCTGGCGATATCGAACCAGACAGCGCCGACGTTCCGCCGATCGACGGGCGGGCCCGGGCGATCTGGTCACAGGCAACGGAGATCCAGGCAGTGCCGCAGGCTACGTGACGCTGGGTATGGTGGGGCTCGTGCCGTTACGACGCCCCCTGCTGCCCGCCACCCGACACACCCGGACGCTGCTCCTCGCCGCGATCATCGCGATGCCGATGGCGTCCGGATTCTCCGCACCGGCCCTCGCGTCGGTTCCCGCCGCAGCTCCGACGGCGCCGACGGCCCCCGCTGCTCAGGAACGGCAATCCGTCAGCGAGCGCTACGCGGCCGCCGGCAGCCACGCCGTCACCTCGCTTGCGGTGCCCGGATACCAGGTGTTCCACCCCGCCGACATCGCCACCAGCCCCGACCGCCATCCGGTGGTCACCTTTGGCAACGGAAGCTACGCGACCTACGAGCAGTACGAGGAGTTGCTCCGCCACCTGGCCTCCTGGGGCTTCGTCGTGGTGATCGCCGACAGCAGCGTCACCGGCGACGGGACCGAGATCCTGGCAGCAGCGCGCTACATCCTGGCGCAGAACGACAACCAGGAGAGCATCTTTCACGATCGCATCGACGTCGCCCACGTCGCCGCCGTCGGGCATTCGCAGGGCGCCGGGGGGTCGATCAATGCCAGCACCGACTCCGATGGACTCATCACCTCGACCGCGGTGCTCGACCTGCCCGACCCCTGGTGGGCCAGTCGGCCCGTCGACGTGATCGACGTGGCTCGACTGACAGGTCCGGTGTTCTTCCTGACCGGGGCCGAGGATCCGGTCTCGACGGCCCTTCCGCAGGCCGCATATCACGCCCAGAGCCCGGGACCCGCGGCCCGCGGCCGCCTGCTGGGAGTGGGTCACAACTGGCCTACCGACGGAGGCGGATTCCGCGGCTACCTCACGGCGTGGCTGCGCTTCACCCTCAACGGCGACACCGACGCCGCGCGCGCCTTCGTCGGTCCGGCACCGGAACTGCTCGCCGATCCACGGTGGGACGGGACTGCGGTCAAGGGTTGGTGAATCGACGTTTCCCTGCCTCGGTGCCCTAACATCGTGGACGTGTTCGTAGCCGGCGTTGGATTGTTCGTAGCCGAGCCCGGCCCCGACGGCCAGTCGGTCTGGTCTCCGCAGAAGTCGGTGAGCAGTGCCCTCTTCGCGGCGCCAGTCGAGGTGAACGTGCTGCTCGCGGACGGGCAGTCCGCCGACCTGAATCTGATCGCCGAGGTGCTCGGCGATGTGGACAGCTTTCTGTTGACCGGCCTGCGTTTTCTCCACAGCGCGCTGATGGCCGACCCGGAGACCTTCGGACTCGACCCGACCGATGCGGCGAAACTCGAGCCGTTCGACCCGACGGCATTTCCGGTCGACATGCCGCAACTCAACTTCTACGCCGAGGCCGACACCGAATGGCTGATGCGTTTCGCACAAGGCTTGCTGCCGATCTGCGAACCGTATGGCGTTGCCGTCGCCTTCGCCGGCAGTGAACCGGCACGCGTCGAGGACCTGTCCGAATCCGCACAGATCTGAGCCGCACAACGGCCTTCTGCCCGCACCCGGGCGCCGTTGGGTGGGTGTCCCTCGGAACGCGGTCAGCGCGCGGCGCGGGCGCGGCGGGCACCGCGCCTGCGCTCCCGCCCGAGACTCCAGAGGTAGTGCTCGAAGTCGACCTCCATGGTGTGCCGCGGCGAGTTGTAGAACCGCCGCTTGGCGCGATCGTCCTCGGCGATCATCTGCGACCGGATCTCGGCGTCGGGCGGCGGCAGGTAGCGGCCCGCGAGGGTCTCTGCGATCCACGCGCTCTGCGCCTCGGCGAGCGGCATCACCGCGCCGAGCGGCTGCAGGAGCCCGACGAAGAACAGGCCGGGAAGGTCTGGGTGCACAGTTCGCTTCCACAGTGGCAGGTCGTTCTCGGGGGCGGCGACGAGCGCCGGATCGAAGAACGGAAAGCTCACCCGGTAGCCGGTGGCCCACACGATCAGATCGGCCCGGGACCGGGTCCCGTCCACGAAAACGACTGTGTCGCCATCGAACCGGTCGATCTGTGGTCGTGGGCTGATCGCGCCGGCGCGCAGTTGCGTGCGGATCTGCTCGGACTGCACCGGGTGCGCCTGACCGGGCCGATGCGTCGGCCGCGGGAGCCCGTAGCGGGTCAGGTCTCCGGCCGTGAGGGCGCTGACGCGGAGCCCGGCAGAGATCACCCAGCCAGGCAGCCAGCCCGGCATCACGAACCGGTCGGCGGGTTTGCCGAGCAGCATCTTGCGCATCACCCAGTGGCTGCGCCGCACCGACAGCGTGGTGCTGCGCGCGACCTTGGACGCCTCGACCGAGATGTCGAGACCCGAGTTCCCCATGCCGACGACCACCACGTCGCGACCGGAGAGCTGGTCGGCGCTGCGGTAGTCGTGGGAGTGGATCTGCTCGCCGGTGAAGCTCCCAGGCACCGGGTCCGGCCAGCGGGCGTCCCAGTGGTGCCCGTTCGCAACCAGCACCGCGTCGTAGCTCTCCACGCGCTCGCCTGCGGGGCCGGTCGTGCGTACCGCCCACCTACCGTCCGAGGCTTGCTCGACCTGCTCCACGGTGGTGCCGAAGGTGATGGTGTGCCGGAACCCGAAATGCTCTACGTAGGACTCGAAATAGGCCCGGACCTGGTCGTGCCGCGCGTAGGGCGGATAGTCGGCCGGCATCGGGAAGTCCGAGAACGCCATCCGCGGGCAGGACGTGTTGATCTCCAAGGTCTCGTAGCAGGCGGACACCCCGTTCGGGTTGTCGTAGACCCAGTTGCCGCCGATCACGCTTCCCTGCTCGAAGCAGTCGAACGGGATCCCGGCGACGTGAAGCGCCTTGGCCGCGGCGATGCCCGACGATCCCGCACCGATCACGCACACGCGGGGCAGGGTCTCGGCGTTCGGAGCCGGGGAGGTGGCGGCCGAGGCGCTCCGCCGGGGTGTGACAAAACTGGGCATGGCGGCAATGTTCGCACGAGACCCCGTCGCCGGCATGAGGATTGCTAGCGGTCCAGCCCGCCTCCGATCTGGGACGGGCTGGACCTCGTGGCTGCGGACTCGCTCGAGCGCTACGACATCGAGATGAGGCCGGCGCCGGCCCAGATCGCGAGGAGACCGACTGCGCCGGTCCCTGCGATGGTGCCGATCTGGCCGAGCTGTTCGTCCGAAGAACCCATGGATGTACTCCTTAGTCGAGGGGTGGGTTGTCGCACCAGGGTGCAGCGAAATGCGTTGCACGACTGAGTGACGCCACATTCATACCTGCCCGTTCCCCGGCTCGCATTCCTATAGGTCGGAAACACGGGACAAGCGCGCTCAGCGAAGCAACCGTCCTGCCAACGTGATCCACTGGTCTGGATGGACGAACGCCACCACGGTGTCGCGGGCGATCCGCGCCTCCGCGCAGGCGGCGTCCACCCCGCCGTACCGCGTGGACAGCGACGCGTGCAACGACCCGCCGACGCCCGAGAAACCCAGCTCCACCATGTCCTGGTAGTCCGGCCCTCCGGCCACCAGCGGTTCGAGACGCCGCTCGATCCGCAGGATCGCCGAGTCCACCGATGGCACCGGTCTGAAGCTCTCCCGGCCGATCCATCCGAGCAGTTCCCAGGTGAACCACGGCCAGCTCTCCACCGTGACCAGGCTCCAGCGACCGAAGTGGCCGGACCGTTTGCGCGCATACTCCCGTTGCGTGACCAATGTCGCCGATGTCAGCGTCGGGGCGCTCAGGCACCAGTCGACGATCTTCGACGTGATCGAGAAGGGGATGTTGCCGACCACCGCGAACGGCTCACGCGGCGGCCGCGCGGCCGTGAAGTCGCCCGTGATGATCTCGAGCCCCGTTCTGGCCTTGAGCCTGACGGCCAGCAGCGGGTCGATCTCGTAGCCGACGACCTCGGCGCCGGTTCTGGCCAGGGCGACGGTGAGCGCGCCCTTGCCGGATCCGGGTTCCAGGACGAGGCCGGCCGGTCTGGCCGCCTCGACCACCTGGTCGACGGCGTTCCCGTCGGTCAGGAAGTTCTGCGAGAGCTCCCGCCTGGCTCGGTCTCTTGGCGTGTGTCCGCCCTTGACTCGAGCCTTCGTCTGCGTGTGTGAGTAGTTTCCGTGTGCGAATGACTTTGCCACTGGTGCCCTTTCGGGTCTTCGAGATGGAAGAAGGTCTCGAAGGGCCCTGGGCGCGCCGGCGCGACCTGGGGTCCGCTAGCGGGCCAGAGCCCGGCCATGGCGGATGCGGATGAAGCAGAGGCAATACACGCGACGAAGCGTACGGAACGGCGCGATGGGCAGCAACGGAATTAGGCGAGCGCGGTCTTCACCGGAAGTAGGACGCATAGTCGCTGAACGGAACCTGTCCGGTGGGGCTCGACTTGATGGCGTCGGCAACCGCCGAAGGAATGGGAGCCCAGTGGGCAGGCATGGCGGCCGCCAGGGAGGGCTTGAGTATGTAGAGCAGGGCGAAGTTCACTATCCAGAGCGGCGGCGCCATCGACATGCCCACCTCCGAACTCACTCCCCCCTTGGTGTTGGTCACCAGTTGAGCTGTGCCCGAAATCTGTTGTGCTGCGAAGCCATAGACCGCCTGCACCGTGTATGCCGACCTGTAGAGCGCTATCAGGGTTTGGGTCGCACCGTTGTCCCTCAACCAGGTGCCCACGAAGCCGCCGGGAGCGATCAGGGAGTTCACCTGCCTCGTCGGCGCGTCCGCGTTGGCCGGACTCTCCAGCAGCCCGTTGGGATTCACGTAGAGCCCGTAGCTGGCCAGGACCGACGGTGTGGGCCGGCCGTCGACGTCGGAGTAGAGGGGACGGCCGTTCGTATTGGTGAGGATCCGGGCGCATGCGTCGATCACCTCGGCGGCCTCGCGATTTCCCCCGACTCCGCCGCCGGTGATGAGGTCTCGATACTGCTCCTCGGACAGTGCGTCATTCCTGTTGAGCCCCACCTGGCCGGCGATCTCGTCCGCCGCTTGCTGCCCGAGTGGCTGGTTGAGCTGACCCGGACTGGTCATCTGCGTCGGTGCCAGGTGCTCGTAGCCGGGTGCCCCGGCGAAGGGGATCGCGAACCCAGTGTCGACGGTGTCCGCCGCCGCTTCGCCGCCTGCTGCCTGGGTAACGGCCAGGGAGAATATGCACACTCCGGCCAGTGCCAGTACCGAGACGCTCCTGCGGTGGGGGGTCACTCCGCGTCGATGCCCCGGACCAACTAACGCCATGCCGCGCATACGTCAACCTCCCAGAACACCATCGGGCGAGGTCACACAAGGTTGCGCCCCAGTCAAACGCCATGCCCGACGGCGTGTCAAGACCCCCGGTCTGGGTCGCCGGGACCACGCACGGGTGGGTCCGGACCCCGAAAAACAGGTATTTCTCCTCTGGCCCGGCGCCGCACCCGACACGGACCCTGATAGCTGTCCAATCCCCCGACACCGAGGTTACTGATGCGTGAAACCGTGACCGACCTCCGCAGCGTCGACCACATGGCAGTGGTGAACCCAGCCGAGACCGGATGGTCCAACCAACTGGAATGGGAAGAGCGGCTCGTACCACGGCAGCCGACCCTTCGCGCGACGTTGGAGTGCTGCGGGGCGGAGCCGGGGCATGAAGCGGCGTCCCTGAGGATGACGAGCGCGCTGTTCCTGTCCAGGATGGTGCGGGGGCTGCCGCCTGGTGCGGGGCTCCACGGTGCCCTCGATCACCGGCCGATCGCCGACCGGGTGACCGCGCTGTGCATCGACAGCGTGCTGGCCGGATACGAAGGGGATGTCGCCACCGCGGAGGCACTGGTGGACGAGGCCGGACACGCGGCGGCGCGACTCGATGACGGCACCCTGCTCGCGGCGGTGGCCGAGGCCACCGGCTACTTGGCCGTATTCGACGGTGACCTGCACAGCGCGGGGTACTGCTTCGAGGACTCACTTACCTCGTTCCGTGCCTGCGGGACCGTGCCCCCGATCTCCACCCTGGTCGGGTCGGCATTGGTCCACGGCCTGCTCGGTGACGAGCAGCGGTCCACCTCCCGCCGCGAGGAAGCACTCGCGATCGCCGAGGCGAGCGAGACCGCGTGCCGGGCACGGGCATAGGGCGTCCGCGCAACGACAACGCCGTGTAGTCCGACCCTGACGCCGAGTCGGCCGATGTCCCACGTCCCGGCCGCGGAATCCCCACCGACGGCGTGATTCGCGCCCCGGGAACGTGGTGAGCGATACCCTTACGTCGTCTTGTGCCGCATTGCGGCAGGGAAGCCGCGACTACGAAGGGACGTCGCCGATGGCGCCCGCGACACCCGAACGGGTTGGGAACCTCCCCCACGCGCTCACCAGTTTCGTCGGCCGTCGCCGCGAGGTCGCGGAGGTCCGACGACTGCTGGAAAACGCACGCCTGGTCACGGTGGCCGGTATCGGGGGCGTCGGTAAGACCAGGCTGGCGCTGCGGGTGGGCGAGGGCGCGCTGCGGTCGTACCCGCACGGAGTGTGGCTGGTCGAGCTCGGCGAGCTGCGCGAACCCCACCTGTTGGCGGAGACGGTCACGGCGACGCTCGGGCTGCGGGAACGGTTGGCTCACCCGCCCATGGCCCTGCTCACCGACTTCCTGGCCGACCGGCGAGCGTTGCTCGTGCTGGACAACTGCGAACACCTGGTGGACACGGTCGCCGAGTTCGCGACGTCGCTGCTGCGCGCGTGCCCCGAGGTGCGGATCCTGGCGACCAGCAGGGAGCCGTTGGGGGTCATCGGCGAAGCCACCTTCCGTCTGCCGCCGCTGACGGTCCCCGATCCGGACAGCCAGGCGTCGACGAGCGCCCCGCCCCGGTCCGAAGCGATCACCCTGTTCACCGAGCGTGCCCGCGCCTACCTCCCCGAGTTCAGGCTCACCGAGGGCAACCAGCTCGCGGTCGCGCAGATCTGCAGGCAACTCGAGGGGCTGCCGTTGCCGATCGAGCTCGCCGCGGCCAGGCTGCGCGCACTGTCCCCGGAGCAGGTCCTGGAGCGGCTGACCAACCGGTTCAGGTTGCTGACGGTCGGGCGCCGCGGGGTACCACCCCGGCACCAGACATTGCGGTGGTGCGTCGACTGGAGCTACGAACTGTGCACGCCCCAGGACCAACAATTGTGGCGTCGGCTCGCGGTGTTCGCCGGCAACGTCGAACTGGATGCGGTGGCCGGGGTCTGTGCGGCAGACATGCAGCAGGAACAGGTCTTCGAGGTCGTCACCTCCCTTGTCGACAAGTCGATCCTGACCATGGAGGAGGGCCAGGTCGTCCGGTACCGGATGCTCGAGACACTGCGCGAGTACGGGTTGGAAAAGCTGGCGGAGGCCGACGAGTCGGCGACGTTCCTGCGGCGGCACCGGGACTACCACGAGCGGCTGGCGGTGCGCGCAGGGGCGGAATGGATCGGGCCAGGGCAGTTGGAATGGATCGCCCGCCTCGACCGCGCGCGGGCGGATTTGCGCGCCGCGCTGGAGTTCAGCACCACGGAGCCGGGTGAGGCGGGCGCCGCGCTGCGCATGGTCGCCGCGATCTACCCCTACTGGGTGTCACGAGCGTTGTTCAGCGAGGGAAGGTACTGGGTCGATCGTGCCCTGGCCGCCGACGACGGGCCGCCGTCCGCAGCCAGGGTGGCCGCGATGTGTGCGGGCGGTGTGCTGGCCGCAATGCGGGGCGACCTCCCCGCGGCCAAGGAACTCACGGATGCCGCGCGCGACCTCGCCGAGGCAACGGGCGACGACACGGCGTCCGCACTGGCGGCATCCGCGACCGGGTATCTCGCTACCTTCTCCGGCGACTTCCCGCGCGCAATCGGATGCTTCGAGACGTGCCTGGGCATGCTCGGGACCGGCGGCGAACTGCTGCCCCGCGTCGGCGCCCTGGTCGGGCTCGCCATGGTGTGCGGGTTGAGCGGGGACACGCTTCGCGCGGTCGCCTGCCACGAGGAGGTGGTCGCACTCACCGAGTCGCACGGCGAATCGATGTACCGGTCCTACTCGTTGAGCATGCTCGCGTTGGCGGTCTGGGAACAGGGCGACGCCGGGCGCGCGACCCGGCTGATCGAGGAGTCGATGCGGCTGACCCGTCTCGTGGACGATCCGCTCGGCTCCGCCATGTGCCTGGAGATCCTGGGGTGGCTCGCGGCCGAGACGAACGACGCGGAGAGGGCCGCGGTGTTGATGGGCGCCTCGGTGTCGGTGGGCGAGGCTGCGGGGAGCCCCACGATCGTGGTCCGCGACCTCTTCGGCCACCATGATCGGCTTGTTCGGCAGTCCACCCGGATGCTGGGCAAGCAAGCGTTCGAGGCCGCCTTCGGACGCGGGCGAGAGCTCGACGTCGAGGAGGCGATCGCCTATGCCCTCCGCGTCACCTCGCGCGCCGAGCCGAGGGCGAGCGGACCGGATTCACGCCTCACCCGCAGAGAACGAGAGGTCGCCCGGCTGGTGGCGCAGGGCCTGAGCAACAAGGCGATCGCGCAGCAATTGGTGATCTCTCAGCGCACGGCCGAGGGTCACGTGGAGAAGGTCCGCGCGAAGCTGGGTTTCACCACCCGCGCTCAGATCGCGGCGTGGGTCGTCGCCAGGAACGCGGAACAGGCGGTCTGAGAATCACCTGCGGCGTATCGGAACGTGCCGCCGGAACGGCCCGAGTGCCTCGTCGTCGAGGTTGGGGCCGGAGACGGCGATCGACGCGTCGCTGGACCGGAGGACCTCCGCGCAGCGCAACGATCCGCGGTCGATTTCCGTCGGTTCGCGCTCCGCGTCCTCGTGAAGGGCCGGACACAGGTGAGCGGCAAGGCGTGCGCGGGCACGCCTTGCCGCCACCGGAGGCGGGGCGCTACCGCACGGTCTGATCAGCAGTCGCACCGCATTCACCACACGCGGGCGACAGCGCCTCGATGCGTGGCTGCCCCGCGCCGGCCTGCGACCGCACCGGGAACAGCGGCGGCCACGGCCAGTGCTGGCCGAGACGGCCCCGCGCGCGCAGGAAGCCGAGGCCGAGCACAAGCCCGAAGATCAGGTGCCCGATCAGCGACAGCGTGATCGTCGTCGGCGTGAGCGGAAACATGTCGTGCTGACCGTTCGGCGACAGGGCAACCGTTCCCATGAGCCCGGACCACACGGGGAACACCGCAAAGGCGACGAACGCGAGGAGGACGGTGCGGCGTGACCGATGTTGGAGCCCGACGGCGAGGGCGATGAGGAAGAAGGCGATTCCGATTCCCCCGCCATCGCCGAGGTAGCGCCACAGGTAACCGACGATCGCGCCGGTACGGGTGTCGGTTCCCGAGTGCAGCCACGTACCCATCTTCGGAATGAAGTCGCCCCAGAGGCCGAGCATGTACACGGTGTCGAGGCGGAAGACGTCGTAGACAAGACACGCGAACATTCCCCAGCCGAGGCCATGGAGGACGATGCGGTCGATCGGATGCGGCGCGAACACACACAGCACGACGAGCGTGGCGGCGAGCGGAATGATCACCAGCGCACCGGTGGCACTCATCGGCACGAGGCCGAACACCTGCGCGGAGATCGCGAGCAGCGGCAGGGAAGCGAGCAGCAGATACATGCCTATCCGGACGATGGCCCAGTGGTGACGGACCGCCTGCCGGACGGATTCGACGGCGGGCAGGGCTGCGCCCGGCGGCCCGTGTTCGTGCACGTCGGGGACGGTGGTTCCGAGGATACGGGGCATGGTGACGGGTTCCTTTCGATCGAGATGCCTCTCTCAACGAGTGGTCGGTTTTTTCCGAGATCCAGCGTCCGTCGAGTGCCCTGCCTGCGGATAGTCCCCCGAGGGGTGGCGATAGCCACCCCTCGCCTACGCACCACCTGCGCCCCGTCATCCATGACGTCCCGGGTTCGCAGTGCTCGAACCTGTTCGGTCGACCGGTCAGCGCCGTTTGGGGTGGACCGGCAGAGATCCTGCCCTGCTCGCCACAAGCTTTGTACGCCAACGATGTTGGCAAGACAGGAGGCCGCCGACGGCACACAGCTCGGGCGTCACCCCCTGCGCGAACCGTGTCGGCGCAGCGCGCCGAATCTGCGGGTTCGGCGACCCCGACACAGGCCTGCTCGTAGTGTGACCGGGTCGAGCAATGTGGAGCTCCCAGCGAGCGGTCGAGACAGGGGTGGCAATGGACGCAGATGTGATCGTCGTGGGCGGCGGTACCAGCGGTGCGGTGCTGGCCGCACGGCTGTCTGAGGACCCCGGGCGGCGCGTCCTGCTGCTCGAGCAGGGGCCGGACGATGCGGCGTACGACGACACCGTTCTGCGTCCCGCCTCCGCGGGGGACGTGTGGGCCGGAACCCCGTTCGCGCAGGCGTTCCCGATGCGGGGCGCGGGAGACGGCACGGTCCAGATGATGCGCGGGCGCGTCCTGGGCGGTACCTCCGCCGTGAACTACCTCGCCACGATGCGTGGCCAGCCGGCCGACTATGACGGTTGGGCCGCACGGGGTCTCGACGGGTGGAGCTGGCCGGACATCCTCGCGACGTTCCGGGCCATGGAGAACGACCTGGACTGCGGCGCATCGGAGCTGCACGGCACCGAGGGCCCGCTCGTCGTCCGCCGGTCCACGCCCGACCAACAGACCGAATCCCACCGCGCGTTCCTCGCCGGGCTGAGGGAGATCGACGTGCCCTGGGTCGACGATGTCAACGACCCTCGGCAGCTCCCCGGGGTCGGGATCTTCCCGCTGACGGTGTCCGAGGACGGCGGCGAGCGGCTGACCGTGAGCCGGGCCTACCTGACCGCGGAAGTCCGGTCGCGACCGAACCTGACCGTCGAGACCGGTGTCACCGTGAACAGGGTCGTCGTCGAGGGCGGACGGGCGAGAAGTGTCATCACCGCCGACGGCCGGGAACTGTCCTCCGGCGAGATCATCGTCAGTTGTGGCGCCACCGGTTCACCCGCACTGCTGCAGCGCTCGGGCATCGGCCCGAGGGATCTGCTCGACGGCCTCGGCATCCCCGTCGTCGCCGACCTCCCCGGGGTCGGGTCAAACCTGCAGGACCACCTCGGCTTTCCCCTCGTCTACCACCACCCGGGCGGGGATCCGCTGCGCGGCGGCCCGGTCCAGCCGGTGTGGGTGGGCCGCACCCCGCAGTCGGACACGATCGACTTCCACGTGCTGAACCTGCCGATCGGCGAACCGACCGCCGACGGCGCGTACTTCTCGGTCGTCCCGTACCTGCTCGATGTCACCGGCCGGGGAACGGTACGGATCGCCTCTACAGATCCCGACGCCGAACCGGATGTGGTGATGCCTGCGCTGTCCGCGCACGACCTCGAGCGCCTCGATTGGGTTCTGGGTCGCATCGCCGCGCTGGAGTCGACCGGACCGTTCGCCGAACTCGGCGCCACGCGCGTCCAACCGGCGGCCGACCTGGCCGCCGAGGGTGCCGCGGCCGGCCTGGTCGATGGCGGCGTGATCAGCTACGCACACCTGGGCGGCACGTGCGCGATGGGCCCGGACGGCGAACCGAACGCCGTCCTGGATGCCCACTGCCGCGTGCGAGGGGTGGAGGGCCTGCGGGTCGTGGATGCGTCCGCGATGCCGGTGCTTCCTGCGGGCAACACCTACCTGGGTTGCGTGATGATGGCCGAACGCGCCTCGCGCCTGATCTGAGTTACGGCGCTCGGCAGTTCGAGTTTCGGCGGCGTGGGCTTACCGTGGATACCGGGATCGTCGTAAGGGAGGCCGCGATGAAGGCGATCGTCCACACCCGGTTCGGCGGACCCGAAGTGCTCAGGCTCGTGCAGGTCCGAAAGCCGACGCCCGGGGACAGGGAAGTCCTGGTGAGGGTCCACGCGACGACGGTGACGACGGCCGAGTGCAAGATGCGCCGAGGCGAGCCGCGGTGGGGCCGGGTCATCCTCGGGTTGCGAAGGCCGCGAAGGAAACTGCGGACTCTTGGCACGGAGCTCGCCGGAGAGATCGAGGCGGTCGGCAGGGACGTGCAGCGGTTCCGGCCGGGTGACCGGGTGTTCGGGTTCACCGGCTTCGACATCGGCGCCTACGCCGAGTACAAGTGCCTGCCCGACACCGCCTCGCTCGCGCTCAAGCCGGTGAACACGACCTACGAGCAGGCCGCTGCCGCCGTCGACGGTGCCACCACCGCCCTGTTCTTCCTCCGGGACAAGGCGAAGGTGCGCCCTGGGCAGAGGGTCCTCGTCAACGGCGCCTCCGGCAGCATCGGCACGTACGCGGTGCAGCTGGCCAAGTCCATGGGCGCAGAGGTCACCGGCGTGTGCGGTCCGCACAACCTGGAGATGGTGAAATCCCTTGGCGCCGACGAGGTGATCGACTACTCCGGAGAGGACTTCACCGACGCCGTCGGGGCGTACGACATCGTCTTCGACACGGTGGGCAGGAACTCGTTCGCCCGGTGCAAGGGCTCGCTCACCGAGAACGGCTGCTACGTGACCACATCCGGGCTGAACAACGTCCTGCTCTCGCTCTGGACGTCACTCCGGGGTGGCAGGAAGGTCGTCACGGGGATGTCCGTCCGCAAGAACGAAACGCTGGCGCACGTCAAGGAACTCATCGAGGCGGACCAACTTCGGATCGTCATCGACCGCTGTTATCCCCTGGACCAGATCGTCGAGGCGCACCGGTATGTCGACACCGGACACAAGCGCGGCAACGTCGTGATATCCGTGGAGCCAAGCGCAGCGCGGTGATCCGCTGGCACCGAGCGGGCCCCACACCACATGGATGTGGGGCCCACCCCGGCTCTTTCGGCCGGCTCGTCAGGCGGCGACCAGGCCGTCGATCTGGTTGATCGCCGACGAGGCCCCCTCGACCACACCCATGTCCAGCACCTGCTGCAGCGCCTCGGCGGACTCGTAGGTGCTCACATAGGTCGCACGAGTGCCGCCGTCGTGCTCGGCAAAGGTGAAGACGTTCTTCGAGACCGGCAGCGCGGGGTTCGGGGTGAAGTCCGCGTCGGCGAAGCCATCGTCGAAGGAGAAACTCGTCGGCTCGTCGACCGCCGTGATCTGCCAGTACCCGACGTGCTTGTCGCCCTCCGGGCCGGTCATGAAGTACGTCGTGCGACTGCCGGGCGTGAGGTCGTGATCGACCACGGTCGCCGGGTAGGTCGGCGGGCCCCACACCTTCTCCAGCTGGCGCGGGTCGGCGTAGACCTGCCAGATCCGCTCCACCGGCGCGGCGAATTCGGCGGTGATGGTCAGGGTCAGGTTGTCGAGGTCCTGCTGGACGTCGGTTACAGGCATGATTCAGTCCTCCTTGGTCGAGTCGAATGCGATGAGTTCGTCGATGCGGGCGATGCGGCCGCGCCACACCTGCTCCAGTTCGGTGAGCATGGAGGCCACCGACCGGACCGCCACCACGTCGCCGCTGGCCAGCTGCTCGCGCCCGCTGCGGCGTTTGGTGAGCAGGCCGGCCTTCTCCAGCACAACGACGTGCTTCTGAACCGCGGCGAAGCTCATCTCGTAGTTCGCCGCGAGCGCGGAAACCGAGTGCTCCCCTGCCAGCACCCGGCGCAGGATGTCGCGCCGGGTCCGGTCGGCGAGCGCGTGAAACAGGGCGTCCGCCCGGTCTTCGTCGTCTCCGTTCACAGAACAAACATACAACCAATCAGTTGTAGGTTGTCAAGCCTCGGCCGGGATGCGAGAGCACCAGGCCCCGTAACGTGAAGGCTCATGAGTGTCGAATCAGCAGCTGCACGTGAAGTGATCGCCAACTTCGCTCAGTGGAGCGCGGATGGGCGTTTCTCCGCACTGCGGTCGCTGGTTCCCGAGGATGGCGACGGATCGCTGCTCGCCCCGTTTCTGCTCGCGGTTGCGGCCGACGTGTCAGAAGACGACCTGGTGAGGATCGAAGCGGTGAGGATCTTCGAGATCCTTCGAATCGATGACGATTCACTTGCCGAGAGATGCCGCGGGGCGCTGATCCGCCTGGCCAGGACGGATGACGATTGGGATGTCCGCAATGCAGCTGGTTGCGCCGTGTTCGACCTACCCGGCGCCGAGCGTGAAGTCGAGACGATGCGCTCTGTGATCGCAGCGGAGCAGGAGGACTTCGTGCGCGAGAATGTCGGAGCCGCGCTCGAAATGTTCCTCCGGCGCCGCGATTTCCGCTCCTCGAAGCCAGCCTGGCAGTAGCACTTTGGGCTGAGCAGAGTCGGGTACAGGGCAGTGAATGTCGCCGGTCAGCCGCGCCGGCCCCACGGCAGCAGTGCGCTCACCGCGGCGATGGCCAGGCCCAGCCCCGCCGCGAGGAGGAAGACGAGGTCGTAGCCGGAGGCCAGGGCGGCGGAGGGACTCCCAGCAACGACCGTCGTCGCCCTGGCGCCTGCGGCCGTCGCGAGGACTGCCAGGCCCACCGACCCGCCCACCTGGCTCGCGGTGTTGGCCAGCCCCCCGACGATCCCCGCATCGCGTTCGGTGGCGTCCGCGGTCGCCACGACCATGAGGGTGGGGAAGGTCAACCCGATGCCGACCGCGATGAGCAGCGTTGGCCCGAGCACGCTGGCGACGTAGCCACTGTCGGCATGGGCCTGCGCAAGCCAACCGAATCCGGCGAGGAAACAGCCAGAGCCGGCCAGCACCAGCGGACGCACGCCGATTCGCGGCAGCAGAGCGGCGGACAATCGCGCGATCACCAAGAACATCACGGCAGCGGGCGTCTGCCCGAGCCCGGCCCGAAAAGCGCTGTAGCCGAGCACGTTCTGCAGAAACAGCGATGTGAAGTACCACATCGCGGTGGCGATTCCCCCGAACAGCAGCAGCATGACGTTTCCGACGGCCACCGTTCTGATCCCGAACAGCCTCAGGGGCAACATCGGCTGAGCGGCGAAACGCGCCTCCACCACGACGAAGGCGACGAGCAGGAGCAGACCCAACCCGACCGGGCCGACCACCAGCACGGATGTCCAGCCGTGATCGGCGCTCTGCATGACCCCGTAGATCAGCGCAGCCAGCCCCGCCGTCCCCGTCACCGCACCGGCGAGGTCGAGTGATTCCCGCTGACCGGTTCGGGTGCCGGTCAACGACAGCACGGCCACGGCGATCAGCACAGCGCCGATCGGCACGTTGATCAAGAAGACCCAGCGCCACGAGAGGCCTGTGGTGATGGCCCCACCCGCCAGCGCGCCGGCCATACCGCCCACACCGCCCGAGGCCGACCATGCGCCGAATGCCCGGGCACGCGAGTGCTCCTCGGCGAATCTGGTGTTGATCACGGCCAGCGTTGCCGGGGCCAGCATGGCGGCCCCCATACCCTGCGCGAACCGCGCCACCACCAGGAGCTCGGACGTGGTCGCCAGGCCGCCGACCAGACTCGAGGCGGAGAACAACGACAGCCCGGCCACCAACATCCGGCGATGTCCGAACAGGTCGGCGGCACGGCCACCCAGCAGCATGAAGCCCGCGAAGGCGAGCAGGTAACCGTTCACCACCCACGCGAGGCCGGTGGCGGTGAAGCCGAGATCCCGTTGGATCGATGGCAGGGCCACGTTGACGATGGACGAGTCCAGAATCACCATGAACTGGCCGGCACACACCAGCGCCAGGACCAACCAGGAGCGACCGGCGCGCGTCCCGGCCCGCGGAGCTTCGATGCTTGTGCTTGTCATGACTTCTCCCCCTTACGAATCCGCGGCAACCTTCACGGCCGTGCCGGCCCCTCGGCGACGTAGAATTAGTTATGCGCATAATGTTATGCGCATAACTAATCTGTCAAGGGAGTGCCAATGGACTTCGAGCAAGCCGACGCCCTCAACCAGGCCATCCGCCTGCTGAGCCTGCGCCACCGAGCCCGGGCCGCGGCGCTGCTGACCCCCCTCGGACTGCACCCCGGCCAGGAGGCGCTCCTGCTCGAACTCGCCCGGACCGGCCCGATGATCCAGGCGCAGCTCAGCGAGGCGCTCGGCTGCGAGCCCCCCAGCGTCACGCTCATGACCCGCAAGCTCGAGGCCTCCGGCCACGTCCGGCGCGAGCCCGCCCCCACCGACAAGCGTGCGAGCATCGTCGACCTCACCGACAGCGGCAGGGCACTGGCCGACCAGGTCAAGCAGCTGTGGTGCGCCCTGGCGGAGGAAACCGTAGCCGGCCTGCCCGCCCAGATCGTGGCCGAACTCCCCGGCATCCTCGAGACCCTGACCGGCAACGTCGACACCAGGCGCACCCGCCGCCGCGCCGACGGCTAGCAGCGGCGCGAGCCGCGCTCAGCATCCCGGGCTGCTGGCAGAATCGGCAGGGTGGTCAGGCCAGCGGGTTCCAGCGCATCGCCGGCAGTCGGTCGCGCCCTCGACATCCTGGTGCGGCTCGCGCAGCGCCCCGGCCCGGTGCAGGCGTCCGCCCTCGCCCGCGACCTGGACCTGCCGCGTTCGTCGGTCTACCACATCCTGTCGGTGCTGGTGGAGCGCGGCTTCGTGGTCTATGTGCCCGGCGAGCAGGCGTACGGACTCGGGGTCACATCGTTCGAGATCGGCTCGGCGTACCTGCGCCACGAGCCGCTCGAGCGCCTCGCTCAACCGATCCTGCACCGGCTGGCCATGCAGCTCGGGCAGGCCGTGCACCTGGGGATCCTGCACGGCAACGAAACCGTCTACCTGCTCAAGGAACGCCCCACCTCCGGCCCGGCGGCCGAGGTCTCGCTGATCACCGACATCGGCGTCCGGCTGCCGGCGCACCTGACCGCCAACGGCCGCGCCATCCTTGCCGCCCTGCCCGACGCCCAGGTCAAGGCGCTGTACTCCCGGCGCGGCGACTTCATCACGCGCACCGGGCTCGGTCCGCGGACACTGACCGAACTGCGCCGCACCCTCGCGGAGGCCCACTCGCGCGGGTGGGCCGAGGAGGTGGACCTGGTGACGACCGGCCTGCGGTCGGTGGGCACCGCGGTGTTCGACCACAACGGCCGGCCGGTCGCGGCACTGAGCACCACCTGGCGCAAACAGTTGGCCTACCCCGAGCCGGACGCCGTGGGACAGATCCTGCTGGGCGGCGCGGAGCGCCTGACCTCCCACATCTCGGGCCACGCCCCCACCCCTCGCTGAGTGGGCAAACACCAGAATTTCGATCCTTGTGAGGCAGTTCACAGAGTTGTATAGTCCTGTATATACAACTGCTGCCGCATGAGGAGAAGCCGACGATGACGCAGGCCTGGGACGACGACTTCCGCGAGCGGATGGCGGATCCGGTATTGGCGAAGTCCTACATCGCATCCCTGCCGGAGGCGTACAAACACGACTTCGACCCCGTACGCGCCGCCGCGGACGTCACCCGGGTCGAGGCGCTGCGGACCGACTCGTTCGAGGTTGCCCTGCACCCGCCGACGGGCGCGGCACGGGGCCAGCTGCGCCTCACGTTGTACATCGACGGAGAAGCCGTCTCGCTCAGCCGCATCCTCCCCGTGATCCAGTCCCTCGGCGTCGAGGTGCTCGACGAGCGCCCCTATCCGATGGCGGACTCGGCCGGCAGCGAGTGCTGGATCTACGACTTCGGCCTCGCCCTCGACGTCGCCCCCGCTCCGTCCGACACCGGCATGGCAGCCCGTTTCACCGAGGCCTTTGCCGCCGCGTGGCGCGGCGACGCCGAGGTCGACACGTTCAACCACCTGGTCCTGCGCGCGGGGCTGACCTGGCGGCAGGCGTCGATGCTGCGGGCATACGCAAAATACCTGCGCCAGGCCGGGTTTCCGTACAGCCAGGTGCGGATCGCGGAGGTCCTCTCCGCGCACCCCGAGTCGGCGCGGCTGCTGGTCGAGCTGTTCGGGGCCCGCTTCGACCCGGCGGCACAGGACGAGGCCCGCCAGAACGAGTTGACCGGCCGCCTGGACGACGCGCTCGGCAGCGTGGTCAGCCTCGACGAGGATCGCATCCTGCGGGCCTTCACGACCCTCATCCGAAACACCCTGCGCACCAACTATTTCACCCGCGGCGGCGCCTCTCCGTTGCTCGCGTTCAAGTTCGATCCGCAGGCGATCGACGAACTCCCCCACCCCCGACCACGATTCGAGATCTACGTCTGCTCGCCGCGTGTCGAAGGCGTCCACCTGCGGTTCGGCAGCGTGGCCCGCGGCGGCCTCCGATGGTCGGACCGCAAGGAGGACTTCCGCACCGAGGTACTCGGACTGGTGAAGGCGCAGGCGGTGAAGAACGCGGTCATCGTGCCGGTGGGCGCCAAGGGCGGGTTCGTCGTGAAGCAGCCGCCAGCGCCGACGGGCGCCGACGCGACCGATCGCGAGGCGCACCTGGCCGAGGGCATCGCGTGCTACCGGCAGTTCATCGCCGGCCTGCTCGACGTCACCGACAACATCGACTCGGCCACCGGCTCGGTCGTCCCCGCCCGCGACGTGGTCCGCCACGACGCGGACGACACCTACCTCGTCGTCGCCGCGGACAAGGGCACCGCCACCTTCTCCGACATCGCAAACGAGGTCGCCGCCGAGTACGGCTTCTGGCTCGGCGACGCGTTCGCCTCCGGAGGTTCGGTCGGCTACGACCACAAGGCGATGGGCATCACCGCGCGCGGCGCATGGGAGAGCGTCCAGCGTCACTTCCGTGAGATGGGCCGCGACACCCAGAGCGAGGACTTCACGGTCGTCGGCATCGGCGACATGAGCGGCGACGTGTTCGGCAACGGCATGCTGCTCAGCGAGCACATCAGGCTGGTCGCCGCCTTCGACCACCGTCACATCTTCCTCGACCCCGCGCCGGACGCGGCGACGTCGTTCGCCGAACGCGGTCGACTGTTCGGCCTGCCCCGCTCGTCCTGGGCGGACTACGCCCCCGGCCTGATCAGTCCCGGCGGCGGGGTGTGGCCACGCTCGGTGAAGTCGGTCCCGATCAGCCCCGAGGCGCGGGGCGCGCTCGGTCTCGCCGACGACGTCACCGCGCTCGCGCCCGCCGACCTGATCGGCGCGATCCTGCGCGCCCCGGTGGACCTGGTGTGGAACGGCGGCGTCGGCACCTACGTCAAGGCGTCGACCGAATCCCACGCCGAGGTGGGAGACAAGGCCAACGACGGGGTCCGCGTCGACGCGTGCGACCTGCGGGCCCGCGTCGTCGCGGAGGGCGGGAACCTGGGGCTGACGCCGGTGGGCCGGATCGAGTTCGCTCGCGCCGGCGGCCGCATCAACACCGACGCCTTGGACAACTCGGCAGGCGTCGACTGCTCCGACCGCGAGGTCAACATCAAGATCCTGCTCGCAGGCATGGTCGCCTCCGGCCACCTCGCCGCCGGTGAGCGGGACGCGCTGATGCGCTCGATGACCGACGAGGTGAGCCGACTCGTCCTGGCGGACAACCGCTCCCAGAACCGGATCCTCGGAGTGAGCCGGTCAACGGCCCCCGCGATGCTCGGCGTGCACGCCCGGATGATCGCCGAACTGGAGAACGACCGCGGCCTGGTGCGCGCACTCGAGGCGTTGCCCGACAAGCGCGAGCTCTCCCGGCGCGCGCAGGACGGCCATGGCCTGACCTCTCCGGAACTGGCCACCCTCATGGCGCACGTCAAGCTCGCCGTCAAGGACGAGCTGCTGGCGGGTGACCTCCCGGACGACCCGGCGTTGCACGATCGCCTGCGCGCGTACTTCCCCGACGCCCTGCGGCAACGATTCGGCGACCATCTCGACTCGCACCGGCTGCGCCGCGAGATCGTCGCGACGATGCTGACGAACGACGTGATCGACCACGGCGGACTCACTTTCGCGTTCCGCCTGGCCGAGGACTCGGCGGCGATCGGATCCGACGCCGTGCGCGCCCATGTCGTCGCGGCCCGGATCTTCGACCTGAACCGGCTGTGGGCGGACATCGCCGAGAGCGGGCTGCCGACCGACGTCACCGATGCCCTGGTGGTCGATACCCAGCGGGTGCTGGACCGGGCCTCGCGCTGGCTGCTGGCCAATCGACCGCAGCCCCTCGACATCGGCGCCGAAGTCGACCGATTCGCGCCACGACTCGCCCGGCACGCACACCTGGTCCCCGAGTGGCTTCGCGGACAGGAGCTTGCCGACCTGCACGCACGGGTCGCCGCGTCGGTCGACGCCGGCGTCCCGCACGATCTCGCGGCCCGCGTTCACCTGCTGCTCGACCAGTTCGGCCTGCTCGACATCATCGAGGTGGCCGACGTCAGCGGCCGCGAGGTGCCGGAGGTCGCGGAGCTGTACTACGCACTGAGCCAACATCTCGGCGCCGTGCACCTGTTGCAGTCGGTGTCGAGGCTGGCCTACGACAACCGATGGAACTCCCTTGCCCGCCTCGCGATGCGGGACGAGCTCTACGGCTCCCTGCGCGCGCTGTGCCTGGACCTGCTCGGAAACCCTTCGAGCACAGGAGAATCCGCTGCCGAGATGATCGGCCGATGGGAGGAGCGGAACTCCACTCGCATCCGGCGAGCACGATCGACCCTCGACGCGATCTTCGAGAACTCCGCCGTCGACGTCGCGGCCATGTCCGTTGCCGTGCGCCAGATCCGGAGTCTGGTCGGTAGCGTCTGAGCCGATCGCGGTCGGGCCGACCGATCGGCGCCCCCGCTACCGGCCCTGGGTCACTGCGTCTCGAACGTGCCCTCGAGCCGGTAGCGGGAGCCGGGGTGCACCAGTCGCGCGGTGCTCACCAGCCGGCCCTCGGACCAGGTGCGCCGGTGGATCAGCAGGCACGGCTCGGCCTCGCCGATCCCCAGGAGCCGGCACTCGTCCGCGGTCGCGAGCACCGACTCGACCACGTGCTCACCCCGGCCGAGCGGCGCGACCGACATCAGGTAGTTGTTGGGCGTCTGAGCGGTGAAGTCCTGGTCGAGATACTCGGGCGCGATCTCCGGACTGACGTGCCGGTCCTCGACCTGGATCGCCAGGTCGTCCTCGAAATGCACCAGCCGCGAATGGAACACCGGGCTCCCCTCCGGCACGCCCAACTGGTGCGCGATGATCGCCTCGGCGGGCTCGGCGCGGAGGAAGTCCACCTCGCTGCGATGCCGGTGCCCCCTGTGCGTGACCTCATCGGCGATGTTGCGCACCTCGAAAAGCGCCGAGCTGACCTTTCTTTCGGCGACGAACGTGCCGACACCCATGAGCCGTACGACCAGCCCGTCCGCGCTCAGTTCGCGCAACGCCCGGTTGACGGTCATCCGAGACAACCCGAGGCTGTTGACGAGCTGATTCTCCGACGGCAGCTGATCACCCTCCGGCCAACGGCCCGACACGATCTGCTCCGCGATGAGATTCTTGACCCGTTGATAGGCGGGCGCGGACTCGTGCCCGCGGGCCCGATACAGCGACGCCACGTCGGACTCGTCGATCGCCACGCTCGTCACCGTCCACATCCCGCCCGTTCGTGGGCATCTCGTTTCCGCCCAGTCTATCGGCCCGCCACTCGCCGCCGGATCGGACTCGCCAACGGCATCGTGTCTCGTATCCGAGAATTCTGGACGGAGGCACTGTTCCGCGTCGCACCGAGCAGGTGTCATGGGGGTCACACAACCTCGTCAGGAGACTCGAGATGACCAACCACTCCCCCACTGGACCCCGGCCCGTCCGGGCACCGCGCGGCCCCGAGCTGACCTGCCTCGGCTGGCAGCAGGAGGGCGCCCTGCGCATGCTGATGAACAACCTCGACCCCGAGGTTGCCGAGCGCCCGGACGACCTGGTCGTCTACGGAGGGACCGGACGGGCCACCCGCAGCTGGGAGGCCTACGACGCCATCGTCCGCACGCTGCAGACGCTGAAGTCCGACGAGACGATGCTCGTGCAGTCCGGCAAGCCCGTCGGGGTCTTCCGCACCAACGAATGGGCGCCGCGGGTCCTGCTCGCCAACTCCAACCTGGTCGGCGACTGGGCGAACTGGGAGCACTTCCGCAAGCTCGAGGCCGAGGGCCTGATGATGTACGGCCAGATGACGGCCGGCTCCTGGATCTACATCGGCAGCCAGGGCATCCTGCAGGGCACCTACGAGACCTTCGGCGCGGTGGCACGCAAGCGGTTCGGCGGCACCCTCGCAGGGACCATCACCCTGACCGGGGGTGTGGGCGGCATGGGCGGGGCCCAGCCGCTGGCGGTCACCATGAACGACGGCGTGGCCATCTGCGTCGACGTCGACCCGTCCCGCATCGATCGCCGGATCGCGCACGGCTACCTCGACACCAAGGCGGATAGCATCGAGGCCGCCCTCGCGCTGGCAATCGAGAAGCGCGATGCCCGCGAGCCGCTGTCCATCGGTCTGGTCGGCAACGCCGCCGAGGTCTTCCCGGCCCTGCTCGCGATGGGTGCCCCGATCGACATCGTCACCGACCAGACCTCCGCCCACGATCCCCTGTCCTACCTGCCGATCGGGATCGCGCTCGAGGACTGGCACGCGATGGCGGAGAAGGACCCCGAGCACTTCACCCTCGAGGCCCAGAAGTCGATGGCCGCGCACGTCGAGGCGATGGTCGGGTTCATGGACGCGGGCGCCGAGGTCTTCGACTACGGCAACTCGATCCGCGACGAGGCCCGAAAGGGCGGCTACGACCGGGCATTCGAGTTCCCCGGGTTCGTGCCCGCCTACATCCGCCCGCTCTTCGAGGAGGGCCTCGGCCCGTTCCGCTGGGCCGCCCTCTCCGGCGACCCCAAGGACATCGAGGCGACCGACAAGGCGATCCTCGAGCTCTTCCCCGAGAACGAACACCTCAAGCGCTGGATCACCATGGCGGGCGAGAAGGTTCACTTCGAGGGTCTGCCCGCCCGCATCTGCTGGCTCGGGTACGGCGACCGCCACAAGGCAGGACTGAAGTTCAACGAGATGGTGGCCTCGGGGGAACTGTCCGCGCCGCTCGCCATCGGCCGCGACCACCTCGACTCCGGATCGGTCGCCTCGCCGTACCGGGAGACCGAGGCCATGGCCGACGGTTCCGACGCGGTCGCCGACTGGCCGCTGCTGAACGCCCTCGTCAACACCGCCTCCGGTGCGTCCTGGGTGTCCATCCACCACGGCGGCGGCGTCGGGATGGGCCGCTCCATCCACGCCGGTCAGGTGTGCATCGCGGACGGCAGCGAGATGGCCGCGCAGAAGCTGGAGCGGGTGCTCACCAACGACCCGGGCATGGGCGTCATCCGGCACGCCGACGCCGGGTACGAGCACGCGACCCAGGTCGCGGCCGAGCGCGGCGTTCGCATCCCGATGCAGGAGGCGTAACCGTGTACGACGCACCCGGGCAGGACGGCCGGTGGACGGTCATCGACAACATCGGCACCCTGGTCACCAATGATCCCGAGGCCGGTGACGGCCCGCTCGGCCTGATCCACGACGCCGCGGTGGTCCTGGGAGATGGGCTCGTCCAGTGGGTGGGCCCCCGTTCCCGGATCCCGGAGGGCAGTGCCGGATCGCGGTACGACCTGCGTGGCCGGGCCGCCCTGCCCGGGTTCGTCGACAGTCACGCCCACCTCGTCTTCGGCGGCGAACGGGCCGAGGAGTTCGCGGCCCGGATGACCGGCGCCCCGTACGGAGCCGGCGGCATCCGCACCACCATCGCCGCCACGAGGGCCGCCTCGGACGCCGAGCTGGGCGCGAACGTGGCCCGGCTCGTCGCCGAGTCGCTGCACTCGGGCACCACCACGATCGAGACGAAATCCGGCTACGGGCAGTCGGTCCCCGACGAGTTGCGCAGCCTCGAGGTCGCCTCCGCGCACACCGCGGAGAGGACCCTGCTCGCCGCGCATGTCACGCCGCCGGAGTTCGCCGGTCGCAGTGACGACTACGTGCGGATGGTGGTCGACGAGATGGTCCCCAAGTGTGCGCCGCACGCGAAGTGGATCGACGTGTTCTGCGAGGAGGGCGCGTTCGACGCCGACCAGTCGCGGGCCGTCCTCGAGGCAGGCATCGCCGCCGGGCTCACCCCGCGGGTGCACGGCAACCAGCTCAGCTACGGCGCAGGCGTCCAGTTGGCGGTCGAGCTGAACGCCGCATCCGTCGACCACGTCACCTACACCACCGACGCCGACGTCGAGGCGCTTGCGGCGAGTGACACCGTCGCCACGCTGCTGCCCGGCGCCGACTTCTCCACCCGCAACAAGTATCCCGACGCGCGGGCCCTGCTCGATGCCGGCGCCACCGTCGCGCTGGCGGCGGACTGCAATCCCGGCACCTGCTACACCACCAGCATCCCGTTCTGCATCGCGCTGGCGGTCCGCGAGATGCACATGAGCCCCGACGAGGCCGTGTGGGCGGCGACGGCCGGCGGTGCCGCGGCGTTGCAGCGCACCGACATCGGGCACATCCGGGCCGGTGCGCGAGCCGATCTGATCGCTCTCGACGCACCGTCCCACCTGCACCTGGCCTACCGGCCCGGGGTGGCGCTGGTGCGCGAGGTCTGGAAGGACGGGTACCGACGATGACCACAGTGGTGGACCTCGCCCCGACGGCCTGGTCCGGACGGGACGACGGCCCCGGTAACGAACACCTGCGCTGGCACAAAGCCGTCGCACCGCTCGAGGGCCGAACCGATTCCGGCGCAGGCGTTCTCATCGGGTTCCGCAGCGACGAGGGGGTGCGGCGCAACAAGGGCCGTCCCGGCGCCGCCGACGGCCCGGCCGCGCTGCGCCGGGCGCTCGCATCGATGTCGCTCGCCGCCCCGGTGCGGGTGTTCGACGCCGGTGACGTCGAGGTCATCGGCGAAGATCTCGAGAACGGCCAGGACCGGCTCGGTTCGGCCGTCACCGGCCTGCTCGACGCCGGGAGCCTCGTCACCGTCCTCGGCGGCGGACACGAGGTGGCCTACGGCAGCTACCTCGGCATCGCGGACTCGGCGGCCGTCGCATCGGGTGCCCGCCTCGGCGTGCTCAACCTCGACGCACACTTCGACCTGCGCAGCGACGCGCGGCCGAGCTCCGGGACTCCGTTCCGGCAGATGGCCGACCGCGAAACCGCGCTGGGCCGGACCCTCGACTATGCGGTGCTCGGCATCTCGCAACCCAGCAACACCGCGGCGCTGTTCGCGACGGCGGCCGAACTGGGCGTGCGCCACCTCCTCGACGACGACTGCACGGCGACGAACCTGCCTGCGGTGGAGTCGTTCGTCGAGGAGTTCCTCGGCGCGGTCGACGTCGTCTACCTGACGATCGACCTCGACGTGCTGCCCGCCGCGGTCGCCCCCGGGGTCAGCGCCCCGGCCGCGTTCGGGGTACCGCTCGAGGTGATCCAGCGGGTCTGCGATCTGGTGGCGCGCAGCGGCAAGCTGCGGCTGCTCGACGTCGCGGAGCTGAACCCCGCGCTCGACGTGGACAACCGCACCACTCGTACCGCGGCGAGACTGATCCACCGGATCGTCACCACCGCGATCGATCATCGGGCCTAGCCCCGATCCCCACCGTCCCCGGCTCGACGTGCGCGCCCACCGCCGCGTCGAGTCGGGGATTTCCAGCTGATCGGCAGCCGCTGCGCGCTCGATGGTGGTGGTGTCAGGCTGCCGCACCTTCTCCGGCGGCGAGAGGTACAGGGCGCGAGCAACGCGGGAGTCGATGACCGAAACGCGTACTCGACTTCGATAAGGAAGCCCGGTCAAGTTATCGAACAGTTATAGACAATAGATATCTCTATGGTTGCCTTCGCCACATTCCACAAATTCCATTGCAGCCGCCAGGCCCAGCCACTACGAATGCCGGCGGTGCACAACCGCACCGCTACCGAGAAGTCATGCACAACACAAGGAGCACACAATGGGTTCGGCTGAATTCGCCAACGCTCTCAACGCCATCAGCACCTTTACCGGCGCGATCAGTGATGTCACCGGCGGAGCGGCAGCCTTCATCGGTTCGGTCGACGGGCTGGTCAAGCCCAAGGCCTGATCGCCTCGCCGCGACCAACAACTGGGCCCGCACTCGAAGTCGGGTGCGGGCCCCTCGACATCTCCCGCCCGGTACATGCGCGCGTAGGCGCCGCAGTGGAATCCCACTGCGGCGCCTTTGCATTCGCGGTATGCCTGCCCTAGGGCGATATCGAGATGATCGCGCAGCATCCCGGTTCCACCGACGGCATCAACTCGCCGGGTGGCACGATCAGGGCGTCTTCGGTAGCGAGATCGAGACAGATCCGGACCGAGCTGGAACGGTCGGGAATCTCCGACGCCCCGATCTCCACCGTCATGGCAGCCACACCCCGCCTGGTCATGACGTTGAGGGCCCGCGTGCGGGACGATGCCCGCGAGGTCGGCGCCCACTCGCCGGGAAAGGCAAAGGCGTGCAACGGGTCGACGATGTGGCAGACCGGGGTGACCGCATCGAGACCCTCCTCCGTTGCGGAGAAGGGCGGGCCGGTGAGCTCGAGAGCGACCGAGCCGATCGGGATGATCAACCGGTCGTAGCCCGCGATCACCGAGAATGTGGACTCGAGCGGCTCGTCGGCGATGCTCACGCGCCAGTCGCCGGTCTCCGCAACCACCTGGGTGGTGCCCTGGCCGTTCAGCCAGGGCACCACCGTGCGGTCGGACGCCGTGGTTCGGAACGACGTTGTCCCGTAGCCGGTTTCACCGGTTGTCCGATTTGTCATGTCGAGGTGCGGCGGGCGGCGTGATCAGCCGAGCTTGCCGACCACGGCCTCGGCGCTCTCGAGCAGCGCACCGGATGCGGCCAGCTGCACCGTGGCCTCGATCTCCGGTGCCAGGAACCGGTCGGTCCCGGGACCCTCGACGCGCTCGCGGATCGTGTCGCGCACGGCCGCGGTCGCGGGCGACGGCTCGAGCGGGGCCCGCAGGTCCAGGCCGCGGGCGGCCGTGAGCGCCTCGATGGCGAGCACCCGGGTGAGCCCGTCGACGGCCCGGCGCAGCTTTCGGGCACCCGACCAACCCATCGACACGTGGTCCTCCTGCATGGCCGAGGACGGGATCGAGTCGACGCTCGCGGGCGCGGCGAGCCGCTTGAGCTCGGAGACGATCGCGGCCTGGGTGTACTGCGCGATCATGTGCCCGCTGTCCACGCCGGGGTCGTCCGCGAGGAACGGCGGCAGGCCGTGGTTGCGCGCCTTGTCGAGGAACCGGTCCGTGCGGCGCTCGCTCATGCTCGCCACGTCGGCGACGACGATCGCGAGGAAGTCCAGCACGTACGCCACCGGCGCCCCGTGGAAGTTGCCGTTGGACTCCACCCGGCCGTCGAGGGTCACCACCGGGTTGTCGACGGCGCTCGCCAGCTCGTACGAGGCGATGCGCTCGGCGTGCGCGATGGTGTCGCGGGCGCCGCCTGCGACCTGCGGCGCGCACCGCAGCGAGTAGGCGTCCTGCACCACGGTGCAGTCGGGGGTGGCGTGGCTGGCGACGATTCCCGAGCCGGCGAGCACCCGGCTCATGTTGGCCGCCGCCACCGCCTGACCGGGCTGCGGGCGCAGCGCCTGCAGGTCGGCGGCGAACACCTTGTCCGTGCCCATCAGTCCCTCGACGCTCATCGCGGCGGTGACATCGGTCAGCGACAGCAGCTTGCGCAGGTCGTGGCAGGCCAGCACCAACATGCCGAGCATGCCGTCGGTGCCGTTGATGAGGGCCAGGCCCTCCTTCTCCTTGAGCTCGACCGGCTCGATCCCGGCGGCCGCCAGCGCCTCGGCGGCAGGCATGAGCTCGCCGTCCGCGTCCCGCACGGTGCCCTCCCCGATCACGGCCAGCGCCACGTGCGAGAGCGGCGCCAGGTCACCCGAGCAGCCGAGGCTGCCGTACTCGTGCACCACCGGGGTGATGCCGGCCGACAACAGCGACGCGTAGACCTGGGCCACCTCCGGACGCACGCCGGTCCGGCCGGTCGCCAGGGTGGACAGCCGCAGCAGCATCAGCGCGCGCACCACCTCGCGCTCCACCTCCGGACCGGACCCGGCGGCATGGGAGCGGATGAGGCTGCGCTGCAGCTGCGCCCGCAGCTCCAGCGGGATGTGCCGGGTGGCGAGGGCACCAAACCCGGTCGACACCCCGTACACCGGCTTCGGATCCTCGGCGAGGGCCTGGATCCGGGCCCGGCTGGCCCCGATCGCCGCGAGCGCCTCATCGGAGAGCTGCACCGGTGCGCCGAATCGTGCGACCCGCACCACCTCCTCCGGGCTCACTGCGCCGACCCCGACCACGACGGGCTCCAGCTTGTCCTGTGCGCGCGTGTCCACGTGCGAGAGGGTGTTCGTGCTCATGGTTGTTCTCCGTTTCGAATGAGCGGTAAATCGAGAAGATGTCGGTCGGTCAGGACAGCGGGAGCGCGACGGTGGTCTCCGATGGCGCCGGAACGGGTCGCACCCACCGTCGGTAGGCGAGGGCGAGCAGTGCCAGCCACACCGCGCCGACGATCAGCGCCACCCTGGTGTCGGCGTCGAAGGCGAGCACCGCGATCACGAACACCAGGAAGCCGATCGCGATCAGCTGCCCGTACGGCCAGAACGGCACCGGGAACTTCAACGCCGCGGCCTCGGCCGGATCCATCCGCTGCCGCGAGCGGTAATGCGAGAGCAGGATCATCAGCCAGACGAAGATCGTCGCGAAGGTCGCAATCGACGCGATGACCAGGAACACCTTGTCCGGGATCAGGTAGTTCAGGAGCGCACCGACCAGCAGCGTGATCGTCATGATGACCACCGTCATCCACGGCACCCCGTTGCGGGAAACCTGCCCCATCACCGCTGGGGCCTGACCGCGCTGGGCCATCCCGAACATCATCCGGCCCGCACCGAAGATGTCACTGTTGATCGCCGACAGCGCCGCGGTGATCACCACGATGTTCAGCACCGTCGCCGCCGGCCCGATACCAAGCCCCTGGAAGATCTGCACGAAGGGACTGCCCTCGGACCCGATCGACTGCCACGGGTTGATCGCCATGATCACCGCCAGGGTCAGCACATAGAACAAGATGATGCGCACCGGCACGGTGTTGATCGCCCGGGGAATGGTGCGCTCCGGGTCCTCCGCCTCACCCGCGGTGATACCGATGATCTCGGTGCCACCGAAGGCGAACATCACGATCGCGAAGCAGCTGATGAACCCG
>NZ_JMLO01000028.1:0-85047 GCF_000686785.1 Rhodococcus sp. UNC363MFTsu5.1
CGGGTCCTGTCCGACAACGGGAGCTGCTACCGATCCGCCTTGTGGAAGCAGACCTGCACCGAACTGGACATCAAACCCAAATACACCCGTCCCTACCGGCCACAGACAAACGGCAAGATCGAACGCTTCCACCGCACGATGGCCGCTGAATGGGCGTTCGCACGCCACTATCAGTCAGAACAAGCCCGACGGACCGCGCTGCCGGGGTGGCTGCACACCTACAATCACCACCGGCAACACTCAGCCATCGGCAGGCACGTTCCCTTCAGCCGCTTGACCAACGTCCCTGGGCAGTACACCTAGCGCAGCGCGTTGTCCAGGTCCGACAAGAGGTCGGCCGTGTCCTCTAGCCCGACGGACAGCCGGACCACGCCGTCGGTGAGCCCAACGGCCGCACGGCCTTCCGGGCCCATCGCGCGATGCGTGGTGGTGGCCGGGTGGGTGATCAGCGACTTGGCGTCACCGAGGTTGTTCGAGATGTCGATGACCCGCAGCGCGTCGAGCACCTCGAAGGCCCGCTTCTTGGCCTCGGAGTCCGGCGCGTCGAGCTCGAACGTGACGACGGTGCCGCCGCCGCTCATCTGCCGCTTGGCCAGATCGTGCTGCGGATGCGATTCGAGGTACGGGTACTTCACCCAGCGCACCGACTTGTGCCCCTCGAGGAACCGGGCGATCTGGAGCGCCGAGTCGACCGAGTGCCGCACCCGCACCGGCATGGTCTCGAGCCCCTTGAGCAGCGTCCAGGCGTTGAACGGGCTCAGCGCGGGACCGGTGTGCCGCATCAGGTTCTGCACCGGACCCTCGATGTAGTCCTTCGGCCCGAGGATCGCACCGCCGAGCACCCGGCCCTGGCCGTCGATGTGCTTGGTGCCGGAATACACCACGATGTCCGCACCCAGGTCGAGGCTGCGCTGCAACAGCGGGGTGGCGAAGACGTTGTCCAGCACCACCTTTGCTCCCGCCGCGTGCGCCAGCTCGGAGACCCGCGGGACATCCACCAGCGACTGCATCGGGTTCGACGGGGTCTCGAAGAACACCGCGGTGGTCGGCACCGACAGCGCCTGCTCCCACTGCTCGAGGTCCTCGCCGTCGACGAAGACGGTCTCCACGCCCCAGCGCGGCAGGATCTCGTTGCACACCACGAAGCAGGAGCCGAAGAGGCTGCGCGCCGCGACCAGTCGGTCCCCCGCCTTCAGCAGCGCACCGAGCGCAGTGAACACCGCCGACATGCCGCTGGAGGTCCCGAAGCAGGCCTCGGCACCCTCGATCAGCCGCAGCCGCTCCTCGAACATCTTCACGGTCGGGTTGCCGTAGCGGGAGTAGACGAAGTGGTCGACCTCGCCGGTGAACGCCTGCTCGGCCGCGCCGGCGGACTCGTAGACGAAGCCGGAGTTGAGGAACAACGCCTCGGAGGTCTCCTCGAACCCGGTGCGCATGACCCCGCCGCGCACGCCGAGCGTGCCGAGTCCGACATCCGGCGGGAGGTCGCGCTGGAAGGCCCCGCCCTGCGGGATGCCACTCACGACTGCCGCCACGGGAGTCCGACCGCGCGCCAGCCTGCCGCCCCGCGGTGGCCGTCCGCGTCGATGCCGCCCTCGAAGCCGTCGAGGACGTTGTACGACGGCTCGATCCCGGCCGCGGTCGCGGCCTCGGCCGCGCCGATGGAGCGCTGACCGGACCGGCACAGGAACACCACGGGACGCTCGCCGGTGATACCGGCCTCCTTGAGGTGGTCGACGAAGTTGTCGTTCCTGGCCCCTCGCACGCTCACCCACTCGATGAACACCGGATGTTTACCGAGCTCAGAGGTGTCGGGAACACCCACGAACTTCCACTCGGCGTCGGTGCGGACATCCACGAGGACCGCCTCCGGATGCTCGCGCAGCAGGTCCCATGCCTGCTGCGGGGTGATGTCGCCTGCGTAGCTCATGGCATCAGTTTTTCACAGCCGGTGAATCCATTCACGCTGCGGCGGCACCTTGCCCACGCGCACCCACCAACCGGGTTCTGACAAGGATTCCGCTCAGAGTGATCGGGAGGGTTGCGCACACGCCTGCCGCTCCCGTAGTGAGGGACACAAGCAACAGTTGTGACCCCCCAACCGGGGGCTGCCTAGCGGCGGGGCGCCAGAGGGCGCAGGATTGACAGTTGCGGTTCGAGGCTCTTGCCTCGGACGTCCGGTCGGAGTGTGCTTAGCCTAAGCTGGAAGCCGACCGGTGGGCCCGAGAACGGCCTGACCATGCTCGAAACCGACCGTCCGCACATCGAAAAGGTAGTTCGCTCCCGATGACTCAGACCCGTCCTTTGCGCGTGGCCATCGTTGGTGCCGGCCCTGCCGGTATCTACGCCGCCGACGCCCTCATGAAGTCCGATACTGCCTCCGGACGCGGCGTGTCGATCGACCTGTTCGAGCGGATGCCCGCCCCGTTCGGCCTGATCCGCTACGGCGTCGCCCCCGACCACCCGCGGATCAAGGGCATCATCACCGCCCTGCACAAGGTGCTCGACAAGCCGCAGGTCCGCCTGCTCGGCAACATCGACTACGGCACCGACATCACCCTCGACGACCTGCGCACCTTCTACGACGCGGTCATCTTCTCCACCGGCGCCAACGCCGACCGCGCCCTGAACATCCCGGGCATCGACCTCGACGGCAGCTACGGCGCCGCCGACTTCGTCTCCTGGTACGACGGCCACCCCGATGTCCCGCGCGCCTGGCCGCTGGAGGCCGAGAAGGTCGCCGTGCTCGGCGTCGGCAACGTCGCCCTCGACATCGCGCGCGTGCTCGCCAAGACCGGCGACGAGCTGCTGCCGACCGAGATCCCCGCGAACGTCTACGAGGGCCTGAAGAACAACAAGGCCGTCGAGGTCCACGTCTTCGGCCGCCGCGGCCCGGCGCAGGCCAAGTTCACGCCGCTCGAGCTGCGCGAGCTCGACCACTCGTCCACCATCGAGGTCATCGTCGACCCCGAGGACATCGACTACGACGAGGGCTCCGAGGCCGCGCGCCGCAGCTCGAAGCAGGTCGACATGGTCGCCAACACCCTGCAGGACTGGGCCATCCGCGACCAGGGCGACCGCCCGCACAAGCTGTTCCTGCACTTCTTCGAGTCGCCCACCGAGGTGCTCGGCGAGGACGGCAAGGTCGTCGGCCTGCGCACCGAGCGCACCGAGCTGGACGGCACCGGCAACGTCCGCGGCACCGGCAAGTTCAACGACTGGGACGTCCAGGCCGTCTACCGCGCCGTCGGCTACCTGTCGCAGAACATCGCGAAGCTGCCGTTCGACGACCAGGCCGGGACCGTGCCCAACGAGGCGGGCCGGGTCATCGGCGAGGACGGCAACCACATCGCGGGCACCTACGTCACCGGCTGGATCAAGCGCGGCCCGGTCGGCCTGATCGGCCACACCAAGGGCGACGCCAACGAGACCATCGCCTGCCTGCTCGAGGACGCCCCCAACTTCGAGGGCGCACAGCAGCCCGAGGAGGACGCGGTCGTGGCGTTCCTCGAGGGCAAGCAGGTCCCGTTCACCACCTGGGACGGCTGGTACCGCCTCGACGCCCACGAGCGTTCCCTCGGCGAGCCCGAGGGCCGCGAGCGCATCAAGGTCGTCGAACGCGAGGACATGCTGCGCGCCTCGCAGCAGTAGATTCTTCACGTAAGAGGTGGCGTTCGGCCCGCTGAGCGGGCCGGACGCCACACTTTTTTCACCGACAAGGCATGCTCTTACCGTGTTTGACGCCCACGTACACATCATCGATCCCCGGTTCCCACTGGTGGAGAACGACGGCTACCTGCCGGAACCGTTCACCATCGCCGATTACCGCAAGCGGGTCGACGGCTTCGGCGTGGACGGCGGCGCGGTGGTGACCGCGTCGTATCAGGGCACCGACCAGGCCTATCTGGTCGCCGCGCTGCAGGAGCTCGGCCCCGGCTGGGTTGGCGTGACCCAGCTCGCCGAGGACGCCACCGACGACGACATCCTCGAGCTGGACAAGGCGGGCGTCCGGGCACTGCGCTTCAATCTGCGCCGCAGCGCAACCGACCTGAAACTGCTGGCCACGCAGGCGCAGCGGGCCTGGGACCTGGTGGGCTGGCACGCGGAGTTCTACGTGGACGCGGCGCTGCTGCTGTCCCTGGAGCCGGTGTTCAAAAAGCTGCCCGCGGTGAGCATCGACCACCTCGGCATGTCCACCAGGGGCCTGCCCTACCTGCTGAACCTGGTCGACCGCGGCGTCAAGGTGAAGGCGACCGGCTTCGGCCGGGCCACCATCGACGACGTCGGCGACGCGTTGCGGCGCATCCACGCCGTGAACCCGGAGTCGTTGATGTTCGGCACCGACCTGCCCGGGACCAGGGCCAGGCGAGCCTTCGAGGCCGCGGACCTCGACATCGTCGCGGCCGCGGTCGGCGACGACCTCGAGGCGGTCCTCGGCGGCAACGCCCGCGCCTGGTACCGCCTCACCTGACCGGGCGAGAGGTTCTCGCTACACGAAGATCGCCGCGGCCAGCCAGATCCCGGCCGCCAGCAGCGCGCCGAGCAGCTCGACCAGGATCGACAGCCCGACGGCCTTCGTCGCGTGCACGGTCGAGCTCCAGGCATCCGAGTGCGTGCGGTGGCGGTGCACCTCCGCCAGGTAGGTGCCGAGCAGGAATCCGATCAGCAGGCCGACGACCGGGATCACGAAGAACCCGACGATGCCCAGCAGCGCGCCGGCGACCAGCGACCGCTTGGGTACGCCCGCGTCGCGCATCCGGCGGCCCGGCCAGGTGTACTTGACGACGCCCGACACGATCAGCAGCACGGCCGCCGCGGCGAACACCGCCCACCCGGTCCCGGTGCCCTCGAGGATCGCCCAGACGGCGATGGCCCCCAGGATCAGCAGCGCACCGGGCAGGATCGGCAGCACCACCCCGACCAGTCCCACCACGATCGCCAACCCGATCAGGACCTCGACTCCGACGCTCACCGGCGATACTGTGCCAGACCGCTGCCCTGCTCCGCCGCCACGCACGCCACAATGGCCGGATGGATCTGGGGATCGACACCACGCTGACCCTGCTCGCCGCCGGGTTGATCTTCCTGCTCGCGCTCGGCCTCGGGGTGTGGAAGTACCGGCAGATGGCCCTGTCGGACAACCACCTCGCGCACCCGTACGTCGACATCGCGCACCGGGCGGCGCTGTTGTACTCCTTCGCCACCCTGCTCATCGCGGTGTTCGTCGAGCTCAGCGCCTGGCCGACGTGGGTGAACCTGGCGGCGGCGGCAGTGACGGTGTTCTTCTTCGTCGCCGCAATCGCGAGCTACATCGTGCACGGCGCCAAGCGCGACACCACCAACCAGTTCGAGCACCCGGATCTGGGGCTGCGCCTGGCGATGATCGCGCTGATCGTCGGCGAGATGGGCGGTTTCGCGGTGCTGCTGGCCGGGTTCGTCCGCGGGCAGCTGCTCGGCTGACCGCTACGCCGGGACCTGGTGCAGCGAAAGCACGTTCGCGTGCGGGTCCCGGAACCACGCGATCCGGGTGCCGTCGGGACCCGTCCAGGCGTCGTGCTCGTCCTGGTCCAGACCCGGGTACCGGCTGAACTCCACGCCCTTGGACCGCAGTTCCTCGACCGCCGCGTCCAGGTCGTCCATCTGCCAGCCGAGCACCGTGTACCCGGTGTCCGCTTTCGACTGGACCAGGGTGATCCGGAGTTCGACCCCGTTCCCACCGTCGACCACCAGAGCAAACGGGGTCCGTTCGGTGAGGGTGAGCCCCAGCGTGTCCAGGTAGAACATCGCCGAGACGTCGAGGTCCGTGCTGGGCGCGAACGCCACGAGTCGACCGGGGAAGGCCATGGACTCACTCTGCTCGGCCGGTCGCGAACAGGCAAGACCCCGCCCCCTGCTGGTCCGCATGACAGCGATCAGTGACCCGCGGCACACACCCCCGCAGCCACGGGTTAACGTCTGTTAATTCACGCCACACCGTGCCCAGAACGAGGAGAATCCGTGTCCGCAGAAGACGTAAGGAAAGGCCCGCTCGCGGGCGTCCGCGTGGTCGAACTGGCAGGCATCGGGCCGGGACCGCACGCCGCGCTGCTGCTCGCCGACCTCGGCGCCGATGTCGTCCGGGTGCAGCGCGCCGGGATGATCCCCGGCCCCGAAAAGCGTCACGACCAGACCCAGCGCGGCCGCCGGATCGTCGAGGCCAACCTCAAGGACCCGGCCGACATCGAGAAGGTCCTCGGCCTGCTCGAGCGCGCCGACGTGCTGATCGAGGGTTTCCGGCCCGGCGTCACCGAGCGGATGGGGCTCGGCCCCGACGTTGTGCTGGAGCGCAACCCGCGCCTGGTCTACGGCCGGATGACCGGGTGGGGCCAGGAGGGTCCGCTCGCGCAGTCCGCGGGTCACGACATCAACTACATCTCCCTGACCGGCGTGCTGCACGCCATCGGCCGCGAGGGCGAGCGCCCGGTGCCGCCCCTGAACATGGTCGGCGACTTCGGCGGCGGCTCGATGTTCCTGGTGTTCGGCATCCTCGCCGCCCTCGTCGAGCGGCAGAACTCCGGTAAGGGCCAGGTCGTCGACGCGGCGATGGTCGACGGCACGCTTGCCCTCTCGCACATGATCTGGAGCTTCCGCGGACAGGGCGTGTGGTCGGACGAGCGCGGCGTGAACATGCTCGACACCGGCGCCCCGTACTACGACACCTACGAGACGTCGGACGGCAAGTACATGGCCGTCGGCGCGATCGAGCCGCAGTTCTACGCCGAACTGCTGAAGCTGCTCGAACTGGACCCGGCGGCGCTGCCCGGCCAGAACGACTTCACCGGCTGGCCCGAGCTGCGGAAGGTCTTCACCGAGACGTTCCTGTCCAAGACCCGCGACGAATGGACCGCGATCTTCGACGGCACCGACGCCTGCACCACCCCGGTTCTGACCTTCGCCGAGGCGCCCGACAATGCGCACATCGCGGCCCGCGGTTCGCTCGTCGAGCTCGACAAGGTCACCCAGCACCGCCCGGCGCCGCGGTTCTCGCGGACCGAGACGGGCCTGCCGACCCCGCCGCCGCGCGCGGCCGTCGACGCGGACGACGTCTGGAAGTAGCGGGTCGCGATTACGCACGCCACGAGGGCGGGCGGGTTCCCATTTCGGGTACCCGCCCGCCCTTTTCCTTCATCGAAGCCGGATCACGCGGGCGCCGTGAGCGATTCGAGGATCTCTCGGTAGTACAGATGCGCCACGAAGTGGCCGCCCGGACGCGTGTGCAGCCGCGCGCCTGGTATCCGCCTGGCCAGCTCCCTCGGCCACGCGCTCGGGACCAGCTCGTCGTCGTCGCCGTACCAGACGTCGACGGGCACGGTGAGGTCCTCGGGGCCGAATCCCCATGGCCGCGCCCAGGCGCGGTAGTCCTCCACCATCCCCCTGCCGCCGCGCAACGCCTCCCCCGTCATGGCGGCGAAGTTCGCCACGGGCTCGCCGAGGATCACCTCGGCGTCCGCTCTGCCGAGGCCCCTCGCCGAGACCCGGGTGAACAGCCTCGGCGCGACCCTTGCCGTCACGCCCATCGCCTGGAACACCACCCGCGCGACCGGCGCGGCGCGCTGGGACAGCCGGGTGAACACGCGATCCATCGCGGGTAACCGGTCGAACACGCCGTCCTCGGTCAGCGGCAGCGCCCCCGCGATGATGGCCACCCGGTTCAGCCGCTGCGCCAACGCGAATCCGAGCGCCGCGGCGTACTGTCCGCCCATCGACCACCCCATCGCCGACATCCGGTCGACCTCGAGGCGATCGGCCAGCTCCCCCACGTCGCGCGCCCAGTCGAGCGGCGTCCGTCCCGGCACCTGATCGGAGAGACCGATGCCGGGCCGGTCGGGCGAGATCAACCGGATCCCCGCGTCGCGGGCGACGGCCGACGCGGCCGACACGTCGAGCCGTCCCGCCAGCCCACCGTGGGCGTTCACGACGACGAATCCGGCCGGGTCACCGTAGTCCGCGAAACCCAACCGACGGCCGTCGCGCAGGCGGATGACGCGATCGAGTGGTCCAACGTGATCTCGGCGCACCGGAACCTCCGTTGGCGTCAACGCTAGATCCGTCGACCTCAGATCACCAGGGCCGGACGGTCCACCTCGGTGCCGCCTGCCAGCGCCCGGTACGCGGCGGCGATGCCCCTGACGGCGGTCCGGAGATCGTCCTCGCTGCGGGCATACGGCAGTCGGAGGTACCGCTCGAACGCGCCTTCGAGGCCGAAACGTGGACCGGCCGCGAGCAGCACGCCGTGATAGGGCGACGTGGCGGCGAGCGCGGTCGACATCGGGCCGGGCAGCTGCATCCACAGCGCCATGCCGCCGTCGCCCGGCGTGCACCGCCAGTCGGGCAGATCGGTCGCGACCGCGTCCAGCAACGCGGCGCGCTGCCTGCGTAGCTGCTCGCGCCGTTCCGGCAGCACGTGATCCGCGGCCTCGAACATCGACACCGCCGCCAGCTGTTCGAGTACCGCGGTACCCAGGTCGAGGGCGGACCTGGCCGCCACCAGCGCGCTGATCAGGGACGGCTCCGCCCGGATCCAGCCGATCCGCAACCCGGACCAGAAGGCCTTGGAGGTCGAGCCGATGGTGACGACGTCCGCCCGTCCCGCGCCGCGCGCGAAGGCCGCGACCGGGGTCGGGGTCGGGGCGTCGAGCCCGAGGTCGGCCATCGTCTCGTCGATGATGAGCGTCATCCGGGTGTCCCGCGCGATGGTGACCAGCTCGGCCCGGCCCTCGTCGTCGAGGCAGAAGCCGGTCGGGTTGTGGAAGTCCGGGATCAGGTACGCCAGCCTGGCCGCGGTCTGCCTGGCGGTACTGCGGATGCCGTCGAGGTCCCAGCCCCTGGTCTCCTGCCGGACCGCGACCGGCACCGGGCGCGCACCCATCCGCTTGATCGCCTCGATGGCATTCGTATAGGTCGGGTGATCGATGAGGACGCGTTCCCCCGGCGCGGTCAGCAGGCCGAGCAGCAGGACCAGCGCGTGCTGCGCTCCTGAGGTGACCATGATCTGGTCGGGCGATGTCGGCAGCCCCCGCGCGCGGTATCGCTCGGCGATCGCCTCCCGCAGGACCGGCAGCCCGACCGGCTCCAGACCGTGCCCGCCGAGGTATCCGGGCAACGCCTCGAGCCCCTCTGCGAACGCCCGTTGCACCGGCTCCGCCGGCGCCGACATCGCGGCGCAGGTGAGATCGACGACGGGTCCGCCGTGCCCGCTGCCGAACCCCTTGTCGCGCAACGCCACACCCGAGGAGCCGAGTTCGGGCAGCGCAACCGTGCTCCGCGAGCCCTGCCTGCTGACCAGGTACCCCTCGTCGCGCAGCACCGCGTACGCGGAGGTGATGGTCGTCCGGCTCAGCTCGAGGACGGCGGCCAGGTCTCGCTCGCTCGGCAGCGCCACCCCGAGCGGGATCCGCCCGTCCGCCACCAGCAGTCGCACGCTGTCCGCGAGCGCCCGATAGGCCGGCCTGGCGATCTGCCGCCTGCCGTCCCGGTCCTCGTCCTGCGCCTTCTTGGGGTCCCACTGCCCGAGGTCGCGCGCCAGCGTGGTCGCGCCGATCACCCTCATCGGGCCAGGCCCCGCGGACTCGACTCTTTCACCGTCATGCGGTCCAGTATTCGCAAAGTGGATGTTTATTGCAATACCAGTTGGGCGCACGATGGGGGCATGTTCGCAGCACTGATCCTCACCGTCCTGACCCTCGGCTCCGCGGGCCTGTTCGTCGCGGCGCGTCGGTCGAACGGCAACCGAATTTTCCACCTCGACCAGTTCCGCCCCGCCGCACCGCTGGCCGGACTCCTGCCGGAAGAGCGCGACGCGGCGCGCGCCCACCGCGACCTGCAGGCCGTGCAGTCGCGGCACGAGGCCGTCATGACGGTCAAGGCCGCGCCGCATCACTGACCGCCCACGGCCACCAGTCCAGTTGCCCCCAACTGGACTGGTGGCCCCGGTGGAACCCGTCGAACACGGGCAATGCTGACGCATACTGGACCCGTGCGCTCACTCGAATTCGCCCTCTTCGACACCCCGGTCGGCCGGTGCGCGGTGGTGTGGGGCGAGCAGGGGATCGTGGGCTTCCAGCTCCCCGAGGGCTCGGACGAACTGACCCGCGAACGGAACGCGCGGCTCTTCCCCGACGCCACCGAGGGGGACCCGGACTCGAGCCCGGCGGCCCGACGCGCGATCGACGGGGCCCTCGCCCTGCTGGCGGGTGAACCCGATCCCCTCACCGACGTACAACTCGACCTGCGCGCGGTGCCGGACTTCGACCGCAGGGTCTACGCGGTGACCAGGGCGATCGAGCCGGGGGCGACGCTCACCTACGGCGAGGTCGCCGCCAGGATCGGCAGCCCCGACGCCGCCCAGGCCGTCGGTCAGGCATTGGGGCGCAACCCGATTCCGATCCTGGTCCCCTGCCACCGGGTGCTGGCCGCGGGCGGGAAGACCGGCGGCTTCTCCGCGCACGGGGGGCCGGTCACCAAGCGCGCACTGCTGACGATCGAGCGCGCTCCCGGCTTCGACGAGCCGACACTGTTCTGATCTGGGCCACAGCCAGCCTGAGGCCGGTCTACGGAGCGCCGAACATCATCAGGCCGTCCCTGGTGCACTCGGGGAAGTTGTTCTCGCGCGGATGGCAGTCCCATCCCCGGATGTTCGCGGCCTGCGCGGGCGCGCCCGGCGTCGCGATGAAGCCCTCCATGACGGTGAACGCCTCGCCGCACCCCACCCGGCCCGCGGAGGTGCTCACCGCGACGAGGTCGAACTGGGTGGGGCCGATGGCGAACGGACCACAGGTGACGTCCGCGATCCCCTGCGGCGGGGGCGGATTGCCGCCCGCACCAGGGAAGTACGGGCCAACGCCCGGCCTGTCCGGCACGTCAGCACCTGCCCGGGTAGATCGCGGTGTCCACGCTCGGGAAGCCGTTGAGCCGCAGGATCTCCCCGACGTCGCCACATCCGACAGGCTGCCGCCGGGTGCCACGACGTACGTCGTGGTGCCCGCGGGACGACCGGGATCCGGCGCCGAGGTGGCGATCGGCGTCTCGGCCGCCGAGGTCACCACACCCAGCCACATCGATTCATGCGGCGACCCCAATCGACGCCGGGCGGGTACTCGCTCAGGATCGCGCGCGGAACAGGTAGTGCACTACCCGCGACTGCGAGGGCGATCCCCCGAAGAATCAGAATCGAGTCAGTTTCGATGTCCGAACGTCCCGGGGGGCCCGCTCAATGATCGTTTCCGCACTGTTCCAGGGGGATGGCGTGCTCGCCGCCATTGCCGCGGGCCTCGACACCATGTCGCGGACCAGGAACGACGCAGGCGATGCGGTGGGAAAGGTCCAGACGGCCCTGCTGTCATGGGACCCGAACAGCCTGCCCGTGCACGGCATCGACAAGACCTACGGCAGCGAGACCGCGGCGGCGGTGCGCCGGTTCCAGCTCAACGAGCTGGGGACCGCCGCGGCGACCGGCGAGCTCGGATCGCGGACGGTGCTCGGGCTCGACCAGGTGCAGGCCACCACCGAGAACCCGCCCGCCCGGTCGGCGGAACGGGTCCGGCGCAATGTGTGGCGGCTGAGCACCGGCCGCGGCTGGGACCAGACCCTGCTCGCCTACGCCCAGGCCGTTCGCACCATGCAGGCACGCCCGGCCGACGACCCCACCAGCTGGGACTTCCAGGCGAACCTGTACGGCGCCTACCGCGCCACGTTCGCCGATGCCGACCACAGCCACGACGGCAACCGGTTCTTCCTCCCGTGGCACCGGATGTACCTGTACTTCTTCGAGCAGATCCTGCGTGCGACCGTCATCGACAACGGCGGGCCCGCCGATTTCGCGCTGCCCTACTGGAACTACGGCAACCCGGAGCCACAGAGCACGCTCCCCCACCCGTTCCGCGACACCGGGCTCGACCTCCCGGACGGCTCACCCAATCCGCTGGCGCTCCCCGCCCCGCTGCGCAATGCCGCCCTCATGGCGGGGGATCCGTTGAGCCCCACCATCACGTCCTCGTTCACCGCCATGTGGCAGCCGTCGTTCTCCGGCGCCATGCGCACCGGGTTCTCCGGGCAGCTGGAGAACATCCCGCACGGCGCGGTGCACGCGGCCATCGGCGGTGATCCGGGCGACGAACTCGGCGCGCTGATGAGCAGTGCCGACTCCGCCGCGCGTGACCCGATCTTCTGGCTGCACCACGCGAATCTCGACCGGCTGTGGGTGCAGTGGCTCGAGCGTCACGCGAATCCGACCGATGGGGATTGGCTCGACGCCGAGTTCCGGTTCTACGACGCCGACGGCCGACCCGTCGACTGCCCGGTCCGCGACGTGCTCGATCACGTCGATCGCCTCGGATACCGCTACGACGACCAGGCCCAGCTCCCCGTCCGGCCGCAGCGGGTGGTCCCGGTCACGCCGAATCCCACGCTGGTCGCTTCGTCTCCTGCACCCACCGAGCTGACCGGACGGACCACCGTCGGGCTCGAGGTCTCGCCGAGCTGCCGCCCTGTCGTCGAGCACGCCCCGGACACCGCGGCCGCTGCCGGCTTCGGTGCGGTGCTGCTGACGGTCGACGGCCTTGCGGCACAGCGGAACCCGGGGTGCGTGTACCACGTGTACATGAACCTGCCCGATGCCGAGGTCGACGGCAAGCCCGAGCACCACCTCGCCGGGACCTTCTCGCTGTTCGGCGTCGACGCCGACGGGCGACTCGGCTTCACCTTCGACATCACCGCCCTGGTGCAGGCGCTCGCGTCCGCCTACCGGTGGGATCCGGCGGCGTTGACGGTGACGGTTCAGCCGGTACATCCCACCACGAGGGCGCACGCGGGCGCCGTGGAATCCGGTCTCCCCACGAAAACCACTCTGCCGCTACGGATCGGGCGCATCGGCCTCTTTGTCGGCTGATGCGCCCGGGCCGCGGGTCCTACCTCAGGACGTCGCGACGGACGATGGTCTCGTCCCGGCCGGGGCCGACACCGATGCACGAGATGTAGGCGCCCGAGAGCTCCTCGAGCCGCAGCACGTAGTTCCGCGCGTTCACCGGCAGCTCCTCGAAGGTGCGGGCCTGCGAGATGTCCTCCCACCAGCCCGGCATCTCCTCGTAGATCGGCTTGGCGTGGTGAACCTCGGTCTGCGACATCGGCATTTCCTCGTACCGCACGCCGTCGATCTCGTAGGCGACGCAGATCGGCACGGTCTCCAGGCTGCTGAGCACGTCCAGCTTGGTCAGGAAGTAGTCGGTGATGCCGTTGACACGCGTGGCGTAGCGGGCGATCACGGCGTCGAACCAGCCGGTGCGCCGCGCGCGACCGGTCGTGACGCCGACCTCGCCGCCCTGCTTGGCCAGGTACTCGCCGTGGTTGTCGAAGAGCTCGGTCGGGAACGGGCCCGAGCCCACGCGGGTGGTGTACGCCTTGAGGATGCCGAGGACCGTGGTGATCTTGGTCGGCCCGATGCCCGAACCGACCGCCGCGCCACCGGAAGTGGGGTTGGACGAGGTCACGTACGGGTAGGTGCCGTGGTCGACGTCGAGCAGCGTGCCCTGCGACCCCTCGAGCAACACGGTCTCGCCCGCCTCGAGCGCCTGGTTCAGCTGCAGCCGGGTGTCGGCGATCCGGTGCTTGAAGCCCTCCGCCTGGCCGAGCACCTCCTCGACGACCTGCTGGGCGTCGAGCGCCTTGCGGTTGTAGATCTTGACCAGGACCTGGTTCTTGTACTCCAGGGCCGCCTCGACCTTCTGGGTGAGGATCTTCTCGTCGAGGACGTCCGCGACACGCACGCCGACGCGGGCGATCTTGTCCTGGTAGCAGGGCCCGATTCCGCGCCCGGTGGTGCCGATCTTCTTGGCGCCCAGGAATCGTTCGGTCACCTTGTCGATGGCCACGTGGTACGGCATGATCAGGTGCGCGTCGGCCGAGAGCAGCAGTCGACTGGTGTCGACCTTGCGCTCTTCGAGGCCCGCGAGCTCGGTCAGCAGCACGCCCGGGTCGACCACGACGCCGTTGCCGATCACGTTGGTCACGCCGGGGGTCAGGATGCCCGACGGGATCAGATGCAGCGCGAACTTGTCGCCGTTCGGCAGGACCACGGTGTGACCCGCGTTGTTACCGCCCTGGTAGCGCACCACCCACTGCAGGCGTCCGCCCAGTAGATCGGTAGCTTTGCCCTTACCCTCGTCGCCCCACTGGGCTCCGATCAGGACGATTGCCGGCATGACGTTGACTCCTACGGTTGACGGGCATCTGTGCATGTCGCAGCGCAGAGGCCAGCCGTCCCTGGACAGTGGCCGAAAGGACAGTTTAGTCCAGCCTCGGACCCGAACCGGCCGCGCATCGCCGGACCGCCCCAAGACGGGTCGGATGACGCTGACCCAACCCACTACTCTTGCCCCATGACCAGCGATGAAGCACGTCGCCTCACCCTGGGCGAGATCATCAGGCGACAGCGGGAACTGGCGGAGCTCCCGATGCGCCAACTGGCCGCGCTGGTGGGGATCTCGAACCCGTACCTGTCGCAGATCGAACGCAATCTCCGCGAACCGAGCGACCGCGTGCTCGAGGCGATCGCGGAGCAGCTCCACCTGTCCGCGGATGTCCTGACGGCGGAGGCGCGTCGCGATGAACCCGAGGACCTGCCGGAGATGGTGCGCCACATCCGCCGGGATCCGGATCTGACGAAGGCACAGCGCCTGGCCCTCGAGGAGATGTACGAGACGTTCCGCGACGTCACCAGGGCCAAGCGGCGGCGAGGGACGCGCACCGAATGACGCGGCGCGTGCTGCCGCGAACGCCCCACGAAGAGAGAACGCCCGGCACAGTCGGATGACCGTACCGGGCGCTCGGGCCGGGCTTCACATCTGCGCGTGGATCACTTCATGGCTTCGCGCGCGAGCGCGGTTGCCGCCGAACTGAAATCCTTGACGTAGGACGCGTGAGCCTTGGTCAGGGTGCCCACCCAGTCCAGCCGGGTGGCGGCGCCGATCCTCTCCTCGATGGCGAGCAGGTCCGCGAGGCCGGACTCGTAGGCGTCGAGCGTGATCGTGCCGTCCGCTTCGCCGCCTCGACGACCGCCTCGTTGAGAGCGACGATCCGGTCGGCATTCTCTCCTGCGATCTTGGCGAAAGCGGCGACGCCGTCGGCCGCGGCGGCCGTGACAGTGGCAGCGGCGGCGGACGCGGTGGCCTCGGCGTTCGGCGTGGTCTTCTGAGCGGTCATTTTTGTCTCCTGGTGTCGAATCGGCGGATTGTTAGCAGATTAGCAGAATGACTGCTAACGCTCGGGCTGGGTGCCGTCTCTGGGCACCGGACTCTCATTCGCGGACGTAGGTGCCCGGCGCCTCACCGAGGACAGGATGATGTTCGCTCCCCATCCGCGGCGGCTTCCGCATGGCGCCGGCCCGGGCGGAGGACCATGCGGGCGAGGAGGACTCCCTCGACGCCGAGCAGGAGGCCGCCGCCGGGGACCGGCCCGATCGCGGGAAGGTCGCCGAGTTCGACGCCGCGGGCACCCTCGTCCGGGTGCTCGACGACCAGGGCCGCCTCAACGCCCCGTGGGGCGTCGCCCTCGCCCCGGCCGAGTTCGGCGCGCTCGGCGGCAAGCTGCTCGTCGGCAATTTCGCCGGCGCCGGACGCATCCTCGCCTTCGACGACGGCACAGGAGACTTCGTGGACTATCTGCGGGACGACGCGGGTGCGCCGCTGGCGGTGGAGGGGCTGTGGGGTCTGTTGTTCGGGAACGGGGAGAGCCTGGGCGACGCCGACGCCCTGTACTTCACCGCCGGACCGGAGGACGAGAAGGACGGCCTGTTCGGCGCGCTCCGACAGGCGAACTGAGCCCGGCGACGCGGCCGGTCAGGCGACGTGCGGCGCGTGCACCCACGGTGCGGGGCTGACCTGGACTTCGAGCACCGAAGGGCCTGCCGCGGCCCGGATCGAGGAGGTGGGCGGTGCCCAGACGGCACCGTTGAGCTGCATGAAGATCGCCCGATCCGGATCACCGCCGAGCAGGTAACACAGGTCCGTGTCCGTCCGGAACTCGTCGGTCGCGTGCGGACCGATCCGCCGCGGAGGCGGCGGCTGCACAGGGCTCGGTGGCCCGCCGTCGAGCAGCAGTTCCTCGTTGGTCGTGTTGACGACCCTGACGGTCACGCATGTCATCGCCAATCACCTCGGTTCATCCGTCCCACATGTCTATCGTTCGCGCTGACTCCATCGTGACACCGCGCACCGACATCGGCACCAGTAGTCCACTACCCGCCTGTTCGCACCGCGATCAGTCCTCGGCGAGCAGCAGGGCGACGGCGCGTTCGGCAACGGCGGCGATGGTCTTCGACGGGTTCAGCCCGATCGCCCTCGGGATCACCGCGCCGTCCATGACGTAGAGCCCGTCCTGCCCGAACACCCGGCACGCGTGATCGACGACCCCGGCCGCGGGCGAGGCCGCCATGTTGCACCCGCCCAGCGGGTGCGGCGTCACCAGGGCGCGAAACCGCTTCCAGGTGAGCAACGGGTTGGGCTTGCCCCCGGTCGCCTCGGTCAGCAGCCCGTGCATCTCGGCCATCGCCCCGATCGCCGTCTCGGACCGGTGCGGATTCCAGTCCAGCTTCACCACCCGGCGCCACGGCCGGACCCGGCCGCGACCGAGGTAGAAGGAGCCGTCCGCCGCGTCGACCGACTGGCCGAACCACGGCATCACCGAGTCGAAGGCGCCGGCCCGCGACAGGCGCAGCCACATGCGGCGGCGCAACGGTGAACCGACGCCGTCGCGCAGCCGCTGCTCGAAACAGTTCCGCAGCAGGTTCGGGATCCCGCCGTCCTCCACGAAGTACCGCCCACCGCGCGCACCGTCGAGGAAGTCGATGGCCGAGGTGATCGTCGGACCTGACGTCGGCGCTATCGACGTGCGGCCGTACCCGGAGGGGGTGAGGAAGTCCCCGTTCGAGCTCCAACCGCGGCCGAGGGCGCGCGGCAGGTCCGGCAGCGTCCGGTGCTCGTCGCGCGAGCGCAGCAGCAGTTCCGTGGAGCCGAGTGACCCGGCGGCGAGGATCACCCGGCGTGCCGTCACCGAGTCGGGCCTGCGACGCCCACCATCCAGGTGATCGAAATGCACGCGCCAGCCCCCGTCCTCCCGCGAGAGGTGCCGCGCAAGGGACAGCGGCGCGATGACGGCACCGGAGTTCTCCGCCGCCGCGAGGTAGTTCAGGTCGAGGGTGTTCTTCGCCCGCGTGGGACACCCGACGTCGCAGCTGCCGCAGTGCACGCAGGTGCCCTGCTCGCGGCCGTGGGCGTTGCGCGCCACGACCGACCTCTCGTACTCGGGCGTCTCCGCGGGTGCGGGCGTGAACTGCGGGTCGAATCGGATCGCCAGGGGCACCTTCTGGAAGCGCTCGCCCTCACCGATGGCGTCCGCGGCCCGCCGCATCAGCTCGAGCCGGGCGGTGTGCTGGCCCGTGGGGATCTCCATCGGGGTCAGCATGTCGGAGACGGCCCGGTAGTACGGCGCCATCTCCTGCGCCGTGATCGCGGACGGCCAGCCGGAGTCGAACGCCTCCGGCCGGGCATCGATGCACACGTTCGCGTAGATGAGCGATCCCCCGCCGACCCCCGCGCCCTGCGCGACGAGCATCTGATCGAGGAACCGCAGCTCCAGCCACCCGTTGCGCCGGTGTGGGGCGCGGGGATCGAACAGCCACGCGTCGCCGGGCCTGCGCGGATAGTCCTCCGGTTCCCATCGCCTGCCCCGTTCGAGCACCAGCACGCTACGCCCGGCCGCCGCGAGCCGGCAGGCCGCGACCGCGCCGCCGAACCCGCTGCCCACGATCACCACGTCGTACATCACGGCGAGCCACCAGGCGCGGCGCCGTTGGGTATCAGGAACGGCCCCTCGATCAGGTGCGGGCGCAGCGGTTCGACGGGGTCGATGACCCGCTGACAGCCCTCCGGCAGGTCCAGGCTCACCGACCCGGTCCGGCGGAACCGGCCTCGCGGCGCCGGGTCGTTTCGGGACTCCACACCGGGCGCCGCCACCCACCCGGTCGACGGTGCGTGCAGGCCGACCGGATAGACACGCAGCCCCTGCGCGGAGATGTGCATCCGGAGGAAGGACTTGTAGCCCTCGATGCCCTGCGCCGAATAGACCTCCAGGTTGTGCATTCCCAGCAACTTGTGGCTCAGGAACAGGTACAGACCGAAGAGCGTGCCGCAGTACAGGTAGAGGGCGCCCAACGAGATCGGGACGCTGAGCCACCAGGCGAGGCCTGCCCTCAGCACCCACCGCACGAGCAGGAATCCACCCGTCAGCAGGAGCAGCGCATGCGCCCCGCCGACGACCCCCGCGGCGGCGGGACGCATCCCGGGCGCGCAACCGCTGACCCCGAACGCGGACAGCGCGGCGACGATGGCGAGGCACACCGCCGCCGGTCCGAACCCCTGCAGGGTCCCGAGCACACCGCCAAGGATCCCCTCGTTGCCGCCGCCGGCCCCCAGCAGCATCGCGGCGAACCCGGACAGCACGGTGAGCACGGCGGTGGTGAAGACGTTCGAGGCCGCGAAGCCCAGCACCCCGCGCCGCAGGCGGACGGACTGCCGCTCCGTCGGGAAGGCCGCCTGCCGTCGGGCGGAGCCGACGTAGGAGGGCCCGTCCGACATCGACACATCCACCGGCGTGCCGATCGTGCCCTGGGTGAATGCACCGCCCCCGCCGCACACGATGTAGTGGCGCTCCTGATCCCCCACGGTGCCGTGATGGCGCACGTAGTGATGGTGGTCGCCGCTGAGCACCAGCGGCACCTCGATGTCGCGGTCGGGCCTGCGGGCCAGGTCCATGATGATGTCGAGCTTCGTGGCGGTCGCGGAATCCACTCGGCCGCCGGGCGTTCCGGCCGCGGCATCGTCTATCCACGTCGGGTTCGGCACGCAGAGGATCACCCGGTCTCCGGGCTCCAGTTGCTGCGCGCGGGCCCGGAAGTAGTCGTACTGCGGCGGGTCCAGGTCGTCCTCCAGCGCGGTGTCCACACCCCAGACCCACCACCGGTGCGGCAGCCGCAGCGCGTAGTAGCTGCGCCGCTGCTGCGCCTCCCAGGCCCCGAACCAGGTTCTGCCGTCGGGTGATTGACAGAACTGGCGGATGAACGCGGTCAGGCCGTCGTACCAGTCGTGGTTCCCCGGAATGGCGAAGAGCGTGCGTCCCGTCGGGTGTGCGATCCGGGCGCTGCGCATCGGATCGACCAGCCGGTGCTGGTACTCCTGACGCGACCCCGCGGGGTACACCTGGTCGCCGCCGAGCAACAGCACCTCGCCGGCGGGCAGCACGGCCTGCCCGGGGCCAGGGGTCGGCAGCCCCTCGGTCCGACAGTCACCTGGCACCCGCTGCGGCACCGGCGCCCCCGGTTCCGCGACCACCAGTCCGTCCCGGCCGAGCAGCCACATGACGGAGGCGGTGGCGTCCCAGCCGTCACCGGTGTCCGCCAGGTAATCCAGCCAGATCTCTTCCGCGCCGGAACAATCCGCGCAGAACGCCGGTTCGGCCTCGAGCGCGGCCATGATCTCGCGGCGCCCGCTCATCGAACCGATCACCGATGCGGCGACGGCGCGCGCGCCGAGAGCGACGAGTTGCCGGGCCTCGAACCAGCCGACCTTGCGCTGCGGACTGATCGTCAGCCGGCCGGCGGCCATCCGGTACGGCGCGGTCATGCCCGCCGCCGCAGCAGATAGGTGGAGATCAGTCCGCCCGCGAAGAACGCGGAGAACCGTCCCGCGGCCGCCCACCGGCGCCACATCGACACGCCACCGGTCACGGTGAGCGAGCCGAGCAGCGCCGTGAAGGCCGTCAGGCGCAGCCGCAGCGACCCCGCCGCCACCACCGGACCCTCCCGGTCCCCCTCGTGCAGGGTCACCAGCAGGGTGGTGGTGGCGGGCCACAGCCGCCACGGACCCGCGACCCGGATCTCCTTGTGCCCCCGGAACCAGTGCCTGACCCCGTCGATGTCCACACCGAGTTCGTAGACCATGTGGGTCATCCGGGCCTGCTCCGTGGGAGTGAACAGACCGAATCGCCCCGAGTCGGACTCGAATCGGCCACCGAGCGACGGGATGTCGACCTCGCCGGACAGCCGCGCCTCGTGGCGCGGATCGTCGAGGAACGCGCCGAGATCCTCGATGTGGATGGTCCCGCGCACCACCGCACCGAACGCGCCCGGGTTGCGATACCCCGCCCTCGGGTCGGTCTCGCCGAGCGTGAGCTGCCCGGTCATGGTCTCGCCGAAGCGGATCCCGGCGACGGACCGACCGGACGGCCCGCTCACCGGTCCGCCCTGGCGTCGAAGGCGAGCCGGTAGAACCAGTACGCCACCGCGGCCCACTGGACGAACCACAGGACCACCGCGACGGAGCTGAGCGAGTCGGTCTTGTACGCGATGGCCGTCGCGGCCAGCCCGGCGACCACCGCGACCCGCGGCGGCCAGCCGAGACCACTGAGCCATTCGGTGCCCATCATCAGCAGCCCGGTCAGCAACGCGATCAGCCAGAGCGCGAGGAACCATCCGTCGGGCAGCGGCCGCGGACCGGCGGCCTCGTCGGAGAGCGCGGCGGCCAGTCCGGCACCCATGAGCAGCGAGGCGCAGAGCAACAGCAGCAGGTGGCTCCACAGCAGCGAACGCGGCATCGTCAGCCCCTGTTCAGTTCGTCGAGGATGAAGGGGAAGACGTCCCGCGCGGCGTGCCTGCCGAGGAACACGTCAAGATGCCCGTACCCGTGCATCTGCTGGAACACGTGGCGCCCCGGCGCGATCCGCTCGAAGTAGTCGAAGGTCTTCGCCATCCCCGAGGGCAGGAAGGTGTTGTTCTGGTCGCCGGTCATGAAGGCGAACCGGGCATCGGTCTGCGGTGCCTGCGCGAACAGGTCGCTCGGCAGCACATCCGGGTAGTTGCCCATCGTGACCAGGTGGCCTGCGGCGGCGCATTCGGCCATCTGCGCGAAGAAGGTGACAGGGACGAACCCGAACTCACCCTTGATCCACTCGTGGGTCGCCTCGTCCAGGTTCTCGTGCGACCACAGCGTCGGGAAGCTGCTGCCGTAGGTGAAGCTGCTGTGCTTGCACACCGCGTTGTTGCATTCGTGATGCGTCGCCCGCACCGCCCAGTCGAACACCTTGGGCCAGAACCCCGGCGCGTGCAGCCCCCACTGCGGATTGAAGTAGGGCATCACCTTGCCGAAGGTGGCGACGGCGAGAGGCAGCTTCAGGAACGACAGGGAGGTCAGCTGCGGGTGCAGCGCCACCGAATTGCTCACCACCGTGGTCACTTCCGGCAAGAGGCCGGAGACGATGGACATCATGAAGCTGGTCGAGCCCTGGCAGTGCACCACCGCCTTGAGGGTCTCCGCGCCGGTTCGTTCGAGCACCGTCCGCACCGCGGCGGGGTGGTCGTACACGGCGGCGTCGTCGAGGTGGTACTCGCTGGGGGCGAAGTCGATGCTGGCCCGCCAGTTGAGGATCCACACGTCGTAGCCGGCGCGGGCGAGGAACTCCGGCAGCGTGTCCTCCGTCGGCGGCGAGAAGATGTCGGCGCGGACGCTGGTACCGGCGATCAACAGCACCGGGCCTTCCCCTGGGGCGGTCGACCCCGGCAGCAGGTGCTTGAGGTTGAGCTCGCGAGGCTCCTCCTCCGCGGTGTGGAAGGGGACGGTCTCGAACCGGGCCTGTGACGAGACGGACTGTCGGGGACCTGGCGGTGCGAAGGCGGCACCGTCGAGTCGCGCAGGATCGAGCCGTCTGCGCTTGGTTCGCCGCATTACGGCTCCGTTCATCGGAAGGGGCGGTTGTTGTCCCTTCCATTGTGTCGCCTACGTCCGATTACGGCGCGCGTAGTCGGCTACCTGCTTCCGACCCGAACCGCGTCCGCCAGCGCGGCCCGATCCGCGACGTTCAGCTTGGTGCAGGAGCGGTAGATGTGACCCTCGACCGTGCGGACGGAGACCACGAGGCGATCCGCGATCTCCTTGTTGGACAGGCCGAGCGCCACCATCGACGCGACCTCCCGTTCCCTCTCGGTCAGCGGCAGCGGCTTCGCGACAACGGCGAGCGCGGGCGTGGTGGCCCCGCACAGGTCCGCAAGCCGCTTGGCATTGGCCGTCGAGGCGAGTTCGGCGCGGCGGTTCCCCGCGCTCGCGTGCGCCGCCGCCGCCTGCGCCGCTGCGTCCGCCGCCGCGAGCAGGGCGCCCGCCTCCTCCACCTTCCCGGCGATGGTGTCCAGCGCCTCCCCGTCGCCCTCCGCCAGCGCCCTCGCGTGGGCCGCGGCGGCCTTGAGCAGGGGGCTGGGGACCAGGTCCGCGATCTCCGCCAGGCGCGGCGCTGTGGTCGCGTCCCCGAACCGGGTGGCCAGGTACAGGCACAGGCCCTCCTGCGCGAGCAGTTCCGACCCGGCGGCCGCGGCGGCCCCGGCCCTGGCATGGGCGATCGCCTGCCTGGTGTCGGACTCGCTGGCCACGACCCATGCCCTGGTCACCTCGAGGTCGGACCGGAAGACCTCGGTGTTCGCACCGAACAGGCGCTCGGCGCGCGCCAACTCCTCGCGGGCGTCCCCTGCCCGACCGAGCGCGGCGAGGGACTGACACAGGAACGCCGCGGACAGGAAGGCCCACGAATAGCCGGTTCCCTCGAGAACCGCTGCCGCCTGGCGGAATTCGGTCTCCGCGGCGGCCAGCGCGCCCTTGACGAACAGCACCCGGCCCAGCAGCACGCCACCGAGCGAACGGCCCGGCTGCTGCATCTCGGCGAAGTCGACGTAGTGCCGCGCGAGCTCCTCAGCCGCGTCGAGCTCGCCCGACATCGTCAGCGTGTACACCTGGCCGAGCCCGATGGTGAAGCGCAGCAACCCGGTCTCGGACTCCGCCGCCGCCGCCAACCCGCGCTCGGCGAACGACGGGACCTCGTCGAACCGGCCCAGATACGCGGTGGCAAGGGCCCCGCTCGCGCCCGCCCATGCCTTCGCGAGCGGCAGCGCGACGGGCGAGTCGATCACCTCGTAGATGCTCGCCGTCGCCGCCGCGGGTTGCGCGGCATACACGGCGAACATCGCCTCCAGCGCGTCCAGCAGGTTCACCGCCGCCGGATTGGAGAGCCTGGCGCGCACCGTGGCCATCACCGAGGCGGCCTCGTCGGGCCTGCCGAGCATCCAGAACAGGTTCGCCGAACGGGGCAGGCACCACAGCAGCAGGTCGAACTCGCCGAGGGAGGTGGTGTCGATCGGGCCGAGCACGGCCTCGGCCTCGGTTCCGCGACCCTGCCAGGCCAGTGAGTGGGCGAGCGGAAGGGCCGCCGCGAACCCGGCGCCCATGGCCATCGCCCCGCGTGCGAGCCGCTCCCCGAGGACCAGTTCGCCGAGGGTGAGCGCGTCCCTGGCCGCGGAGATCAGCAGCTCCGCCTCCGGGGGCGAGTCGCTGTCGAGCGCGAGGGCGGCCAACCGGATCCGGTCGCTCACGTGGGCGGGCGGATGATCCGCGATCTGACGCGCCATCTCGCCGCGCAACCGCCGCGCGGCGAGGATGCCGGTGCCTGCGCGCACCACCTCGCCGTACAGCGGGTGCGCCAACTTCACCGTCAGCCCGGAGTCGTCGCGGCGGCGCACCCGGACCAGGCCCTCGTTCTCCGCCGCCTCGACCGTCTCGGGGGCGCTGAGCTTCGAGAGCACCTCGAGCGAGAGCGGCTCCTGAAATGCCAGCAGTTCCAGCACGTGCCGCAGCTCGGGGTCCAGGTGATCGATCCGCGACTCGATCAGCGTGCTCAGGTGGGGGCTGATCACGGTCTCGCCGCGGAGCTGCCAGACCCCGGCGACCTCGCGCAGCGTGCCCGCCTCCAGCGCGCCCTCCACGACATGCCGCAGGAACAGCGGATTGCCCTCCGACATCACGAATATCCGGTTGGAGCTCGACTCCTCGACCGGCCCTCCGAGCACCGATTCGACGAGCGAGACCGCCTCCGCCTGCGTGAACGGGGGCAGCTCCACCCGGGTGAGCAGGTTGTCCTTCCAGAGGGCTGTGATCGCGTCCGGCACCGGTTCCCCGGTCCGGACGGTGACCACGAGCGGCGCGATCCGGTTGACGGCGAGCTGGTGCACGAACGTCGCGGAGAGCCGGTCGAGCAGGTGCGCGTCGTCGACGCCGATCACGATGTCGGCGCCGTCGGCGACGAGATGCTCCCTCGCCGCACGCAGCACCGAGGCCGCGTCCATCGGGCTCGACACGCCGACGAGGTGGGCGAAGGCGCCGAGCGGCACGGCGCGCGCCGATTCCGTGCCCGCGGCCCACCGGCGTTCACCGGCGAAGGCTCCGACGGCCGCCCTTGCCAGGGTGGTCTTGCCGACCCCGGCGTCGCCGGTGAGCACGGCACCCCACGGACCCCGCCGATTACGCAACGTGGACACCACGGTGCGGAGCTCGTCGTCCCGATTCACCGTGGGCCACGCGAAGACCATGGCCGGATTCTAAGCTCTGGCGCTGAAATGCCGTTACTCAGCGATGAGAGTGCCGTTACTCCGCAATGAGAACGAACCCGGGCCGATGCGAGGGGCCCCCGTCGTCCTCCGAGCCGTCGATCGCGGCGACGATCACCCCGACTCCGGTCCGCACCAGCGCCGAGCGGCTTGCCGGTTCCGGTGGGTTCTCGGCAGTGAAGTGGTCGAGCGGGTGGGTTCCGCCCTGGAGGGTGGCCATGTTGAACCAGGTCACCGTGAGCGTCTCGTCCCACGATTCAGGGCCGGAACCCGTGGGGAGGTCAACCGTGAACCGCAGGGTGTCGGCCCGCGCGACGAGCCGGTCGATCCTGGCCCTGCCGATCCGCATCCCGCGCGGCTGTACCTGGAAGCGCCTGGAGTTCAGCCCGGACGGGGTGCACATCTGCCCGATCCCGAGGTCGAGCAGACGCCTGGCCGCCTCGAGGTCCGCTGCGCGTCCTGCCTCGCCCTCGCCGTGCATCTCGGCTGCCGCCGCGACGAGTCCTGACCTGCAGAACCGGATGGTCCGGGCAAGGGTGTCGGGATGGTCTCGGGTCGTCGGCATCGTGATCTGCATGGGGATCTCCGGTCGGTTGGTCGTCTGACTTCGACGCTATTGCCGCGGCGCGCCGATGGCACGAGTAGTGAGGTACTCGTTATGTCCGCGTGCCCGGTTTGGTCGACCGAATGTCACCTTCGTATCGTCTGGTTGTACGAATGTGACCTCCGGTCGACCGCCCGACCCGAACCGGGAGCAGAACCTTGACCTGTCTCGTGCTCGCCTGCGGTGACGCGCCCATCCCACCCCGGCTGGCGGAGCTCGCCACGGTCACCGCACCCGCCGTCCCCGCCAAGCCGGACTTCGACGAGCTGCTCCCCCGGCTCGACGAGCTGGGCGAACGGTCGAGGTCCGCACCCCGACTGATCGTCGTCGGCGAGGACGCCGCCCTGGCCGCGGCGCTGACCCGGCTGATGCGGAGCGAGCGCCTGTCCGTCGAACTGGCCTACGTCACGGCGACGCGAACCGCCGCCACCCGGCTGTACCGGCTCCCGACCGGCTCCCCCGCCGCCGATCTGGCCGTGCTGGGGCGGGCCGCTCCGCTGCCGCTGGTCCGGGACGACTCGGGCACCGCGCTGGTCGGACTGGCCACCATCACCGGTCCCGAGGGCGGCGAGCTCGTCGGCGAGACCTACGCGGACTCGACGCGGCTGTTCTCCGGGACGGTCCGGTCGGTGCGCGTCGCACCGACTCTGGAGGCCCCTGGCGTCCGGGCCACCGTCGGCCGCGGCTGGGGATTCCTCGGCCCGAAGTGGACCGGCGCACGCGCCGTGCAGACGGGGTCGACGGCCGCCGTCGTCACCCGCGACGGCGTCACCACCCCGCGCTCGCTGAAGCGGTGCAGCTTCTATCGGCACCCGCAGGACTGGTTGCTCGTGCGCTGACGGCGCTAGTCGCGGTACCGGGGCTCGGGTGGCGCGGGCGCGGGCCCCAGCACCGACAGCCAGCGGTCGTACAGCCTCGCCCAGGTCCCGTCCGAGCGCATCCGATCGAGCGTCCCGTTGACGAAGCGGACCAGTTCCTCGTCCGCGCTTCTGATCCCGATGCCGTACGGCTCCGGTTCCAGGCTGCCCCCGACGATCTCGAGGTACGGGTCCTGTGCCGCGAGACCGGCCAGCAGTGCGTCGTCGGTGGTGGCCGCCTCGACCTGTCGCTGCTGCAGTGCGACAAGGCAATCCGCCCAGGTTTCGGTGGCGAGGACGGTGGCGGCCGGCTGGAGCCGCTGCAGGTTGGCCAGCGAGGTGGTGTTCGGCACGGTGCACACCCGCTTGCCCGCGAGGTCCGCGACGCCGCCGATTCCCGACCCCTCGGTCACCAGGATCCGTTGCGCGGCCTGAAGGTAGACGGTCGAGAAGGCGATCCGCTCCGCCCGGTCACAGGTGATCGTCATGGCGTTGACGATGAGGTCCACCGAACCGTCCCGTAGCGCGGGCTCGCGATCGACGGTGTCCCGGACCTGGAACTCGACCTTCGACGGGTCGCCGAAGAGGTCGCGAGCGATCTCCTTCGCGACGTCGACGTCGAATCCGGCGATCTGACCCGATTCGGGATCGCGGAAGCTGAACAGGTTCGTGGACTGGTCGGTCGCGACGATCAGCCTGCCGCGTTCGGCGATGCGGGCCAGCGGGCCGCCGGGCGGCATCGCCCCCGGCGTCGTCTGCGGGCCGGGCCGCAGGCTGGCGGTCGCGTCGCAGCTCGTCGGCGCCGGCTCGCTCGAGGGCGCCCCGCTGACCGGCTCGAGGACCTGCGCGCCGCCCGGCAGCGGTGGGCCGAACGTCGGGGTCGCCGTCGGCGACCCGTCGGGGGAACCGTACGAACAGCCCGTCGCCGCCAGCAGCACGCCCGCCGCGAGCAGCAGGGCGACGGGGTGCGGCTGGTGCCCCGTTCCCCGTCCAGACATCACACCCCCAATTGGGCATTGGTTGACGCTCGTACCCGCCATCCTTCCGCTCGGAGGCCCCGAGCGGAAGGAATCCGGCCACACCTCGCCGACCGCGACGCGGGCGCGGGCGCGGGTGATACTGGGCGCATGACCTTTCCCGGCGCCCCCACTCGGAGGGTTGCGATACGCCCGAGCCCGGTCTTCTACGGCGTGCTCGCGCTGGCCGTGCTCGGCGGCGCGCTCTCCTGGAACGCCGCCCCGAAGTCCACGCTCGCGCACTTCGGCGTCTTCCTGCTGGTCATCGCGGGTTGGGTGGTGACGGTGTGCCTGCACGAGTTCGGCCACGCCTACACCGCGTGGCGGCACGGGGACGACGAGGTGGAGGCCCGCGGGTACCTCACGCTGAACCCGCTCAAGTACAGCCACCCGCTGCTCTCGATCGGGCTGCCGGTGCTGTTCATCGCGCTCGGCGGCATCGGGCTGCCCGGCGGCGCCGTCTATCTGCGCACCGCGGGTCTGCCGGCCCGGGTGCAGCGGCAGATCTCGCTGGCCGGTCCGGCGGTCAACGCGGCCGCGGCGGTGCTGCTGCTGGTGGTCATCCGACTGTTCGGCCTCGGCGGCGACCACAAGGTCTTCTGGTACGGCCTGAGCTTCCTGGCGTTTCTGCAGGTGATGGCCACGGTGCTGAACCTGCTCCCGGTGCCGGGTCTGGACGGGTACGGGGCGCTGGAGCCCTCGCTGTCGCCGCAGACCCGTCGCGCCCTCGACCAGTACAAGGGCCTCGGCATCCTGTTCCTGGTGGCGTTCTTGTTCGTGCCGTCGGTCAACCGGGTGTTCTTCGACGCCATCTACTGGCTGTTCGGCCTGTCCGGGGTGCCGGAGATCTGGGCGCAGTACGGCAACTACCTGATGCGCTTCTGGCTGTAGGCGGCTCCGCCGCCCGTGAGTCCTTTTGGTCCGCCAGTGGGCCAAAAGGACTCACGGCCGGCGTAGCCGGCTGGCGCGGTACTGCTCCCCGGGACGGATCCGCAGACCCTCGAGCGGCATCGCGCGCCCCGACTCGCCGCGCACCTCCACCCGCACCGGCTCGCCGGTGTCGTTCTCGACCAGGTCAAGGGGCGCGCCCCTGCCGTCCTGCAGGTATTTGTCGCCCCACTGCATCAGCGCCAGCACCGCGGGCAGCAGATCGCGCCCCATCTCGGTGAGCAGGTACTCGTGCCTGGTGCGCTGCCCCGGCTCCCGGTAGGGGCTGCGCTCGAGCAACCCGGCCTCGGCCAGCTCGCGCAGCCGCGCCGACGCGACCGCCTCGGTGATCCCGACGCGGGACGCGAAGTCGTCGAATCGCGTTGTGCCGTAGTAGGCCTCTCGCATGATGAGCATCGCCGACCGGGTGCCGATGACCTCCATCGCCTTGCCGATCGAGCAGCGCGTGGCCTGCCAGGCGTCCCGGTCGGCCAGCACGCCCTCCAGATGTATCGCTCCCATGACGTCATCGTACCCCTGGCTTGCGTAATCCATAGTCAGCTCGTAGCGTGCTGACTATGGAACTCCATAGTCAGCTATCGCGACCGGTCCGCCCCGGACCGGTGCTCCTCGCCCTCTGCGGCGCCAGCTTCCTGGCCGGCCTCGACCTGTTCGTCGTCAACGTGGCGTTCGACGAGATCGGCGCCGACTTCACCGGCCACTCGCTCGCCGACCTGAGCTGGATCCTCAACGGCTACGCGATCCTCTACGCCGCGCTGCTGATCCCGCTGGGACGCTGGGCGGACAAGGTGGGCCGACGGCGCGGCTTCCTGCTCGGGCTCGGGCTGTTCGTCGCGGCGAGCGCGGCCTGCGCGGTGGCCCCGAACCTGTGGTCCCTCATCGGTTTCCGCGCCGCGCAGGCCATCGGTGCGGCGCTGCTCACCCCGGCAAGCCTCGCCCTGATCCTCACCGTCCTGCCTGCCGAGCGACGCTCCGCATCGGTCCGCGTCTGGGCCGCCGCCGGCGCCGTCGCCGCAGCGGCGGGCCCCGTGATCGGCGGCGTCCTGGTCGCCGCGTCCTGGCGCTGGGTGTTCCTGATCAACGTGCCGATCGGGATCGCGTTCCTGGTGCTGGCGGCCCGCTCCATCCCCGAGTCCCGCGACCGCGACGCCGACCATCCCGACGTCCTCGCCGCCGCCCTGCTCACCGCGGCGGTCGGGGCGCTCGCCCTCGCGCTGGTCGAGGGGCCCGACTGGGGCTGGTCGAGCGCGGGTGTGCTGGGCGCGCTCGCCGTTGCGCTGGTCTCGAGTGCGTTGTTCTGGATCCGCAACGGTCGCGGCGACGCCCCGATCCTCGACCCCGCCATGCTCAGGGTGCGCAGCTTCGCGTGGTCCAACGCCGCGATGCTGCTCTTCAACGCCGGGTTCGCCGCCGCGCTGCTGGCGACCATCCTCTGGATGCAGACGGTCTGGGGCTACTCGGCGCTGCGCACCGGCATGGCGATCGCACCGGGCCCGCTGATGGTGCCGGTGTTCGCGATCGTCGCGCAGCGGCTCTCGTCCCGGGTCGACGCGGGACGGATCGCCGCCCTCGGCTGCCTGCTCTGGGGCGGCGGCGCGCTGCTCGTCGCGGCGTCCGTCGGGCCCGAGCCGGCCTACGCGACGCAGATCCTGCCCGGCTGGCTGATCGCGGGCGTCGGGGTCGGCCTCGCACTGCCGACCGTGCTGGCCACCGCCACCGCCGGACTGCCGCAGGACCGCGCGGCCACCGGCAGCGCCGTGGTCACCATGCACCGGCAGATCGGCGCGGTCATCGGCATCAGCGCCCTCGTCGCCATCCTGGGCACACCCATCGGATTCGACTCCGCCAAAACGGCTTTCACGCACTCCTGGTGGGCCGTCGCGGCGGTCTCGGTGCTCGCTGCCGCCGCCGCACTCGGCATCACCGCGCGGGCACCTTCCCCCGATTCCCCCGTCCACCCGACAACCGAAACCGCAGAGGCATTGCGATGACCACCACCACCACGAACACCGCGTTCCCGACGAACTTCGACGACTCGTGGCGGGGTTTCGGCGGCATCCACGGCGGCCTGGTCGTCGCCGCGCTCCTGCGCGGTGCCGCCGGTGCCCTCGACGCCACGCCGATCGCGGTCACCGCTCACCTGTACGCCCCGGTCGGCGCAGGCCCGTTCACCGTGGACGCGGAGGTGCTGCGGGGCGGCCGCTCGGCAGGCGTCCGGACGCGCCTCGGCGACGCCGCGACCGCGGTCGTCCGGCTGGCCCGCACCCCCGACACCACCCTGCGCTGGCCACCCGGGCCCGCCGCCGTGTCCGAGGTGGATCCGGAATCGCTTCCTCCCCTGGAGATCCCGGTCGACTTCGTGCCGTTCTCGCAGTACCTCGACATCCGGCCGATCAACTCGGCCCGGCCGTTCGCCGGCGGTGAGACCCCGGAATTCGACGTCTGGATCCGCCTGACCGCCGACATCGACTTCGCCCCGCAGGAGGTCGCGGCGGTGTTGCTCGACGCCCTGCCGCCGGGCCTGTACGCCACCCGCACCGCACCCGACCCGATCCCCACCATCGAGTTCAGCGCCCACTTCCCACCCGCCGCACCGGCCTCACGCTGGTACCGGCTGCGCCACCGCACCGTGTGGGCAACCGACGATCTGTGCGTCGACGAGTCCGAACTTCACACCGCGACAGGTGAACTCGCCGGACAGGCACGCCAGCTCCGCCGAATCCTCGGCGGCACCACCACGAAGGAGCAGTCATGAGAGACGCCGTGATCGCGGCCGCCGTCCGCACCCCGATCGGCAAGGGCAAGCCGGGCGGCGCGCTGCACGGGATCCACCCGGTGGACCTGCTCGCGCACAGCCTGACCGCGCTCGTCGACCGCACCGGCATCGACCCGGCGCTCGTCGACGACGTGATCGGCGGCTGCGTCACCCAGGTCGACCAGCAGGCCGCCAACATCACCCGCACGGCGCTGCTGGCCGCGGGTTTCCCCGAATCGGTGCCGGGCACCACGATCGACCGGCAGTGCGGCAGCAGCCAGCAGGCCGTGCATTTCGCCGCGCAGGGCGTCATCTCGGGCGCCTACGACGTGGTGATCGCCTGCGGCGTGGAGTCGATGAGCCGCACCCCCATGGGGTCGAACATCGGCGCAGGCGCCGATCCGCGCGGCACCCGGTTCGCCGAGCGCTACCCGGACGGCCTGGTGCCCCAGGGCATCAGCGCCGAACTGATCGCCGCACGGTGGGGCATCACCCGTACCGAGATGGACGAGTTCGCGCTGCGCAGCCACGCCAAGGCCTATGCCGCGACGATCGGCGGCGCGTTCGCGAAGGAGCTCGCCGCGCTGCCCGAGCTCGCCACCGACGAGGCGGTCCGTCCAGGGGGCACGCTCGAGTCGATGGCGGCGCTGCGCCCGGCGTTCGCGAACGAGGCAGCGGCGCAGCGTTTCCCGCAGATCGACTGGAGTGTGACCGCGGGCAACTCGAGCCCGCTCAGCGACGGCAGCGCCGCCGTGCTCGTCACCACCAGCGAGACCGCGGCGCGCCTCGGGCTCACCCCGCTGGCGCGGCTGCACAGCTTCGCGGTCGCAGGCGACGACCCGCTGTACATGCTCACCGCGATCATCCCGGCCACCGAGAAGGTGCTGCGACGGGCCGGGCTGACGCTGGCGGACATCGACCTGTTCGAGGTGAACGAGGCCTTCGCCTCGGTGGTGCTGGCCTGGGCGCGGGAGACCGGCGCCGACCTCGACAAGGTGAACGTGCACGGGGGCGCGCTCGCCCTCGGTCACCCGCTGGGCGCGAGCGGTGCCCGCCTGCTCACCACCCTGGTCGGCGCGATGGAGCAGGGCGGCGCCCGCTACGGCCTGCAGACCATGTGCGAGGCTGGCGGCATGGCGAACGCAACGGTCATCGAACGTCTGCCGTGACATCCACCGAGGTCACGACCCGTCCCGTCACCTTCGGGTGCCGGGACGGTGTCGTGCTGGGCGGGCACCTGTTCGACCCCGCGATCGCGGGTACGGACGCGCCGATGGTGATCGTCAACTGCGCCACCGGGGTGCTGGCCCGCTACTACCACCGGTACGCGCGGTACCTGGCCGGGCTCGGCTCGCCGGTGCTCACCTACGACTATCGCGGCATCGGCGCTTCCCGGCCGCCCGACACGCTGCGTGGCACCGCGATTCCATGGCGGGCGTGGGGCGAGCAGGACTTCGACGCGGCGGTGGCCTTCGCGCGGGCGCAGGAGCCGAACCGTCCGCTGGCCGTGGTCGGGCACAGCATCGGTGGGTTCCTGCCCGGGTTCGCGGCGGGCGCGGTGCACGTGGACCGGATGCTCACCGTCGGCGCGCAGTACGCGTACTGGCGCGACTACGCGCGACGAAGCCGCGTTGGCCTGCTCGCGAAGTGGCATCTGGCGATGCCGGCACTCACCGCCGCGTACGGGTACTTCCCCGGTCGCCGGCTCGGCTGGCTCGAGGACCTGCCCGCGGGGGTGGCCCGCGAGTGGGCCTTCCGCCGGGCCGCGATGGAGTCCAGCTATCCGCGCGGCGAGCGAGCCGAGGTGCGACGCCGGTTCGCCGCCGTGCGGGCGCCGATCCTGGCGGTGGCCACCACGGACGACGAGTTCGGCACCCCCGCCGCCCTCGAGCGAACGCTCCGGTACTACCGGGGCAGCGATCGGGCCAGGGTGGAGCTGCGGCCGGAGAGTCTCGGGCACAACGCGATCGGGCACTTCGGGCTCTTCCACGACCGGCACCGGGACGGGTTCTGGCGTGGCACCGCCGAGTGGCTGAACCACGGGGTGAACCCATGGCCGGCGGCCGCGGAACGCCGGGCCGAGATCTGAGCACCCACCGCCGGGAAGGATCCGCCCCGGCATCCGGGGCGGATCCTTCACTGACTGCGGGTCAGGGGTTCTCGGATTCGATCTTCGCCCGGATCGCTTCTGCGGCTTCCGAATCCTGGGCCGCCAACTTCTGGATGTAGTCCACGGCATCGCCGACGGTCCGGAGACCGGCGAGATCCTCGTCGGGGATCTTCACGCCGTACTTGTCCTCGGTCTGGACCGCGATCTCCACCATGGAGAGCGAGTCGATGTCGAGATCGTCGACGAAGGCCTTCTCGATCGTCACCTCGGACGGCTCGATTCCGGTGACCTCCTCGATGATCTCGGCGATTCCCGCAACGAGTTCTTCCTGTGTTGCCACTTCCTGGCTCCCTTTCTCACGTGGACCGCTTCGGTTGGGCGGTTGATTTCGGGCCGATCAGCTTCGATGGGAATCGGTAACGGACACACCGTTTCCCGGCCTCCCCTGGTAACGCGGCGTGGTGCCCGGCCGCCGCCGCCGCTCGAGTTCCGGGTAGGAGGGATCGAAGATCTCAAAGGTCTCCTCGATGGCCGCGGTGAGCAGCTTCCACACCTGATGCGCGGTCGGGCGCCGGCCGGGCCAGCCGTTTCCGAAGAGGTCATCGCCCTCCCTCAGCCCGATCTCACCGAGCAGCAGCGGCGTGTGGCTGTCCGCGCATCGCCCCTCCTCCAGCCCGGGGCAGCGTTCGATGCGGTAGCGGCCTCGCTTGTCCCAACCGTCCTCGGCCGCCTCGTCTGGCCTGCCCTTCCACCGTTCCTGCGAGTACACGAGGATCCGCTGGCCGGTCGTCACGTGCAGGTACTCCCGGGCAGCGGTGTCGGCAAGACCGGCCGAGCGGAGGAGTTCGATGCCGATGCCGTGCAGGGCCATCCGCTCATGGCTGACGAGCTGGTCGTCCTCGATGATGAAGTGCTGCCCGGACATACCCGCGACATCGACCCACACCCCGAACCTGAGCGCCTCGATCTGGCCGGCCGCGGACTCGTCGACGTCGGGACCGATCGCCATCGCCCGGATCGACGATTTGCTGACGTCCAATTCGGCCGCGATCCTGCGGTCACTCAATCCTTCGGCGCGCATGACCGCGATCGCCTCGGCGATCACGTTCCGGTACGACGCATCGGCGATCTCCGCCCGCTCCCGAGCGAGCCGGACGGCCTCGGCGGAGACGCCTATCCGGAACGAATGATGATCTTGCACCGCCGCAGCATGGCACGTCCGCAGGCAAGGTGTCCAGTGGATTGGACAGTTGGCATTCTAGTTGGACACTCGGGCCCCACGCGCGCGTCACCCAGGCCTGACGGTCGCGGCCAGGTTCATCTGGCCCAGCCACGCGGGCACCTCCCTCGCCGCGGAGCCCGGTCCGGAGATGGTGACCAGCCCCGACGTCAGCGCCTGCGACCAGGACCGGTCCCCGCGCCACACCTCGATGAGGGTGCGCAGGCCGGTGGCGACGGTGGCGGTCACCTCGAAGCCCGGGTCGTAATCGCAGACGTCGGCCTCGTCGCCCGTCACGCAGAGCCACCACCGCCCGGCGCGGGTGGCGACGTCGTCGAACTCGAAGGCCACCACGGTGCGACCGCGCGGCCACCGGTCGATCGGCACCGTCCGTCGCATGTCCCACATCAGCAGGTGCGGATCCAGGTCCTCCTCGCCGAGCTCGCCGATCCAGCGCACGCCCCACGCCCCGAGCGCCTCGACCACGCCGCCGAGCTCCTCGCCGCAGGGGGTGAGGGTGTAGCTGCTCCGGCCGTCCTCGACGGTCCGGCGGACCACCCCGGCGCGCTCGAGGGTCCGTAGCCGCTTGGACAGCAGTGCGGGCGACATCTTGGGATTGCCCCGCCGCAGGTCGTTGAAGTGGGTACTGCCGGACAGCAGCTCGCGCACCACGAGCATGGTCCAACGCTCGTCGAGCAGCTCCATGGCCTTCGCCACCGGGCAGAACTGGCCGTATGCCGACACGGCTTCCTCCTCGGTTGCCCCCTGACCAGTACACGCCTGGCCAGGCTCGGACGCCAGTACAGATCGGGAACCGCTCGAGGGAAGGGCTACCCGCGTCCGGCGTCGACGGCAAACCGAACAACCGCGGGCTCCGCCGGCTCCGGCCGCACCCGGGCGTCGACCATGTCGGCACCGCTGAGCACGCCGGACAGCCCGCGGTTTCCCCTGGTGAACGGAACCGATGCCGCCACGACCAGCAGCCACAGCACCGCAGCAGGCGGGGCCACGAACACCAGCACCGCACCCACCCCGGCGACGCTCAGCGCCCGCGCGGTCCTGGCCCCGGCCGTCGGCTCGGTCGGCCACTGCGGCCGCAACCACACCACCCGCTGCCCCAGCGAGGCACCGGACCCGATCAGGCCGGGCCCGACGACCGCCGCGATCGCCGACAGCGCCGCCACCGCCCTGGCGGTGTCCGCGTCGACCGCGACACCCACGACCTCCGTGCCCAGCTGGACCACGACGGCCGCCGTGACGAAGACACCAACGAACGCGGTCACATCGACGGCCATGCCGACCCAGCGGCGCCAGGCCGTGACCGGGCGCGGCAACGGCCGGCCCACCGCCAGCAGGCCACGGCTCGGCACGAGCTGCGGGGCGAGCCCGACCAGCACCACCCCGACCACCGCGCCTGCCGTGTTGAGCAGCACGTCGTTCACGTCCGCCACCCGGTACGCGCAGGGGAACACACCCCACACCGCGGTGAACTGGGTCAGCTCGATCAGCCCCGAGACGGCGACGGCGGCGGCGATCGTCGCGGCGCGGGAGCGCTCGAACAGCACCAGCCCGAAGACCCCGAACGGCACGAACAGCGCCACATTGAGCACCACCTGCATGACCGCGGAACTCGTCAGCACCCCGACCGCGCTCATCCCCGCGGTGTCGCGACGGATGTCGGAGACGAAGGCGAACGGGCGCAGCACCGGCTCGGTGACCGCATACAGCTCGCACCACCGCGGGGTCAGCGACGGCAGCGGGAACATGGTGAAGGCGACGACCGCCGCGGTGTAGATCAGGGCCGCGACCACCACCGTCGATCGCGCCGCCGACACCCGGCCGTACTTGCGGTACTGCCAGACCGTCAGCGGCAGCGCCAGCACCGCGGCAACGGCCAGCCCGACGAGCACCGAGTACAACACCTGTTCACGCATGCCTCCACTCCATCAGGGCACGCGCCGCGGGACATCCACTCGCCGGACGAGATCCGTCGGGGGCCGGGTCATACCCGGGGATGACCCGGGGATGACCCGGGGCCAAGCCGGGGACCGACGCCGGTACAGATCGTGAACCGCCGGTGGTTCAGATCTGGGACTGGAACGCGCGCCCGGATGGACCGACGCTGGAAGCACCACCACACACGAGGAGGACTTCCATGAGCACACCCACCAACGCCGCACCCGACATCAAGGCCAAGCACCGGGCCATGTGGGCACTGGGCGACTACCCGTCGGTCGCCGCCGACGTCATCGCGGCCCTCGGCCCGAGCCTCGTCGAGGCCTGCGGAATCCGGGCGGGCGACCGCGTACTCGACGTCGCGGCCGGTTCCGGCAACGCCTCGATCCCCGCCGCCCGCATCGGCGCCACCGTCGTCGCCTCGGATCTGACCCCCGAGCTGCTCGAGTCGGGACGTCGGGAGGCCGAGTCGCTGGGTCTGGCATTGGACTGGCGCGAGGCCGACGCGGAGGCACTGCCGTTCACGAACGACGAGTTCGACGCCGTGATCTCGTGCGTCGGCGTGATGTTCGCGCCCCACCACCAGGAGAGCGCGGACGAACTGGTCCGCGTCCTGCGACCGGGCGGCACTCTCGGCCTGATCAACTGGACACCCGAGGGTTTCATCGGTCAGATGTTCGCGACGATGAAGCCCTACGCTCCCCCGCCGCCCGCGGGCGCGCAGCCGCCACCGCTGTGGGGCAGCGAGGAGCACGTGCGCACCCTCCTCGGCGACCGCGTCACCGAGGTCGTGGCGCGCCGCGAGCGGCTGACCGTCGACTGCTTCGACACCGCCGAGCAGTTCCGCGACTTCTTCAAGGCCTGCTACGGCCCGACGATCGCGGTGTACCGGGCGATCGCCGACGACCCCGAGCGCGTCGCGGCCCTTGACCACGAACTGACCGAACTGGGACGGCGGCACGACCGTGGCGACGGCACCATGGAATGGGAGTACCTGCTGCTGACCGCCGTCAAGAAATGAGCGGCTCCGCCACCCGTGAGTACTTCCGGTCCCTCTGCGGGCCAGAAGTACTCACGGGCGCCGCAGGCGCCTAGAGCTCCGTGACCCAGCCGTGCAGCTCGTCGGTGCGCAGCGCCGCCGCGTGCCGCTTGCGCAGGGCCTGGCCGATCGGGCCGGGGATGCCGTCGCCGACCACCCGGCCGTCCACCTCGGTCACCGGGGCGACGCCCGCGGATGTGCCGGTGACGAACACCTCGTCGGCGATGTACAGCTCGGTGAGGTCGACGGTGCGCTCGACGACGGGGATGCCGTCCTCGGCGGCGAGGGTGAGCAGCGTGCGCCGGTTGATGCCGTCGAGGATGTCGCAGGACACGTCCGGCGTGATCAGGGTGCCGCCGCGCACCAGGAAGATGTTGGCGGCGCTGAGCTCGCAGACGTGACCGTTCCCGTCGAGGAAGATCGCGTCGTCGTAGCCGGCGTCGATGGCATCCTGCTTGGCCAGCACCGAGTTCACGTACGCCCCGTTGACCTTGGCGCGCGACGGGATCGCGTCGTCCGGGATCCGGCGCCAGGTGCTGGTCTTCAGGCGCATGCCGTCCTGCGGGACGATCGGCACCGCGTCGTAGACGAACATGCTGACGGTGGTGTGGCAGCCGCGCACCCTTGTGCCCGCGATCGACTCGTCGACGTGCACGGTGGCCCGGACGAACACGTCCTCGGTCGGCGCGTTCGCGGCGACGAGTTCGGTTGCCACCGAGACGAATCGGTCGTAGTCCCACTCGTCCGCGAACCGATCCATCCCGATGATCTTGCAGGACTCGACCATGCGCTGGAAGTGGTCGCGCAGACGGAACGCGCTGCGCCGGGTCCCGTCGACCTGCACCGGGAACACCGTGTACACGCTCAGCCCGTACAGCACGGACGAGGTGGCGACGCCGAGCGTCGCCTCCGCGACGTCGACGATCCGGTCACCGAAGTACACGCGGGGATGTGGGGTAGCCATGGCAGGCCATGCTATCGACCGCACCTGCGCCCCGGAAACCGAATTTCGTGCATGCGGCCTCCCGCGACTTCCGTCCGCCGACCGGCAGACTGTCCGCATGCTTCACTTGCGGATCCTGGCGCCGAGCGACCTGACGGACGAGGCCCTCCGGATCCTCGATGCGGAACCGGCCGTCAGCGGCCTCGCGGTGATGCGCGGCGCCTCGCTGCGCCCGGAGGGCGACGTCGTGTACGCCGACATCGCCAGGGAGGCGGCCAACGAGGTCATCGACGACCTGCGGGCCACCGGGCTGCACCACCGCGGCAGCATCGAGATCGAACCGGTCAACGCGTGGCTCTCCCGCAGCGGATTCGACGCCGAACTGAGCACCCCGGGCAGCAGCGCGGACTCCGTGGTGTGGGCGGAGGTCGCGCAACGCTCCTACGAGGAGACCGAGCTCAACTGGACCTACCTGAGCTTCATGTCCCTTGCGACCCTGCTGGCAGCGATCGCGATCATCACCGACTCACAGATCCTGGTGATCGGGGCGATGGTGCTGGGGCCGGAGTTCGGGGCGATCGCCGCGCTCGGGGTCGCGCTGGTGCGGCGCCGGTGGGTGCTGCTCGCGCTCGCGGTCCGCACCCTCGTCGTCGGGTTCGTGGTCGCGATCGCGGTCACGGCGATCCTCGCGCTGGTCGGCAGGGGGCTGGGCTGGGTGACGATCGACGACGTCACCGGCCCGCGGCCCGACACCGCTTTCATCTACAGCCCGGACAAGTGGTCGTTCATCGTGGCGGTGATCGCGGCGGCCGCCGGGGTGCTGTCGCTGACCTCGGCGAAGTCGGCCGGGCTGGCCGGGGTGTTCATCTCCGTGACGACGGTGCCCGCGGCGGGAAACGTGGGTCTGGCCCTGGCTTTCGGGGCAAGCCACGAGATCTGGGGCAGTTCGCTGCAGCTGCTGCTGAACCTGTCCGGCATGGCGATGGCCGGCTGGGCGACGCTGACGATTCAACAGGCACTGTGGACGCGGGTGTCGGTGCGCCGGGCCCGTGCGCTCGACCGGGTCCGCCGGATGCTCTGACCGATCAGCCGTTCCGGCGTGCCATCTCGGCGCCGATCTCGCGCAGGCCCTCGCGCAGCGAGTCCGGTTCCAGCACCTGCACTCCCGAGCCGAGCGCCGTCAGCTGGTGCACCGCAACCTCTTCCGACTCGAGCAGCAGCGCCGCCTCGACCCGGCCCTCCGCATCCGCAGGGCCGGGGGTCACCCGCGCGGCCTCCCGCCCGACCGCGGCGGGCAGCGACCGCCACGCCGCGGGCGCGAGCCGAACCCGGCACGGGTACCGCAGCAGCGACCGGTCGAACTCGGCGGCCGACCGCGCCCACCAGGCCGCCAGGTCGAAATCGTCCGGCCGCCGGGCGTCCTCGTCGAGGACCACCGCGGCACCGATCCGCGAGACCAGGAAGGACAGCGTCGCACCGCGATGCCCGGCGACGAGGTACCAGACCCCGGCCTTCGCCACCAGCCCGAGGGGGTCGAGGGTGCGGGTCACCTCCCTGCCGCGCCGGTGATAGCCGATCCGCAGCCGCCTGCCCTCGAGCACCGCCCGTGCCACCGTCGCCAGGTGCGGGGTGTCCGCCGCCCGCCCGAACCAGCCGGGGGCGTCCACGTGCAGCCGCCTGCGCCAGAGTTCGGCCCCCGCACGCAGCGGAAGCGGCATGGCACCGAGGAGTTTGGCCTCCGCGGCGGCCGTCTGCTCCCCCAGGCCCAGGTCCGCCGCCAGGCCGGGCACGCCGAGCAGCATGAGCGCGGAGGTCTCGACGCCGGTCATCCCGCTCAGCTTGGACTGCCAGCCGTCGAGGAGCCGGATGCCGCCACCCGGCCCGCTCTCCGTCCACAGCGGGACGCCCGCGGCCTGCAGCGCCGCGACGTCGCGGTACACGGTGCGCACGGACACCTCGAGCTGTTCGGCCAGCCGCTCGGCGGTGGCACCGGGACCGCCCTGCAGCCGCAGCATGAGGTCGAGCAACCGACTGGAGCGCACCGGACGAGTCTATGCGGAATCCCTGACACAAGATGTCAGGGATTCCGGCGCACACTGGTCGGCATGACAACCTGGCAGCAGTTCTCCGACGAAGCACCGGCCTTGTCCGAATCGATCGCTGCGCGGCTCCGCGCGCACAAGCACCACGTCCTCGCGACGCTGCGGGCCGACGGATCCCCCCGGGTCAGCGGCACCGAGGTGGAGACCTTCCGTGGACTGCTGGTCCTCGGGTCGATGCCGGGCGCGATGAAGGTGCGTGATCTGCGCCGCGACCCCCGCTACTCGCTGCACACCAATCCTGGCCACCACACCATGGAGGGCGGCGACGCGAAGATCTCGGGCCGGGCCCGCGAGCTGTTCGGGGACGAGAAGAAGGCCATCCTCGAGAGCTACGACGAGAACCCCGGCGACGAGGCGCAGATCTTCGAGCTCGGCATCGAGGAAGCAGTCCTGACGACGGTCTCGGAGGACCAGTTGCACGTCGACCTGTGGCGTCCGGGCACGGGCGTCACCAGGCGCAGCCGATGAGCGCGCCGGATCTGACCGGAAAGGTGGCGCTGGTCGCGGGTGCGACCCGCGGCGCGGGCCGGGCCATCGCGGTCGAGCTGGCCCGGGCCGGGGCGACCGTCTACGCGACCGGACGCAGCAGCCGCGACGCCGGCCGGTCGGAGATCGGCAGGCCCGAGACCATCGAGGAGACGGGCGATCTCATCGCGACCACAGGCGGTGACGGCATCGCCCTGCGGGTCGACCACCTCGAACCGGACCAGGTGCGCGCCCTGATCACCCGCATCGACACCGATCACGGTCGGCTCGACATCCTGGTCAACGACATCTTCGGCGGGGACAGATACGCGCAGTTCGGCACCAGGCTCTGGGAGCACGACCTCGACGGCGGACTGCGCATGCTGCGGATGGGTATCGACACCCACGCGATCACCAGCCATTTCGCGTTGCCCCTGCTGATCCGCCGGCCCGGCGGCCTGGTCGTCGAGATGACCGACGGTACAGCGGAATACAACGTCGCCTATCGGCACCAGGTGGGCTTCTACTACGACCTGGTCAAGGCCGCGGTGCAGCGGATGACCACCGCGCAGGCGCACGAGCTGGCCCCGCTGGGCGGCGCGGCTGTCGCCGTCACCCCTGGCTGGCTTCGCTCGGAGGCGATGCTGGAGATCTTCGGGGTGACCGAGGACAACTGGCGCGACGCACTCGACCGGCAACCGCACTTCGCGATCTCCGAGTCGCCTGCCTTCGTCGGCCGGGCGGTCGCCGCGCTGGCCGCCGATCCCGATGTCACGCAGTTCAGCGGGACCGTCGTCTCGAGCGGGCAGCTGGCACAGCGGTACGGCTTCACCGACGTGGACGGCTCGCGGCCGGACTGCTGGCGTTACCTCGTCGAGGTGCAGGACCGGGGGCTGCCCGCGAACACCGACGGCTACCGCTGAGCCGGCGTCACCAGGTGATGTTCTCCTGGCAGTGGCTGCCCTCGGCGCCGGACTCGACCTGCACGGTCGCGTGGCCGAGCCCGTGCGCGTCGAGCACGACCTTCGCCGCGCCGAGCACCTGGCGCGAATCAGCCTCGGTGGTCAGGTGCACTGTCGCGACGTCCATGCCGGTGGTCAGCGTCCACACGTGCAGGTCGTGCACGTCCGAAACCCCCGGCAGGGCGCGCAGATCCGCCTCGACGGCGTCGACGTCGACGTGCGCGGGCGAGGCCTGGGTGAGGATGCGCAGCGCGGCGCCGGCCAGCTTGATCGCGCGGGGCACCACCCACAGCGAGATCAGCACGCCCACCACGATGTCGGCGTACGGCCAGTTGAACACCAGCACCACCGCGCCCGCGATGAGGACGCCGACACTGCCGACGGCGTCCGCGAGCACCTCGAGGTAGGCGCCGCGGACCGCGATGGAGCCCTTGGCATCCGCGCGCAGCATCAGCATCACCACGATGTTGGCCGCGAGCCCGGCGGCCGCCGTCAGCATCAGCGGCAGGCCGGGCACCTCGGGGGCGTCGCCGATCCGTCCGATCGCCTCGTACATCACCCACACCGCGACACCCAGCAGCAGCACCGCGTTGGCCATCGCGGTGAGCACCTCGGCGCGGTGCCAGCCGAAGGTGCGTGCGGCGGCCTTGGAACCCTGTCTGGCGAGCAGCAGGGCCACCAGCCCCATCGACATGCCGACGACGTCGGTGAGCATGTGCCCGGCGTCCGCGAGGAGGGCGAGCGAGTTGATCGTCAGGCCGACCGCCACCTCGAGCGCGAGGAACGCGAGCAGGATCCCCAGTGCGATGACCATCCGGCGGATGCGGCCCACCGACGGCCCCGCGGCGGTCGGCTCACCCCCGTGGCTGTGCCCGTGCCCAACTCCCATGACGCTCCCCTTCGTGCGGTTCGCGTCCATCATATGCATACATTCGCATATGTGGCTACATCGTCGCCGCTACTGCTCCGGCCGGTAGTAGGGATTCGCGACCGTCGGCGGCAGGGTCGCGATGGCCGAGATCCGCTTCAGACCCGCGACCTGCAGCAGGTCAACGGTGAGCGAGCGGATCTGCGCGAACACCACAGTCGCGGACACGCCCGCGTTCTCCACCAGCTCGGCCTTCGCCCCCGCCGCCACCGAGCGCAGCACCCGCGCCGCATCGGCCTGATCGGGCTTCTCGCCGGGATCGGCCAGCATCATCCGGCGCAGCACCTCCAGCGCCTGCGCGAGCTTCTCCACCTCGTCCACCAAGCGCGGATCGAGGATCTCGTCATCGCGGACCAGCGTCAGCGATCGCCGCGCGAGCACCCGGATGTTGCGCATCGCGTTGTCGATCGGGTCCGCGGTGGCGCTCAGCCGAGCGAGGCGCTCGCGCGAGTTCCAGTACAGCGGCGACACCCGGCTGATCTCCCGACCGCCGATCAGGTTGGACCTGAGCCCGTCGATCGACGACTGGGTGTCGCGGGCCTTCTGCAGCGCCTTGACGATCGGTTCCGGGTCGTTCGCGACCAGCCCGTCCGCCACCAGCTGCAGCACCTCCCCCGCGGTGCCGAGGATCGCGGCGGCGTTCTGCCGCGCCCGCAGCACCGGATGGGTCGGCACGAACGCGACGACGAGGATCCCGACCAGCCCACCGATGAGAGCGTCGATCATCCGGTCGGGCCCGCCGCCCCGCTCGGGCGGGATGAGCGTCGCGACCAGCACCGCGGAGGTCCCGGCCTGCATGGAGATGATCGGCCCGCCGTCGAGGAAGATCGCCGTCGACATGGCAAGCAGCACCACGAGCACGATCTGCCAGGCGCCGGTGCCGATCTGGGAGATCAACAGGTCGCCGATCCCGATGCCGACGGTGACGCCGGCGAGCAGCTCCACCGACCGCCGCAGCCGCGCCCCGAGGGACAGGCCGAGCGAGACGACGGCCGCGATGGGCGCGAAGAACGGATTCGGGTGGTGGATCAGGTCGTTGGCGATCCACCAGGCGAGTCCGGCGGCGAGCGCGCACTGCAGGACGGGAAATGCCGATCCGCGCAGCCGTTTGACCGAGGCGCGCAGTCGGGCGCGGCCCCGGTCGGCTGTGAAGAGCTGAGGGCTAGCCGAGGCCAAGTGCTTCGGCGGCCCTGGGGTCGCAGTCCTCGAGCAGGTCAAGGCAACGGGCGTGCTCGTTGGATTCGCCGATCGCGTCGGCGGCCTTGGCCAGCACCGCGACGCAGCGCAGGAACCCGCGGTTCGGCTCGTGGCTGTACGGCACCGGACCGAAGCCCTTCCAGCCGTTGCGCCGCAGCTGGTCGAGCCCGCGGTGGTAGCCGGTGCGCGCGTACGCGTAGGCGGTGATCGTCTGATCGTCGGCCAGTGCGGCCTCGGCCAGGTAGGCCCACGCGATGGAGGCCGTCGGATGGTCGGCCGCAACCTGCTTGGGATCCGCCTTGTTCAGGAGTTCGGACTCCGCGTCGTCGTCTCCTGGCAGCAGGGTGGGCTGGGGGCCGAGCAGGTCACCGAAAGAGGTCATGCCGACCATTGTGCCCCGGCCACCGGTCGCTCGATAGGCTGCCCACAGTCACGAAGAGGATTGTCGAACGAGAGGGCGGACGTGTCGGACCCCAAGAACTCGGAACCCAAGGACTCTGCCGCCCAGAGCGCGGACCCCGGCAGCGACCGGGCAGCGACCGGCGCGGATGCGGAGAACACCGGAAACACCTCGGTGACAACGCCGGAAGCGACGGACGCCGCGGTGCAGGAGACCAGCGAGACCGAGACCTCCGCCACCGAACCCGACGTCGCCGCCGATGCCGACGCAAAGGCGGACGAGCCCGCGGCGGACGCGGATCCCGCCGTCGACACGCCGGACACGGATACATCCGCGTCGGCGGAGCAGGCCGAGAAGGACGAGGACCCCGCGCCGGTCCAGAGCGTGACCGAAGCCGAGCAGGAGCCCGAAACCGAAACCGAGTCCGAGCCCGAGTCGGCGTCGGCGTCGGAGCCGGAGCCGGAGCCCGAGCCCGAGCCCGAGCACAAGTCGGAGTCCGACGCCGAGCCCGAGCCCGAGCCGGAGCCGGAGCCCAAGTCGGAGTCCGACGCCGAGCCCGCGGCCGCGCCTGACGACAAGTCCGACGCCGAGTCCGAGCCCGAATCCGCGCAGGCGGAACCCGAGGCCGCCGCCGAGACGGTGTCCGAGGCGGCCGACGCACCGGCCGAGTCCGAGCCGACGGACACGGACGACGAGCCCGCCGCGGTCACCGTCCCGGTGGACAGGTCCGGCGCGGCATGGAAGCCGCAGGTCCCGACGGCGGCACCGCGAAAGGTCGTGCCCGCAGGCGCCCCACCCGCGCCGGCCGACGCCCCGGCGACCCCCGAGGACGCCACCGTCGCCCTCCCGAGGGTCACACCGCCGCCCGCGGCCCCGGACGACGCCACCGTCGCCCTCCCGAAGGTCACGCCGCCGCCCCCGCGGCCCGCCGCTGTGGTGCCCCCGACCCAGGTCTCGCGTCCCAAGGCCGCGCCCGCGAAGGTCGGTCCCGGCCGACCCGCGCCGACGGTCCGGCCGCCCGCCGGTGCCGCTCCCGCGGCCGCCGCGCCGCGTCCCGCCCCTCCGGTCGCGGGCCCCGCGAAGATCCCCGCCCCGGAACCCGCATCGACCGGCAAGAAGCGGTGGCCGATCGTCGTCACCGTCGGCGTCGTGCTGGCCGCCGCGGCGGGCGGGGCCTACCTGCTCACCTCGAAGGTCAGCGGGGACTCGGACAAGGACCAGGTCCAGACCGCGATCAACACCTTCGTCGACGCCATCGAAGACGGTGACCTCGCGACCCTGCGGACGATCTCGTGCGGCGATCTGGCGACCTACTACGCACAGATCCCCGACGCCGAGTTCGCCGATGTGTACCGGGTGGCGGTCGACCAGAAGTCGATCCCCGTGGTCGAGAGCATCGACACGGTCTCCATCACCGACGACACCGCGATCGCGCAGGCCACCGTCCACACCGGCGCGACCCCGAACGAGAGCTCGGCGCGCTCGTTCAACCTGCAGCGCGACGGCGACGCATGGAAGGTCTGCTGACCGGGCCCGGAAACGACGAAAGTGCAGCTACCGGGGCATCGGCCGAGAGGCCGAGCCGGTAGCTGCACTCTCGTGCGAGCGGACTAGCTGCCGGAAACGGAGCGTCCGGCCGACTTGAGGTCGTTGCAGGCCTCGATGACGCGAGCGGTCATGCCGGCCTCGGCCTTCTTCAGGTAGCTGCGCGGGTCGTAGACCTTCTTGTTGCCGACCTCGCCGTCGATCTTGAGGACACCGTCGTAGTTGGCGAAGAGGTGTCCGGCGATCGGGCGGGTGAATGCGTACTGGGTGTCGGTGTCGACGTTCATCTTGACGACGCCGAAGTTCAGCGAGTCCTCGATCTCCGACTTCAGCGAGCCCGAGCCGCCGTGGAAGACGAAGTCGAACGGCTGCGAGCCCGCGGCCAGGCCGAGCTTCGCGGCCGCGACCTTCTGGCCCTCCTCGAGCACGGCGGGCTTGAGCTTGACGTTGCCCGGCTTGTAGACGCCGTGGACGTTGCCGAAGGTGGCGGCCAGCAGGTACTTGCCGTTCTCGCCGACGCCGAGCGCGTCGACGGTCTTCTCGAAGTCCTCGCTGGAGGTGTAGAGCTTGTCGTTGATCTCGGCCTCGACGCCGTCCTCTTCGCCGCCGACGACGCCGATCTCGACCTCGAGGATGATCTTCGCGGCCGCCGAGAGCTTGAGCAGCTCCTTGGCGATCTCCAGGTTCTCGTCGATCGGGATGGCCGAGCCGTCCCACATGTGCGACTGGAACAGCGGGTTCTGGCCGGCGTTGACGCGCTCCTGCGAGATCGCGAGCAGCGGGCGCACGAAGCCGTCCAGCTTGTCCTTGGGGCAGTGGTCGGTGTGCAGCGCGATGGTCACGTCGTACTTCGCGGCGATGACGTGCGCGAACTCGGCGAGCGCGACGGCGCCGGTGACCATGTCCTTGACGCCGAGGCCGGAACCGAACTCCGCGCCGCCGGTCGAGAACTGGATGATGCCGTCACTGCCTGCGTCCGCGAAGCCCTTGATGGCAGCGTTGATGGTCTCGGAAGAGGTGCAGTTGATGGCGGGGAAGGCAAAGGAGTGCTCCTTGGCCCGACCGAGCATCTCGGCGTAGACCTCGGGAGTTGCGATCGGCACGGAACTGACCTCCATATAAAGAGTCGAGGGGGCGCGTCCCTTGATGTCAGGGGCGCCGGGGGTACATGCAGTATTGCAAACGCCGCCGGGTGTCCCCTCCGACTCCTGACCCTCACCGTCCCCCGGCGACCTCACGATTACCGCCACGGCCGCGTGCGTCGCCACGTTCGCCGACCGGCCGCGGGGCGCGGGCGGGCGGGCACACGCCGATCGCCGGTACTCTGGGCCGCGTGATTGTGCAGGCAGCCTCGGAGTCCGTGACCAACCTAGCCCTGATGCCCCAGTGGATGGACCCGATGTATCTGCTGACGGAGTCCTGGCTCAAGAACCTGGTGCTGCCGGCGATCCTCGCCATCGTCTTCATCGAGACGGGCCTGCTGTTCCCGCTCCTGCCTGGTGATTCGCTGCTGTTCACCGGTGGCCTGCTCGCCGCCCAGCCGAACCCGCCGGTCAACATCTGGGTGTTGATGGTCGCCGTGCCGGTGATCGCGATCCTCGGCGACCAGACCGCGTACTGGATCGGTCGCAAGATCGGCCCCGCGCTGTTCAAGAAGGAGGACTCGCGCTTCTTCAAGAAGGAGTACGTGACCGAGTCGCACGCCTTCTTCGAGAAGCACGGGCCGAAGACGATCATCCTGGCCCGCTTCGTGCCGATCGTGCGCACCTTCACCCCCGTGATCGCGGGCGTCTCGAAGATGAACTACCGCACCTTCCTCGGCTACGACATCGTCGGCGGCATCCTGTGGGGCGGTGGCGTCACGATCCTCGGCTACTTCCTCGGCAATGTGGCCTTCATCCGCGACCACGTCGAGGCCATCTTCCTGCTCATCGTCTTCATCTCGATCCTGCCGGGCATCGCCGCGGTCGGTAAAAAGGTGCTGGCCTCGCGCCGGGAACCGGCCGAGGTGACGGCGCAGGAGGTCCCCGTGGCCCAAGACGACCCGACGCCGTAGCCGATGACGCTCGCCGCCGGCAGTTTTGCGCCACTTGAAACCGCCGGGCCGGCGGTGGTGTGGCTGATAGTCCTCGCCTTCGTCTTCCTCGAGTGCGCCGTCATCATCGGGCTGTTCCTGCCCGGTGACTCGCTGCTGATCACGGCGGGCATCGTGCTCGCAGGCCATTCCTCGGGTTCCGTCCACGTGTGGGCGCTGTCCGCCGGTGCCGCCGTCGCCGCCATCGCCGGCAACCAGGTCGGCTACCGGATCGGTATGCGTACCGGCCACCACCTGGTGGCTCGCCGCGGTGGCCGTTACGTGACGGCCGAGAACCTGCACAAGGTCAATGTCCTGCTGGACCGGCACGGCTTCATGTCGGTGCTGGTGGCCCGCTGGATCCCGTTCGTCCGCACCCTGTGCCCGCTGGTCGCGGGCGCGGCGGGGATGAACCACCGCATGTACACGGTGGCCAGCAGCCTTGGAGCGCTGGCGTGGGCACCGGTGCTGCTGCTGATCGGCTTCTACGCGGGTGAGTTCCTCAAGCGCGTGCCGTGGCTGATGCCCGCGGTGCTCGCGGTGATGGTGGTGTGCCTGATCGTCGGCACCCTGCTCGGCATCCGGCACTACCGGCAGGAGATGGCGAAGCCACCCGTGGACTACACCGTCGACTGACCTTCAGACCTCGTTGCGCTGCGGCAGCGATCGGATGGGTATAGGTTCTCCACCGACCAATCGGTATCTTCTCGCGCTCAAGGTGGAATCCCGTTGTCGAAGGACTCGTTCGATGCTCGGCGTGTGAATGACGACCCCGCCCCCCTCGTCCCGGCGGAGCTCGCTCGCCGAAAGTTCCTGAAGACACTCGCCATCGGCGTCCCGGCACTCGCTGCGGGCTGTGCCGAAGCCAATGCCTCTGTGCTCGACGCGAGGCCCGGCGAGGGACCGGCCGGAGGAGGCGCCGGCACGAGCGGATCACCCCACCTCTCCTCGTCCCCCGCCTCCGTGCGGTCCTGGGAGCCCGAGACCGTGCCCGAATCGACCGCGGTCTTCCCGCGCACCGTGATCGCGGGGGACATGCGACCGACGTCATTCGTCGTCGCGTGCTACATGGCCGACAAGGCGCCCAAGCGCCTGGTCGTCTGGCGGGCGGGCGCGACCCCGAAAACGGTCGAGGTCGCGTTCGAGTCGAACGTGGTCCCGGACGCGGACGGCTTCTCGAAGACCAAGGTCGACAACCTGGAGTCCGGGACCTGGTACTCCTACGGCCTTTTCGATGGAGAGGCCGGGACTGCGACCATTCGCTCACTCATCGGAAGCGCCCGCACCGCGCTCGCTGAAGGCAGCCTCGAGCCCGTCACGGTCGGCGTCAGCTCCTGCGTCGGACAGGGCACCCTCCTACCCGACTACGCGAACCCGCTCAGCCTCACCCCCTTCCACTGGCCCCTGCTCAGCAAGGTCGCCGAACGCGATTTCGACGCCTTCATCACGCTCGGTGACCAGGGCTACATGGACCTGGTGTACGCCAACGGCGGCACGTACGAGGGCTACCTCGCCGGCTGGGGGGCGTATCACGCCGGCGGCTATCGCGACCTCTTCCCGCGTGCGGGGATCTACGCCACCTGGGATGATCACGAGGTCACCGACAGCGGCACGGTCGTTCCCTGGACCAGCAACCCCGCGGAGCGGCAGAAGATCGACAACGCCAAGCGCGCCTATTACCGCGTGCAGGCTCTCGAAGCCGACGACCCCGAGGAGACGCCGCTGTGGCGCACCTTCCGTTGGGGCAACACGGTCGAATTCATCATCCTCGACTGCCGCCAGGAGCGGACCTCCGATCGCATGATGAGCGAGCAGCAACTCGACTTTCTCCTGCAGCGCCTCGAGCAGTCGCCCTGCCACTTCAAATGTGTCGTCACCTCCGTGCCCTTCGCGCGGGTCAACCACCTCCCTTCGAAAGAGGACCGCTGGGAGGGGTACAGCGACCAGCGCGACCGGGTGAAGACCTTCATCAACGAGAAGAACATCCGCAAGGTCCTCTGGGTCACCGGCGACATCCACATGTGTTACGCGGGCCAGATGGAGCTGCCCGCCGACGACGGGTCGCTCGCCGGGCAGATGTGGGAAATCTGTTGCACGTCCGGCAACACCAACCCCGGATGGATGCTCCTTCCAGACCAGCAGTTCGTGTGGAAGAGCGGGACCCCGCACGTGCCGTTCCTGACCTTCGATCCGCACACGGACTCGGTGAAGCTCGTCTTCGTCGACGACAAGGGCGGCGCCGCCTTCGAGCGGACGATGCTCCTCCCCTAGGCGTGCACTGACCGCAATGTGGCCGCGGCGCAGCCACTCAGTGCTCGTGACCGCCGAGTTCCCACGCGGGCAACGGATCCGGGTAGCCGACCCACGCCCGCGCACCTGCAGCCACCTCGTCCTCGGTCAGCAGGGCGGCGTCGAGGATCCGCTTCGGCCCGTGCACGTCCAGGCGGACACCGATGAACACGAGCTCCTGCCCCCGCGGAACCTCGGTGCTCGACCACAGCTGCGCGGGCTCGATGGTCAGGTTCGGCCCCGCCTGCGACCAGATCGCCGCGACCTCGGGCCTGCTGGCGATCCAGCAGAACCCCTTGCTGCGCAGCACCCCCTTCAGCTCGGTGAGTGCGACCTCGAGTCGCGCCGGGTGGAACGGCCGGTCGGCCCGGTAGGTGACGCTGCGGATGCCGTACTCCTCGGTCTCCGGGGTGTGCCCACCGGCGAGCTCGTCGTCCCAGCCGGGCGCCCGGGCGGCGAGCTCGGGGTCGTAGAGCCCGGTCTCGAGGACCTCGTCGAGGTCGACGACGCCCGCCACCGTGCGCAGCAGTCGCGCGGACGGGTTCAGCCTGCGCAGCGTTGCCTCCACGGTCCCGGCGCCCTCTCGCTGACGAGGTCGGTCTTGGTGAGCAGCAGGACGTCGGCGAACTCGACCTGGTCGACGAGCAGGTCCGAGATGGTGCGCTCGTCGCCGTCCCCGGCGACCTCGCCGCGGTCGGCCAGGCGCTGACCGCGGGTGAGCTCACCGAGGAAGGTCGAGGCGTCGACGACGGTGACCATCGTGTCGAGCTGCGCGATCTGGCCGAGGCTGAACCCGTCCTCGAACTCCCAGTCGAAGGTCGCGGCGACCGGCATCGGCTCGGAGATGCCGGTCGATTCGATGATGAGCTGGTCGAACCGACCGTCCCTGGCCAGTTCCCCGACCGCCTCGATGAGGTCCTCCCGCAGGGTGCAGCAGATGCAGCCGTTGGTCAGCTCGACCAGCCTCTCCTCGGTCCGGTCGAGGTGCCCCTGGCCGGCGACAAGGGCGGCGTCGATGTTGACCTCGCTCATGTCGTTGACGATCACCGCGACGCGGCGCCCGTCGCGGTTGGCGAGCACGTGGTTGAGCAGGGTGGTCTTGCCCGCACCGAGGAATCCGGACAGGACCGTGACGGGCAGTTTCTTTGTCGGGGCTGAAGTCATACCTTAATGATAATGGTTGTCGTTTTAATTGAGGCGACTGCGTCGCCCGTGCGCGAGTCACACCCCAATGGGGGTACAAATCACGCACGCTCGCCGAGCTCCGGCGTACCTTCACAGGGCATGGGTGCACCACAGGACACGAGGCGAAGGACGGCGGTCATGTCCGAGTTCCCCCCGATCGCCGATTACGCCTTCCTGTCCGACTGCCAGACATCGGCCCTGGTCGCGCCGGACGGATCGGTGGAGTGGATGTGCATTCCCCGGCCCGACTCGCCCAGCGTGTTCGGCGCGCTGCTGGACCGGTCGGCTGGCTCCTTCCAACTCAGCCCCACGCACGCCCAGGTGCCCTCGCAGCGCCGGTACCTACCGGGATCGATGGTCCTCGAGACGACCTGGTGCCTGCCGACGGGAACCCTGGTGGTGCGCGACGCACTGGTGATGGGCCCGTGGAACGGCACCACCCGGTCGGACGAGTACCGGCGGCCGCCCGCCGACCACGTGGCACAGGACATGCTGGTGCGCACCGCCGCGTGCATCGAGGGCAGCGTCGAGATCACCGTGAACTGCATGCCGCTCTTCGAGTACGGCAGGTCGACCGGCTCGTGGGCCTACGCGGGCGAGGGCTACGAAAGCGCCACCTGCTCCGCCGGGGAGCTCACACTGACGCTGACGAGCAACCTCCGGCTCACCTTCGGCGCGGCGAGGGCGGGAGCCAGAACCGAATTATCCTCGGGGGAAACCGCTTTCGTCGCCCTCTGCTGGGACGGCCATTCCGTCGCGAGTGTCGGCGAGGCCACCGAGCTCCTCGACGGCACCGACCGGATGTGGCGCGACTGGATCAGGAAGGGCAACTTCCCCGACCACCGGTGGCGTCCACACCTCGAGCGCAGCGCCCTCACCCTCAAGGGGCTGACCTACGCACCGTCGGGCGCGCTGATGGCCGCCGCGACCACCTCGCTGCCGGAAACCCCTGGCGGCGAACGAAACTGGGACTACCGGTACACCTGGGTGCGCGACTCGGCCTTCATGCTCCGGGCCCTGTTCGAGCTCGGCTACGACTGGGTGGCCTTCGAGTACTTCGCGTTCCTGATCGACGCGGTCGCGAGCGGACCGCTGCAGATCATGTACGGCCTCGACGGCGAACGAGACCTGACCGAACGCACCCTCGACCACCTGGCCGGCTACGACGGCGCCCGCCCGGTCCGGGTCGGCAACGGCGCATGGAATCAGCGCCAGCACGACATGTGGGGAATGTTGATCGAGTCGGTCGCGACCCACGTCAAGCACGCCAGCCAGCTGGGCCCTCCCGCGTGGGCCCTGGTCACCCAGCTGGTCGACGGCGCGATCGACGTTTACCCCAAGCCGGATCGAGGGATCTGGGAGGTGCGCGGCGAGCCCCGCCACTTCACGGCCTCGAAGGTCATGTGCTGGGTTGCGGCCGACCGCGGCGCGATCATGGCCGCGGACCGCGGCCAGACCGAGCTCGCACAGAGGTGGCGGCAGGCAGCCGACGAGATCCACGCCGACGTCTGCGCCAACGGGGTCGACGACCGAGACGTGTTCGTACAGCACTACGACACCACCGCCCTCGACGCCGCCACCCTGCTGATCCCGATCATGGGTTTCCTTCCCCCGGACGATGATCGGGTCCGTGCAACGGTGCTGGCGATCGCCGACGAGCTGACCGCCGACGGCCTGGTCCTGCGCTACCGGACGGAGGAGACCGACGACGGCCTCTCGGGAGTGGAGGGCACGTTCACGATCTGCTCGTTCTGGCTGGTGTCCGCCCTCGCCCTGATCGGTGAGGTCGACCGGGCGCGGATGCTGTGCGAGAAGCTGCTCTCGTTCGCCAGCCCCCTGCATCTCTACGCCGAGGAGATCGAGTCGTCCAGCGGCAGGCATCTGGGCAACTTCCCGCAGGCGTTCACCCACCTCGCGCTCATCGACGCCGTCACCAGCGTGATCAAGGCCGGGGGCTGAGGCCGGGGACTAGAGCGCTCCCGACGCCACGTACGCGGCCTCCATCAGCATCCAGCCGCCGAGCTGCACCGAGAAGTCCCGCTCGGCGATGTCGGAGGACCGCACGGTGCCGCCGGTGAAGGTGGCGATCCCGTCGCCGAGCCCGGGCAGGTGAGCAGGCGCCGTCCAATCGCGCCCGAACAGCGGTAGCCCCTCGACCTGGAGGCGGTTCTCCCACGCGACCTCCGCGGAGTCCAGCACGATCTGCGCCGCGGTCCGGCGGGCCCGCACGTCCGCCGCGCGATCGCCCGGCAGCTCGGCGGCGACCAGTGCCAGGTAGCGCGCGAGGATCCCGTTGAACAGGCCGCCGTCCCCTCCCCCGCCGCCGACGATCAGGCCGTCCTCCGTGAGCCGTTTGTCGACAGCCTCGACCAGCGCGTGCACCCGGTGCCGGTGCCGGGGCGCCCCGAGCCGCACCGCGAGCTCGGTCTCGGTCCCCAGCGCCACGCCCTGGCAGTAGCTGTAGATCTCGCGGTCGAGCACCCCGGTCGAGTCCGGTCCCTCGGTCCGGATGCCGTCGAACATCAGGCCGGTGAACGGGTCCCGGAGTTTCTCGTCCATCCAGTCCGCGATGGCCTGCGCCCGCCACAGCCGCCCGGTGCGGGCCAGCATGATCGCGGCGGGACCGTTCGCCGGGGTGTTGTAGAAGTTGGACCTCTTGCACCACGGGATGCCGCCGCCCTGGTCAGGGGCCCACGCATCGAAGAGCTCGGATTCGAGGTCCTGGATGGCGTTCCGGTAGTCGAGGTGGTGCAGTCGCTGCGCGCGCTCGAGCGCGATCCCGAGCCAGGCCATGTCGTCGTAGTAGTTGTTCGTCCATCCCCCGATGTTGCGGACGCGATGTGCCCGAGCAATTTTGGTGATGCGACGGCGGCGCTTGGGGGTGGGATCGCGCAGCGCGGCATCCACGACGCAGTCGAGCAGGTGCGCCTGCCACCAGTAGTGCCAGCTGAAGAAGAGCCGTTCGCGACGCACCGGCGGCCAGGCCACCACGCCGAGCGCGGTGCCGGGCAGGGCCCACAACCGGCGCACGTGCCGGGAGACCATCGCTTCCTCGGCGGCGTCGGCGCGCTCGGCCCACTGATGCTGCATAACAAACGATCTTGCCTATATATGTGACGAATCGCTACCAGGCACGCCCCAGGTCGGCGTGCTGGCGAATCCACGCGTGCATCGCGATGCCGGCGGCGACGCCCGCGTTGATGCTCCTGGTCGATCCGAACTGGGCGATCGAGACGGTCATCTCCGCCGACCGTTTCGCGTGGTCGGTGACGCCGGGGCCCTCCTGGCCGAACAGCAGGATGCACTCGCGCGGCAGGCTCGCCGTCTCCAGCGGCACCGAGCCGGGCGTGTTGTCCACGGCCACCACGGCCAGGTCGCTGCGGGCCGCGTATTCGAGCAGGGTCTCCACGTCCGGGTGGTGGACGATGTGCTGATATCGGTCCGTCACCATGGCCCCGCGGCGATTCCAGCGACGCCTGCCGACGATGTGTACCGCGGCCGCGGCGAAGGCGTTGGCGGTGCGGACCACGGTGCCGATGTTCGAGTCGTGCCCGAAGTTCTCGATCGCGACGTGGAACGAATGCCGCCTGCTGTCGATGTCCGCGACGATCGCCTCGCGGGTCCAGTACCGGTACGCGTCCACCACGTTGCGGCGGTCACCGAGTGCGAGCAGCTCCGGGTCGTAGCGGGGATCGGTAGGCAGCGGGCCGTCCCGGTCGGTGTCCCATGGCCCCACCCCGTTGGGGTGCTCGCCCCACTCGGTGGGGCCCGGCTCCGCGTCGTCGACGCTGTTGTCGCTCACGCCACCATTGTGCCGCCCGGTCTGACGTGCACCGACCCCCGGGAGCCGTCGGCTCCGCGGCGTCGAGCGCCCGGCAGTGCGGTCGGCAGGGCGATTCCAAAAGGGCGTGGCGGACGGGTGGCTGCACGCCGTTCTGGCGGATGTGGCCCAGGTCTCCCTCCCACACACTGGTCCACACCAGACGATCTACAACGAAGTAGGGAGTATCGATGGGGAATGTCGCGACGGTAGCCGGCCGGAAGGCCCCGGACGTCCGATCGGATGACCCGGCGTCGCCACCCGCCACGCTGCGCTTCGCCCCCGCGGGCGGAGACGGCTCCGGCGAGCTGATCGCCTCGCTGACCTGGCCGGACGGCGCCCCGCTGCTCGCCGACCTGGTGGAGACCTTCGCCCACATGGGCCTGTGCGTCGCCGCCCACGAACTGGTGCGCGACAACGACCGGTCCCCCGCCACCGACGAACACCGATTCACCTTCTGCCCCACCGATTTTCCTTGGACTCCGGATACCGCGGAGCTGGTGTCGCGGGCCTTCGCCGCCACCGCAACCGGCGCGGTCGAGGTCGACGGCTTCCTGCGACTGGTCGCAGCCGCGCAGCTGCCGTGGACCGATGCGGTGCTGGTCAGGGCAGCCAGCCGGTACCTGCGCCAGGTCGGTCTCGAGCTGTCCGAGCCGACGATCATCGATCTGCTCGTCGCGCAGCCCGAGTTCGTCCGCGCCCTGGTTGCGCTCTTCCACGCCCGCCTCGATCCGTCGATCGGCTCCCGGGACGTACTCGTGGACCGGGCCACCGCGGAGCTGACCCGCTCCGTCGCGGAGACCTCGACCCTCAGCGAGGACCGCCTGCTGCGCGCCCTGTGGTCGTTCGTGACGGCCACCCTGCGGACCAACTGGTTTCAGGACGGGACCCGGCGCGGCGGCCCCGCGGCCTTCAAGATCGATCCCTCCCTGCTGACCGTGCGGGCAGCGGTGACGCCCTTTCGCGAGATCTTCGTCCACGGCCCGCGCCTCGAGGGCAGCCACCTGCGCGGTGGCCCGATCTCCAGGGGCGGGCTGCGGTGGTCGGACCGCCCCGACGACTTCCGCACCGAGGTGCTCGGCCTGATGAAGACCCAGACCGTGAAGAACTCGCTGATCGTGCCCATGGGCGCCAAGGGCGCCTTCGTCGTCCGCGCCGCCGACCCGACCCCCGAACAGGTCCGGCGCGCCTACCGCGACTTCATCGGCGCGCTGCTCGACGTGACCGACAACATCGTCGACGGCCGCACCGTGCACCCCGCGGACACCGTCGTCCACGACACCGCCGATCCCTACCTGGTGGTGGCGGCGGACAAGGGCACCGCCCGGTTCTCCGACCTCGCCAACGACATCTCGACCGAGCGCGGGTTCTGGCTCGGCGACGCGTTCGCCTCCGGCGGGTCGAGCGGCTACGACCACAAGCGGATGGGCATCACCGCGCGCGGAGCGTGGGGCTCTGTTCGCCGGCACCTGGCAGAGCTCGGTCTGGCGGTCGACACCGATCCGGTCACCGTCGTCGGCATCGGCGACATGTCGGGCGACGTCTTCGGCAACGGGATGCTGCTGTCCCGGCAGCTCCGATTGATCGGCGCCTTCGACCACCGCCACGTGTTCCTCGACCCCGACCCGGAACCGGAATCGTCCTACCGGGAACGCGAACGCCTCGCCGCGCTGCCGCACAGCAGCTGGGACGACTACGACCGCACCGCGATCTCGCCGGGTGGGGGCGTGTGGCCGCGCACCGCGAAGGTGGTGCCGCTGTCCCCTCAGGCCCGCCGCAGGCTGGGCGTCGAGGCGACCGAGCTGCCTCCGCACGAGGTGATCAGGGCCATCCTGCGCGCCCGGGTCGACCTGCTGTGGAACGGCGGCATCGGCACCTACGTGAAGGCATCCTCGGACACGAACGCGGACGCGGCCGATCCGGCGAACGACACCGTCCGGGTGGACGCGGCCACGCTGCGCTGCCGCGTGATCGGGGAGGGCGGCAACCTCGGGCTGACCCAGCGTGCGCGCGTGGAGTTCGCGCTCGCGGGCGGCAAGGTCAACGCCGATTTCATCGACAACGCGGCGGGCGTGGCCACCTCCGACCGGGAGGTCAACCTCAAGATCGCCCTCGACGCCGCCGTCCGCTCCGGCGACCTGCCTTCCGGTGACCGCGATCCGGTGCTCGCGGCGCTCGAGGACGACGTCGCCGAGGCGGTGCTCGCCGACTGCGACCGCCAGTCGCTCGCCATCAGCCTCGCCGAGGCCAACGCCTCCTTCCTGCTCAGCAAGCACGAACGGCTGATCGAGAACCTCGAGCAGTCGGTCGCGCTCGACCGGGCGATGGAGGTGCTGCCGACGGCCGCCGAGCTCGCCGCTCGTCAGCGCGCAGGCACCGGCCTGGTGCGGCCGGAGATCGCGGTGCTGCTGGCGATGTCGAAGAACCTGGTCCGCAGCGAACTCCTCGACTCGTCCTCGATCGACGACCCGGTGTTCGCGGACGTGCTGCTCGACTACTTCCCCGGACCGATCAGGGACCGCCTCGGCTCGGGGCTGCGCAGGCACCGGGTGGCACGCGAGATCGTCGCGGTGATCCTGGCCAACGAGATCATCGACCGGGTCGGTCCCGGATTCATCCACCGGCTCGAGGAGCGGCTCGGCGCGAGCACGCCGCAGATCGTGCTCGCGTACTCGGTGGTGCGCGCGGCGTTCGACGTCGACCGCCTGTGGCACCGGATCCTGACGCTGCCGGATATCGATCAGGATGCGCGGTTCGGGCTGCTGTTCGGCGTTCAGGACCTCATCGAGCGGGCGACGTCATGGCTGCTGCGGCACCGCGACCCGGCCGCCGATCCACGAGCGGAGGTCGCCCGACTCACCCCGACGGTGGCGGCGCTCGCCGCGGACCTGCCGCCTCTCGGCGGCGGGCTCGACGAGGGCCTCATGTCGCTGCGCGAGCTGTCCCAGGCACCGGCGCTGGGTGAGACCACGGACCGGTCCGGGCGTCCGGTCGCCTACGTCAGCCGGGTGTACCGCGAGATCGGACAGGCCTTCGGCCTCGACTGGCTGGCCGAGGCGATTCCGGCCGACGCATCCGCGGACCATTGGGACTCGATGGCGGCCGACGCGATCGAGGACGACCTGTACGAACGCTGGCACGCGCTGGTCGCGATCGTGCTGCGCGACGCGGGCCCCGATGCGTCGGCGACGGACGCGATCGATCGGTGGCGCTCGGCCAACCCGACCGGTTCCGCTCGCCTCGTGAGCCTGGTCGGCGACCTGCGGCGCGGCGGTCACGTGAACGGGGCAAGGGGCTGCGTCGTCAACGCCGAGCTCGCGCTGGCCGTCCGGGGGTGACGGTCAGCGCCCGCGGGAGATGATCGCGAGGAGCAACTCGGCGCGCACTCGGGCGACATCCATGTCGCAGCCGAGGATCGCCTCGATCCGTGCGATGCGGCTGCGCAGGGTGTGCCGGTGCACGCCAAGCGTGGCCGCCGCCGATTCCCAGTGCCCGTTCGCCTCGAGGTACGCCCGCAGCGAGGTGAGCAGCTCGGTGCCCTGACGAGCGTCGTGGTCGGCCAGCGGCGTGAGCAACGTGTCCGCGACGGCATCGAGCACTCGGCGGGAATCCGGGAAGGTCAGGAGCGCGCTGCCCGCGAGCGTGGCGAATTCGATCGGGCGACCGCCGAATTCGGCCGCCGAGGCGGTCAGCCGGGCCTGTTCGACGGCCGCGGTCACCTCCTCCACCCGGTGCGCGGCGCTGAGGCCGACCCGCATCCCCTTGCGGTCCGGTGACCGCACCCCCTCGAGCAGCCTGAGCGCGAAACCGATGTCGTCGCCGCCGCGCAGCAGCACCGTCAGCCGGGCACCGTCGCGGCGCGCGAACAACTGGCGGGCGGCACCACCGCACCGCTCGTCCACGACGGACTCGACCCGCGCCGCCAGGTCCCCGGTCTCACACAGGACCACCATCGCCCGCAGCAGCCCGCGGTCGTCGGCGGCCTGGCCGACCTGGCCGCGCGCCGGGCCCAGGTCAAGCTCCGTGGACAACAGCAGGCCGAGCGCCTCGCTGTTGAGCCGGTTCTGCGCGGCCCGAAGTCGGCGCGGCTTCTCGAAATCCAAGGCCAGCAACGAGTTCGCGTGACCAAGCAGGACCTGGTCGAGGTGGCTGAGGGCGGTCGGGCTCACCGCCGCCAGGTGGCCGTGGACCACCGCGCCGATGCCGATGGTCTGCACCGCGATGGTGGCCCCACCCCGGCCGAGCGCCGCGCTGCTCACCGCGGACCCGGATCCGGCGGCGATCAATCCCGTGATCTCGGTCAGCACGGCCGGGTCGACGCCATCGGGGTAGGCCTCGATCACCCGCCCGCCGGTGTCGAGCAGCAGCACGGTCGCCGAGCAGGCCACCGCAAGCTCGCGGATCGTCGCGCCAGCCCCACCCTGGATCGCGGCGCGGGTCATCCGCGGCTGCGACCGCGACGCCCGCAGCACGGCCTCGTACTCCTGCTCGGCGAGCCGGCCCATCACCTTCTTGGCGACGGCGGCGAACGGGGTCGGCAGCGGCACCTCCAGCAACGGGAGCGCGAACTCCTCGGCCGCGGAGATCAAGTCCTCCGGCACCGCGGCGTGCGACAGACCTGTTCCGAAACCCAGTGCGGCAATACCACTTTCGGAGAGCTCACGCACGTAGCGCCGTCGATCACCCGAGGCATCCGGCAGCCCGATCCCGGTGGTCAGTATCAACTCACCGCCGGTGAGCCACTGCGATGGATCGCTCAGCTCGGTGGTCGAGACAAAAGTGATCTCTCGACCGAGTCCGGCAGCACCCGCCCTGAGTTCGAGTGCCAACTCCGGCTGCGACAACAGCCAGCGGACGGGAAGGTTCATCTGACACTCCAGCACTGTGGCGGCTTGAGTTCGCGCGTCGGGCAATGCGCCGATCCGGCGAACGATTGACTCTGGCACCCGCCATTTTGGCAGATGACGCGAGATGTGAGGGGGAGCACATTGGGGAAGCCCCCGATCGAGAGGACCCCCGGTGCCGACGTCAGCACTTCTGAAGAACTACATCGACGGCGAATTCACGCAGTCCGCATCCGACCAGGTGATCGACCTGATCAGCCCGGTCGACGAGACGGTCGTCGGGCACGCCCCCGTGTCGACCACGGCGGACGTCGACGCCGCGGTCGCCGCGGCGCAGCGCGCGTTCCTGACGTGGGGCAAGACCACGCCAGGGCAGCGGCAGGCGGCGCTGCTGGCGCTGGCCGACGCCGTCGAGGCGCACAGCGACGAACTGGTGGAGGCACAGTGCCGCAACACCGGCCAGTCGAAGGCTGCCGTCGCGTCGGAGGAAGTGAAGGCCGGGGCGGACCAGCTGCGGTTCTTCGCAGGCGCGGCCCGGATGCTCGAGGGCAAGTCGGCAGGCGAGTACATGGAGGGTTTCACCTCGTACGTACGGCGTGAGCCGATCGGCGTGGTCGGTCAGGTCACGCCGTGGAACTACCCGCTGATGATGGCGATCTGGAAGATCGGTCCGGCGTTGGCGGCCGGGAACACGATCGTGCTCAAGCCGAGCGACACCACCCCGGAGAGCACCTTGGTGCTGGCGAGGCTGTCGAAGGGGATCCTGCCGGACGGCGTGTTCAACGTGGTCCTCGGCGATGCGCAGACCGGTGCGAGCCTGGTCGAGCACCCGGCCCTCGGCCTGGTGTCGATCACCGGGTCGGTGCGGGCGGGGATCGCGGTCGCGGTCGCGGCGGCCAAGCAGCTCAAGCGGGCGCACCTCGAGCTCGGCGGCAAGGCGCCTGCCGTCGTGTTCGGCGACGTCGACGTCGAGCGGGCAGCGACCGGGATCGCCGAGGCCGCCTTCTTCAACGGCGGGCAGGACTGCACCGCCGCGACCAGGGTGCTCGTGCACGAGTCGATCCACGACGCCCTCGTCGACGCCCTCGTCCGCAAGGCGGAGACCATCCGGCCGGGTCTGCCCGACGACCCGGACGCGTTCTACGGGCCGCTCAACAACGCCGGGCACTTCGCCCGCGTCGCCGAGAAGATCGCCTCCCTGCCGCCGTCGGCCAAGGTCCGCACCGGCGGCACCCGCGTCGGTGACACCGGGTACTTCTTCGCTCCGACCGTCATCACCAGGGTCGAGCAGAACGACCCCATCGTGCAGGAGGAGACGTTCGGCCCGGTGCTCACCGTGCAGTCCTTCTCCGGCGAGGACGAGGCCGTCACCCTCGCCAACGACGTCGACTACGGCCTCGCCGCGAGCGTGTGGACGCGCGATCACGCCACCGTTCAGCGGGTGTCCGCCGCGCTCGACGCGGGCGCCGTCTGGGTCAACTGCCACATCCCGCTGGTGGCCGAGATGCCGCACGGCGGCTTCAAGCAGTCCGGCTACGGCAAGGACCTCTCGGCCTACGGGGTCGAGGAATACACGCGGCTCAAGCACGTCATGAGCTCGCACGACTGATCCGCGGCCGACGAACCCCCGCATCGAACCACCTCCAAGAAGGACCCTGACATGAGCACCATTTCCTACCGTCTCCCCCAGAAGCGCGCGCTGGTCACCGAGCTGCCCGGCCCGAAGTCGACCGAGCTGGGCATCCGTAGGCGCGCCGCGGTCGCGGCGGGAGTCGGATCCAGCGTGCCCGTCTACGCCGCCGACGCGGACGGCGGCGTGATCGTGGACGTGGACGGCAACTCCCTCATCGACCTCGGCGCCGGCATCGCGGTCACCAGCGTCGGTGCCTCCGATCCCCGTGTTGCCAAGGCGGTTTCCGAGCAGGCCGCGCATTTCACACACACCTGCTTCATGGTCACCCCCTACGAGAGCTACATCCGGGTTGCCGAGGAACTGGCGGCCCTGACCCCCGGTGACCACGAGAAGCGCACCGTGCTCTTCAACTCCGGCGCCGAGGCCGTGGAGAACGCGATCAAGGTCGCCCGCCTGGCCACCGGCCGGATGGCCGTCGTGGCGTTCGACCACGCCTACCACGGCCGCACCAATCTCACGATGGCGCTGACCGCGAAGTCGATGCCGTACAAGACGAACTTCGGCCCGTTCGCCCCCGAGGTCTACCGGATGCCGATGTCGTACCCGTTCCGCGACGAGGCCGAACTGACCGGTGAGCAGGCCGCCCGCCGCGCCATCACCCAGATCGAGAAGCAGATCGGCTCCGACAGCGTCGCCGCGATCATCCTCGAACCCATCCAGGGTGAGGGCGGATTCATCGTCCCCGCACCGGGATTCCTGCCCACCCTCACCGCATGGGCTCGCGAGAAGGGGATCGTGTTCATCGCCGACGAGGTCCAGACCGGGTTCGCCCGCACCGGCTCCTGGTTCGCCTGCGACGACGAGCAGATCGTCCCCGACATCATCACCATGGCCAAGGGCATCGCGGGCGGCCTGCCCCTCTCCGCGATCACCGGCCACGCCGAACTGCTCGACGCCGTGCACCCGGGCGGACTCGGCGGCACCTACGGCGGCAACCCCATCGCCTGCGCCGCCGCCCTCGCCACCATCGAGACCATGCGCGAACTCGACCTGCCCGCCCGCGCCCGCCACATCGGCGACACCGCCACCACCCGACTGCGCGCCCTCGCCGCACAGGTCCCCGCCATCGGCGAGGTCCGCGGCCGTGGCGCCATGATCGCGATCGAACTCGTCCGCCCCGGCACCACCGAGCCCGACGCCGACCTGACGAAGGCCATCGCCGCCAAGGCGCTCGAACAGGGCGTCATCGTGCTGACCTGCGGCACCTACGGCAACGTCATCCGCCTCCTGCCGCCCCTGGTCATCGACGACGACCTGCTCGACGACGCACTCACCGTCCTCGAGCAGGCGATCCGCGCCGCTGCCGCCTGACCCATCCCACCTCGCCGAAACAGGACCGCCCATGAGCAGCATCGCCCGCCTCCTCGCCTCCGTTCCCACCCGCCTCTGGATCGACGGCGCCGACACCGATCCCGTTGACGGCGGCCACTTCTCCGTCGTGAACCCCGCCACCGGTGCGGTGGTGGCCGAGGTCGCCGACGCGCGCGGCAAGGACGCCCTCCTGGCTCTCGACGCCGCCTGCCGGGTACAGGACGAATGGTCGGCGACCGCGCCGCGGGAGCGCGCGCGGATCCTGCGGCGGGCGTGGGAACTGGTCGTCGAGCGCACCGAGGACCTGGCGCTGCTGATGACCGTCGAGATGGGCAAGACCCTGGCCGAGAGCCGCGGGGAGGTGGCCTACGGCGCCGAGTTCCTGCGCTGGTTCAGCGAGGAGGCCGTGCGGATCGGCGGCCGCTACACCGAGGCACCGTCCGGCAACGGGCGGATCCTGGTCACCAAGGCGCCGGTGGGACCGTGCCTGGCGATCACGCCGTGGAACTTCCCGCTGGCCATGGGCACCCGCAAGATCGGTCCCGCCCTCGCCGCCGGGTGCACGATGATCGTCAAGCCCGCCGAGGACACCCCGCTGACCATGCTGCTGCTCGCCGAGATCCTCGCCGAGGCGGGGCTGCCTGCCGGGGTGCTCTCGGTGCTGCCCACCTCGGACGCGGCCTCCGTCACCGAGCCGCTGCTCTCCGATCCGCGGCTGCGCAAGGTGACCTTCACCGGGTCCACCCGCGTCGGCAAGCTGCTCATCGAGCAGTCCGCCCAGCAGGTGCTGCGCACCTCGATGGAGCTCGGCGGCAACGCCCCGTTCATCGTGTTCGAGGACGCGGACGTCGACGCCGCGGTCACCGGTGCGATGGCGGCGAAGATGCGCAACGGCGGCGAGGCCTGCACGGCCGCCAACAGGATCCTCGTGCACAACGCCGTGCGCGAGGAGTTCACCGCCGAGCTCACCGAGCGGATCGCGGCGCTGCGCGTCGGTCCCGGCTACGTGGACGGAACCGAGCTCGGACCGCTGATCAACGACAGGCAACGCGGCGCCGTTGCCGCGCTCGTCGCCGACGCGGTGGACGCGGGCGCCCGGGTGCGTACCGGCGGGCACATCGTGGACGGTCCGGGGTACTTCTTCGAGCCGACCGTGCTCGACGAGGTCCCGGCGGGCGCACGGATCGTGCGCGAGGAGATCTTCGGGCCGGTCGCCGCGATCACCGGCTTCGACACCGAGGCCGAGGCCATCGCCGCCGCCAACGACACCGAGTACGGGCTCGCCGCCTACTTCTACACCCGCGACCTCGACCGGGCCATGCGCGTGGCCGCTGCGCTCGAGTCCGGGATGGTCGGCGTGAACCGCGGCGTGATCTCCGACCCCGCGGCACCCTTCGGCGGGGTCAAGCAGTCCGGCCTCGGCAGCGAGGGCGGCACCGAGGGCATCGACGAATACCTCAGCACCAAGTACATCGCGCTGCCCGCCTGACCACGTCACCGCTGTAGAGAACTCGGAGGATCACCATGCATTTGGTCGTCGGCTATCTGGCCACCCCGAGCGGGGATGATGGTCTCGCGCTTGGCATTCGGCTCGCCCGCAGCCTGAACGCGAGCCTGAGCATCTGCATGGTGATTCCCCCCGACCGGACGCTGCCGATCCGGCTGCCCGACGATCCCGGCTACGACGACGCGCTGGTCGAGCAGGCCCACCAATGGTTGGCCGACGCGCTCGGGTCCGTTCCCGAGGACGTGAGCGCGACCGCTCATCTGAGCTTCCACGAGTCCTTCTCCCAGGGCCTGCTCGACGAGGCGGAGCGGCTGCACGCACAGGCCATCGTGGTCGGCGCTGCCCGCGACGGCCTGCTGGGCAGGCACGCCATCGGCACGGTGACCAGCGAGTTGCTGCACAGCTCCCCCGTGCCGGTGGCCCTGGCGCCGCGCGGAACCCGCTACCACCACACCCGGCGCGTGCGCGAGGTGACCTGCGCGGTCGGTACACGCGCGGGCGCAGATGTCTTGCTGCGCACCGCGGTCCGCAGCTGCGGGCGCATGCAGACCCCGCTGCGGCTGGTGTCGCTGGTGTCGATCGAACCTCATCACGATCTGCGCGGCGAGCCGGGCGAGGTCCGCGAGCGCGCGCTCACCCATGCCAGGAACATGCTGGAGGAAGCCAGGTCTCGGCTCGATCATGGCGTTGCCACGACAGCCCTCGTGGCCGACGGCGACTCCGTCGAATCCGCTGTGAGCACCCTCGACTGGCACGAGGGCGATCTCATCCTGGTGGGATCCAGCCGACTCGCGCAACACCAACGACTTTTCCTCGGGTCGACCGCAGCGAAGATGCTGCGTGTGATCCCGGTTCCCATGGTGGTCGTCCCCAATTCGGACCGCCATCTCGATGACTGACCCAAATGTGCCCGCCCGACAAGGCGAAGGACACTGACCCAGGGAGCTGGACCATGGATAGACAACTCACGGCCACGCCGCCGACCGATGGCCTCGTGGCCAAGGGACTGGCCTCCAACAAGGTCGGCACGCTCTCTGGGGCGATCCTCGGGATCTCCTCGGTGGCACCCGGATACACGCTCACGGCGAGCATCGGGCTGATCGTCGCGGCGGTGGGGCTGAAGATGCCCGCGATCTTCATCGCCGGCTTCATCCCGATGTTCCTGACCGCCTATGCCTACCGAGAGCTGAACTCCGAATCACCGGACTGCGGCGCGTCGTTCACCTGGTCGACGAAGGCCTTCGGCCCCTACGTCGGGTGGATGTGCGGCTGGGGCATGGTCATCGCGACGATCATCGTGTTGTCGAACCTGGCCGCGATCGCGGTGCAGTTCTTCTACCTGTTCATCGCGCGACTGTTCGATGCACCGCAGATCGCCGACCTCTCGGACAACAAGTTCGTGAACGTCGGGACGACGCTGGTGTTCCTGGCGATCGCCACCTGGGTGTCGAGCCGCGGCATCACGACCAGCGAGCGCGTCCAGTTCGTGCTGGTCGGATTCCAGATGACCGTGCTGCTGGCGTTCGCTGGTGTCGCCCTGTGGCACGTCGCCGCGGGCGACGCACCCGCACACCTGAACTTCAGCCTGGACTGGTTCAACCCGTTCACCGGCGTCACCATCGCCGCGTTCGCGGTCGGCCTCACCGGGTCGATCTTCGCCTTCTGGGGCTGGGACACCTGCCTGACCCTCGGCGAGGAGAGCAAGGACCCCAAACGGACCCCCGGCCGCGCAGGCCTGCTGTGCGTGCTGTCCGTCCTGGTGACCTATCTGCTCGTGGCGGTCGCGTCGATGATGTACGCGGGAGTCGGCGACACCGGCGTCGGTCTCGGCAACCCGGACAACGCGGAGAACGTCTTCGGTGCACTCGGCGAGTCGGTGCTCGGACCATGGGGCGGTCTTGTGCTGTTCCTCGCCGTGCTGGCCTCGTCGGCCGCCAGCCTGCAGACCACGTTCCTGCCCGCGGCGCGCACCATGCTCGCGATGGGCGCATACGGCGCCTTCCCGAAGAAGCTCGCCGAGATCCACCCCCGCTTCATGGTGCCCTCGTTCGCCGCCGTCGTGGCAGGCGCGGTGACCGCCGCGTTCTACACGATCACGACGTTCCTCTCCGAGCGCACGCTGCTCGACACCATCGCGGCGCTCGGCATCATGATCTGCTGGTACTACGGCATCACCGCGTTCGCCTGCGTCTGGTACTTCCGCCACGAACTGTTCAGCAGCGCCCGCAATATCGCCTTCAAGTTCCTCTTCCCGCTGCTCGGCGGCATCATGCTGCTGGTCGTGTTCGTGATCTCCGTCGGGGAGAGCATGAACCCGGACAACGGCAGCGGCACGGCGATCGGCGGCATCGGACTGGTGTTCTACCTGGGCTTCGGGCTCCTGGTGCTCGGAGCGATCCTGATGCTCGTGATGCGCGCGCGCAATCCCGCGTTCTTCCGGGGCGAGACGCTGACCCGTTCCACACCCGCTCTCACCGACGACCTTCCTGCCGAACTCCCGGCGACGGCGAAGGTCAGCTGATCCGGCCCGCGCGTGGTCTCGTCACGGCGCCGACGACGCCTCGGCTCGCAGTCCGGCGATGAGCACGCGCAGGCCGAAATCGAAGGCGTCGTCGGCACGATTCGGCGCGGTACCCGCCGCGGCCAGCGCGGCTCGCATCGGCTCGTTCGCTCGCGGCGTGTTCGCCCACACTTCTTGGGGTGCAGCAAGATCCAGCGCCGACCCGAGCACGAAACTGTCGAGCACGGTGATGGCGTGCAGCACCTCGGCCGGGGAGAACCCGCCCGCGGTGAAGGCCGTCGCCAGCGCGTTGTACATCTCGAAGGCGATGTCTGTCTGCACCGTGTGCGCGGTCAGCAGTGGGATCAGCCGCGGGTGCTTCGAGTAGCTGAGCCGGTACTCCCGGGCCAGCGACGCCACGGTGTCGATCCAGCGGTCAGCGGCCGCGTCGTGCTCGTCGAGGCGGATCGATGCCATCGCCCTTGCCCGCATCAACTCGATGATCTCGGCGCGGCCCGAGACGTGGTTGTACAGCGACGAGGGCCGTACGTTCAGGCGCTCGGCAAGCCCCGGCATCGTGAAATCGCCTGCGGTGTCGACCATCTTCAGCGCCGCATCGACGATGATCTGCGCCGATAGCAGGCGCTGCGGCGGGCGCGGCATCCGTCCTCCTCCTCCGGCCACATCTGGCCGATCACACTCTTCCCCCTTGTCAACGGGGCAGGAAATCACCATACTTAACGAATCACATTCGTTTTATCCCCGGATCACACCCCAGGACACCGATGTTGACCATCACCGCACTCACACCCCCCAACTCCCCCGCCCGCGTGCAGGAGCCCTCCCGCCCGCCGTTGCGCGTGGCCCTCGTCCAGCACCGCTGGAACGAGGACGAGGACGCGCTGCGCACCGAACTGCGCGGCGGCATCGCCGAGGCCGCCCGCCACGGCGCGCGGGTGGTGTTCCTGCCCGAGCTGACGCTGAGCCGCTATCCGGCCTTCACCCCCGGCGGCGACAGCCCAGGCGATCACGCCGAGGACCTGCTCACCGGGCCGACCTTCACCTTTGCCGCGAAGGCCGCCGCCGAACACGGCGTGCTGGTGCACGCCTCGCTCTACGAGCGGCGCAGCGAGGAGAACGGCACCCACTACGGCGACGGGCTGGGATTCAACACGGCGATCCTCGTCGCGCCGAGCGGCGAACTCGTCGCCCGCACCCGCAAGCTGCACATCCCGGTGACGGCCGGTTACTACGAGGACACCTACTTCCGGGGCGGCCCGGCCACCGACGAGGCCTACGCCGTGCACGCCCCCGACCGACTCGACGGCGCCCGCATCGGCATGCCGACCTGCTGGGACGAGTGGTTCCCCGAGGTCGCCCGCATGTACTCGCTCGGCGGCGCGGAGATCATCGTCTACCCCACCGCCATCGGCTCCGAACCGGATCACCCCGACTTCGACACCCAGCCGCTGTGGCAGCAGGTGATCGTCGGCAACGGCATCGCCAACGGCACCTTCATGGTGGCCCCCAATCGATACGGCGACGAGGGCCTGATCACCTTCTACGGCTCCTCGTTCATCTCCGACCCGTACGGACGGATCCTGGTACAGGCCCCGAGGGACGAGTCCGCGGTCCTGGTGGCCGATCTCGACCTCGCGCAGCGGCAGGACTGGCTGACCCTGTTCCCGTTCCTCGCCACCCGGCGTCCCGACACGTACGGCCGGCTCACCGCGCCGGTCGAGGCCGCGCACCCCATGGGCAGGTCGTGATGGGTTGGCGGATGCCCGCGGAGCGGGACCGACACGAGCGCACCTGGATGGCCTACCCGAGCGAGGGCTACTCGCTCGGCGACACCGCCGAGGAACACCACGAGGCCCGGTCGGCGTGGGCCGCGGTCGCGAATGCGGTCGCCGAGTTCGAGCCGGTCACGGTGGTCGTCGACCCGGCCGAGGTGGACGCGGCCAAGCGGTACCTGAGCGGGACCGTCGAGCTCGCCGAGGCACCGCTGAACGACGCCTGGATGCGCGACATCGGTCCGACCTTCGTCGTCTCGGACGACGGCCGCGTCGGCGGGGTGGACTGGGTCTTCAACGGCTGGGGCGGTCAGGACTGGGCCCGCTGGGACCGGGATTCGAAGATCGGCGCGTTCGTCGCGGATCGGGCAGGCGTGGAGCTGATCGACTCACCGCTGGTGAACGAGGGCGGCGGCATCCAGGTCGACGGCGAGGGGACGGTGCTGGTCACCGAGACCGTGCAGCTGGACCCCGGCCGCAACCCAGGCCTGTCCAAGGCCGAGGTGGAGGCGGAACTCGCCCGCACCATCGGCGCCACCACGGTGATCTGGCTGCCGCGCGGGCTCACCCGCGACCACGAGCGCTACGGCACCCGCGGGCACGTCGACATCGTTGCGGCCATCACCGCGCCCGGCGTCGTACTGGTGCACGACCAGCGCGCACCGGAGCACCCCGACCACGCGGTCAGCCGCGAGATCATCGACCTGCTCGGCCGGACCACCGACGCGGCGGGCAGGCCCTGGCAGATCGTCCCGGTGCCCGCGCCCCGCACGCTCACCGACGCCGAGGGTTTCGTCGACTTCAGCTACCTCAACCACTACGTGGCCAATGGCGTCGTCGTCGCGTGCGCCTTCGGCGACGAGAACGACGCGGAGGCCGCGGCCATCCTGGCCGACGCGTATCCCGGCAGGCAGGTGGTCAGCGTCGACGCCCGACCGATCTTCGCGCGCGGCGGCGGCATCCACTGCATCACCCAGAACCAGCCCAGCGCGCCATAGTGGCGCGGATGCCGATGCGAGATTCGACGCATCGGCACCCGCGCAAGTGTGCCCTGGGAAACAGAATCGAACCCACCCCACCTTCGACCAAGGAGTTCCCTTGCCCGAAATCACCCGTGATGTCGTCGTCGTCGGAGCCGGTCCGTCCGGCCTGACCGCCGCCACCGAGCTGAGGAAGGCCGGGCTGTCCGTCGCGGTGCTCGAGGCCCGCGATCGAGTCGGCGGCCGGACCTGGACCGACACCGTCGACGGCGCGATGCTGGAGATCGGCGGCCAGTGGGTATCCCCCGACCAGTCGGCGCTGTACGCCACGCTGGAGACGCTGGGCCTCAAGACGTTCGACCGGTATCGCGAGGGCGACTCGGTCTACATCGCACCCGACGGCACCCGCACCGCGTACTCCGGCGACTCCTTCCCGGTCAGCGAGCACACCCGCGCGGAGATGGACCGGCTCGTCGCGCTCCTGGACGAGCTCACAGCCGAGATCGGCGCCGAGGAGCCGTGGGCACACCCCCGCGCCCGCGAGCTCGACACCGTCTCCTTCCGGCAGTGGCTGGCGGCGCACAGCGACGACGAGGAGGCCCGCAACAACATCAGCCTGTTCGTGGCAGGCGGCATGCTGACCAAGCCGGCGCACGCGTTCTCCGCGCTGCAGGCGGTACTGATGGCGGCGTCCGCCGGCTCGTTCAGCAACCTGGTCAACGAGGACTTCATCCTCGACCGCCGCGTCATCGGCGGCCTGCAGCAGGTCTCGCTCGGCCTCGCGGAGTCGTTGGGCGACAACGTCTTCCTGAACTCGCCGGTCCGCACCGTCCGATGGGGCACCGACGGGGTCACCGTCCTCGCGGACGGGGACCTCCGGGTCGACGCCCGCCGGGTCGTGCTGGCGGTGCCGCCCAACCTGTACCCGCGGATGTCGTTCGACCCGCCACTGCCGCGGCGACAGCACCAGATGCACCAGCACCAGTCCCTCGGCCTCGTGATCAAGGTGCACGCCGTGTACGACACCCCGTTCTGGCGCGAGGACGGCTTGTCCGGAACCGGTTTCAGCGCCGCAGAATTGGTGCAGGAGGTGTACGACAACACCAACTACGGTGACACCCGCGGCACCCTGGTCGCGTTCGTCTCCGACGAGAAGGCCGATGCGATGTTCGAGCTGTCGGCGGCCGAACGCAAGGGCAGGATCCTCGAGTCCATCGCGCGTTTCCTCGGCCCCCGGGCCGCCGAGCCGGTGGTGTACTACGAATCGGATTGGGGCTCGGAGGAGTGGACCCGCGGCGCCTACGCCGCCAGCTTCGATCTGGGTGGCCTCCACCGCTACGGGCGCGACCAGCGCACCCCCGTTGGACCGATCCACTTCTCGTGTTCCGACATCGCGGGCGCCGGATACCAGCACGTGGACGGCGCGATCCGGATGGGGCTGCGGACGGCCGCGGACATCGCCCTCGCATTGGGCAACGCCGAGCACTGAGCGCGGCCGAACGCGACGGAGCCGGGGAGGGACGCCTCCCCGGCTCCGTCGCGCTCAGAACGTCTCGTTGGAGTCGGTCGCGATTCGGAACCCGTGCCCGGTGTCGTCCTTCACGCAGGTCACGCCCTTCGCCTCGGATTTGCACGTGAATCCGAACGAGCTCACCTTGTCCCCGAGCGAGAGCACGGATTCCGCCGCCGAGACGCCGGAGGTGTAGACCGGACCGCCGGAGCACAAGAACTCCCCTGGACCGTTGCCCGTCACCCTGATCCCGTTGCCCCAGTTCACCATGCAGTTCTCCGGCCTGGGCGGGATCGGGGTGGTGGAGCCCTGACAGCCGGCCTCGGTCCTGGTGGGCAGCGAGATGATGCCGCACTCGAAGCCGCCCGTCGGCGAGCTGAAGTAGACCGCCTCGTTGCGTGCGTACTCGACGGCGGTCGTCGAGGGCGGCGCGCTGGTGGTGGTCGTCGTCGTGGGCGGCGCGCTGGTGGTGGTCGTCGGCGCGAGCGTGGTGGTGGGCACCGCGGCCGTGGTCGTGGGCACCGCGTGACTGGTCGGCGGCGCCTGCCCGGCCTCGGAGCTGCCGCAGGCGGCGGCACCGAACACCACCGCGACACCGAACACCGCTGCTACAACCCGACCTGAACGCACACGCACACCCTTCCTCGACGGTCGCCAAGAACTCTAGTGGCCGACGCGCCGAGGTCGCCGCGGGCAAGGGATCGGGTGCGGTGTCCCTGGCAGACGACCCCTAGGTGTGGCTGATCCGCCGGTTGATCTCCCTGGTCAGCCAGGTCGGGGAGAACCGCGACGCCACCATCATCGCGCCTGCCTGCCGACCGACCGGGTAGTGCACCTTCGCCAGCATCCGGTGCGAGCGCCTGGTCGCCTTGACGACGACCTTCGCGACGTCGGCCGCGGTCAGCTTGATGCCGAGCGAGTCGGCGCTGCGCATGTCCAGGTTCCCGGTCATCGCGGTGTTGACGAACAGCGGCCAGACCGCGAGCACCCGGATGCGGTGCCGCCGCCACTCCAGCTCCAGCGCCTCGGTGAGGCCCCGGATGGCGAACTTGGTGGCGCTGTAGGTGGCGAGCTCGGGCTGACCGTAGATCGCCGAGGCCGAACACAGGTTGACCAGCTGCGAACCGGGTGTCGCCTGCAGGTAGGGGAAGGCGGCCCGGCTGCCGATCACGACGCCGCCGACGTTGATGTCGAGCATCCGCTGATGCTCCGCGAGCGGGATCTCCTCGAACCGGCCCGAGTAGAGCACCCCCGCGTTGTTCACCAGGATGTCGAGGCGATTCGAGGCAACCTCCGCGAACTCGGCGAGCCGCGCATCCCACTGCTCGGCATCGGTGACGTCCAGCAGACCGGTGGAGACCTCCCCGCCACCCGCACGGATCTCCCGTGCGAGGTCCGCGAGGCCGGTCTCGTCGATGTCGAAGGCACCGACGAGGTATCCGGCCCGCGCGAACTCCAGCGCGGTCGCCCTGCCGATCCCGGCTGCCGCACCGGTGATGACCACTGTCTGCTTCGCCATGTCGGCCAGCGTATGCCGTGCGCCTACCCTGGGGGGTGGAGGAATCGATGTTTCACGAGCGCATCGTCCGCACGGTGCTGACCATCACCGTCGGCTACCTGATCGTCCTGGCGATCTGGCTGGGCTGGCTCGTCCAGCACACGCCGCCGGGCACCGTCCCGTACCAGATCGGCGGGTTGCTGGCCGCGTACGGCTCGGCGCTCGGGCTGGGGATGATCTGGGCCGACCGGCCACCGAGGGCGGACCGGAAGCTGGAGCGCCGCGGGCTGGAGGGCTGGGCCAAGATCGAGAGCATGCAGCGACTCGCCGAGACCGCCGATCACGGTCAACTCACCGAGCTGCGGCTCGCGCTCACCGTCCCAGGGGAAGAGTCCTACTCGGGCCGGGTGGTCTACGAGGTGCCCGCGTCGATGCGTGAGCAATTCGTGCCGGGCAAGACGGTGCCGATCCGGGTCGACCCCCACAATCGGGACCGAATCGTGCTCTGCCCCTAATCAGTTCAGGGGTACAGGGGTTCGGGGTTCAGCTGCCCGTATCTAGCTGGTGCGGTTCTTCCGGCCGAGCGCGAGCATGCCTTCGACCAGGAGGAACTGCGCGGCCGCGTAGCTCGCGAGGATCACGCCCTCGGCGGCCCGACGGCCCGACTCCTTGCGGATGAACAGTCGCCGCACCACGATCAGGCCGTCCGAGCCGGTGAACAGCAGCCCGCCCAGCCCGAGCCAGCTCCGCCGGTCCGCGTTCGGCAGCGCCAGGCCCGCCGTGGTCTTGGCGCCGGGGGCCAGCGCCGGGTCGGCCGAGAGCGTGGACGTCGTGGCCAGCGCCGCACCGTACGCGGTGAGCGGGGTGGAGACCGTGCGTGCCCTGGCCCGCAGCAGCCCGGCCGCTCCGAGCCAGCCCAGCTTCCGAGGGATCAGGGCCTGCGCGGTGGGGCGCGCACCGCGCCGCAGCAACAGCGTGGTGTAGGCGGCCTGCATGACGGCGAACGACGAGGCGCCGCGCACCAGCCTGGCATCGTTGTCGGGGTCGATCATGAAGACGTCACCGACGGTCGCGGCGGCGAGCCCGCCGACCAGCAGGGCGGTGTCGGCGGCGTCCGTCTCGGAGCGCTCGCGCAGAACCCGGACCCCGAGTGCGGGCGCGATCAGCGGCTTGGCGACCTGCTGCAGCCGTTCGTTCCCGATGACCGCACCCAGCACGGTGGCTCCGGTCGCGCCGAGGAACACCGCATGCTCGAGCCGCATCTCTACCTCTTTCGGTGACGATTGACGTGTGGCCCGAGCGTATCGGGTGACCGGCCGGGGTCCTAGCGGGGCGGCGGCGCCCGGGCGACATCGGTCCAGCGCACGAGGCCGCCCGGCACCGGCGGTTCGTCTTGACGGCGATCCCGGGGTCTGTTGCCATGTGAGCGAAGGCCTTGATCACGATCGGATTTCGCCGGTCGACTCGGCTCACAGGGGGCGTTTCGCGTATGGGAATCAGGCATGGTGCCCGATCGGTGTCGGTGCGGCTGGGAGTATTCGGCGTCGCTCTCGCTGGGGTGCTCGCGATATCGGTGACGCCGGCCACCGCTGCGCCCGACAGCGGCTCGGCGGCACAGGCCCTCCCGGCAGGAACGGTGGTCGAGCCCGCGATCGATTGCCGACCGAGCAGCGCCCGGCCCCGTCCCGTGCTGGTTCTGCCAGGAGCGGACGGCACCACCTCGGAGACCGCGTCCCAGTGGGAGGTGGTCGTCTCGGCGCTGCGGCGACAGGGCGCCTGCACCCTGGTCTTCCAGGGCGGGGTCGTCGACGGCCGACGGTGGGCGGGAGACATGACCGGCGCGGCCCGCCAGCTGGCGGACTTCGTCGCGAAGGTCAAGGACACCACCGGGGCACCTCGGGTCGACATCGTGGCCCACTCGGCGGGCTCCGTCGTCGCGAACTACTTCGTCAAGGTGCTCGGCGGCACACAGGACGTGCACGACATGGTGCTGCTCACGCCAGAGGCCCGCGGCTGCGACGGCGCCGGTTTCCTGGCCCAGTACGGAATCAAGGACTTGCCGGTCACCCCGGTGCAGGTGCTGGAGGCTCTGCCCTTCCTGGCACCGGCGCTGGCAGCGCTGTCACCCGAGATGGCCTCGGCACTCCAACTGTCGCCGGTGTCCGCGTTCTATCGGACCCTCATGGACGGGCCAATCGCCCAACCCGGCGTCAGCTACGCCGTGATGGCGACGAAGAACGATCAGGTCGCGACACCGCCCGGCACGTGTTCCTTCATCACCGAGCCCGGCGTCGCCAACGTCTTCTATGAAGACGTCTTCCCCGGCAGCCCCGCCGTGGACCACTCGAGCCTTCGATCGAGCCCGGACACAGCGGGCTGGATCGTGGCTCAGCTCTATCGCTGACGCATGAGCGATGGCCGGGATCCCTCGGCCGGCACCTATCCTCGAGTGGACCAGCACACGGAGGATCGGCGATCTCAATGACATTCATCAAGATGTGTGGCCTGCGGGACGAGGCCACGGTTGACCGCGCCGTGCAGCTCGGCGTCGACGCCGTGGGATTCGTCTTCGCGCGGAGCCCTCGTCAGGTGACCCCAGAGGTGGCCGCGCAGCTCCGGCAGCGAGTCCCCGAGGGCATCCTCGCGATCGGGGTGTTCACCGGAATCGGGATCGCCGACATCGTCTCCGCCGCGACGACCTCGGGAATCGATGTCGTGCAGGTGCACGATCTGCGGTCGGCCGACGAGGTCGCGGCCCTCCACGAGGCCGGGCTCCGCGTCGTCCGGGCGGTGAACACCGGCAGCGCGGGCGACCCCTCGGCGAGCTTCGGCGAGGATCTCCTGCTCGTCGACGGTGCCGTCGCAGGAGCTGGCGTCACCTGGGACTGGCAGGACCGGTCCCTGCTGCCGGACGGTCGGTGGATCCTCGCCGGCGGGCTCGACCCCCGCAACGTCGCGCAGGCGCTGGACGCCAGCGGGGCCTGGGGCGTCGACGTCTCCAGCGGCATCGAGTCGAGCCGCGGCGTCAAGGACCAGGAACTGATGGCGGCCTTCGTGACCGCGGTGCGCGGACGCGGATAGCGAGCGGCTCGGGATCGCGCGCCCACTCCTTCGGGCCACCGGCCTGCGATCGGAACTAGACTGAGCGAGCAGGGGCATTTGCGTCATGCCCACCGAGGCGCGCATTGGGGCGGCCGTGAGCCAACTGGATGGGCCCCGTCTGAGCTACACCGACGACGACGGGAACCAACGCGAACTCGTACTGGTCGAGGACTCGCCGCGCCTCACCGTGGGACGGTCCCGGCAGGCCGATATCGCCTTCGCCTCGGACCACGACGTGTCCCTCCGGCACGCGGCGATCGAGTGGACGGGCACCCACTGGACCATCGTCGACGACGGGCTCTCCCACAGCGGCACCTTCGTCAACGGCGAGCGACTGACCGGGCGCAGGCGCCTGCAGGCGGGCGACAACATCCGGATCGGATCCTCGACCCTGACCTTCCACTACACGCCGCCGAGCGGTGACCTGACCGGGACCGCCGACGCCATGCCGACTCGCGCCGCGCTGACACCGGCCCAGCAGGCGATCGTGGTCGAACTCTGCCGGCCCTTCAAGAACAGGGCCACGTTCGCGAACCCCTCCTCCAACCAACAGATCGCGGAACGCCTGTTCGTCAGTGTCGAGACGGTGAAAACCCATCTGCGCACGCTGTTCTCGAAGTTCGGCGTGGAGGATCTGCCACAGAATCAGAAGCGGGCGCAGCTCGCCAAACGCGCGCTGCAGAGCGGCGTGGTCACCGACCGGGACCTCTGAGAACCCGCCCCGTGGCGCGGTCGCCCGTTGCCGCACGCAGACTGTGCGGTTGGTTTCGGGGCCGTGGCCTGTGAGAGCATGGCCTCGGCCGACCCGTGGCGCTTCGACGCCCGGGTCACGGCCGGGGGAACGACACATCACACAACGGGGGATTCACATGAGTATTCGTCGCTTTGCCGTGCGCGCGATCGGTGCGGGTACCGTCGCCGCGGCCGCCCTGATCGGCCTGGCCGGTCCGGCCGCCGCCGCGCCGGCACCGGCGCCCATCCTGCACACGTTTCCCACCGGACCGCTGCTTCCGGTGCTCGGGCAGAATGCCTTCTGCAACGGTGTCATCGACACCCTCGTCGAGACCGATCCGGCTCGCCCGGGACTCGCGACGGTGGTGCTCACCTCGCGCGGCATGCACGGGGTCGGCCCGGAGTGGGCCGCGAATCCGGTCTGCCGCATCAAGACCGACATCGCGTGGGGCTTCGGCGTGTGGGCGAACCAGGTCAAGACCATCGAGCTCAACTTCGGGGAACGCGCAGGCGAGTCGGTCCGGACCGAGATCAACCCCGGTCCCGGCGTGACCGGACTGAGCATCCAGGCCGCCTACGTGAGCCCCTACCTCAACGAGCTCCGGCCGCAGTGGTCGCTACCGATTTCGGCATACGTGATCATCCCCTGATCCGCGGCAGTCACTGAGCACCTACCGAGCGGGGGTTCGGCGGTCACGTTTCACGCGAAACCGACCTCCGAGCCCCCGTTCAGCACGTGAGGGGCACCCGGCGAGCCGGGCCTGCGCAGGCCGTCAGCCGTAGGAAGCGCGGTTCGGTGAGCCCGCCGGACCGCGCGGCGGCCAGCACCTCCGCCGCCACCTTCTCCGCCGCACCGGCATCGATCAGCGCGATGGCCGATCCGCCGAATCCGCCGCCGGTCATCCGGGCTCCGTGCGCGCCCGCCGCGAGTGCCGAGTCCACCGCGCAGTCCAGCTCCGGGCAGGACACCTCGTAGTCATCGCGCAGCGAAACGTGCGACGCCGTCAGCAGCGGGCCGAGCTCGCGGTGGCGACCGGATTCCATGAGGGACAACGCCTCCCGCACCCGGCCGATCTCCGAGACGACGTGCCGGGCGCGGCTCCGCAACACCGGATCGGTCAGCGCGGACACGTCGGTCACCTCACGCAGCGACGCACCCAGTGTGGCGGCCGCCTCCTCCACCGATGCCCGGCGCTGCGCGTACTGACCGTCGACCAACCGGTGCGGGGCGCGGGTGTCGATCACCAGCAGCGCCAGCCCCTCCCCCGCCAGGTCGAACGGCACCGGGGTGACGCCGCCGTCCCGCGAATCGACGAGCAGCGCATGACCGACCTCGGCGCGCAGCGAGATCGCCTGGTCCATCCCGCCGGTGGGGGCGAGCGCGATGTCGTTCTCCGCACGCACGCAGCACCCTGCCAGCGCGGCGCGGCCGGCGTCGTCGGTCGGCGCCCCGGACAGGTCCGCCAGCGCGAGCGCCAGTGCGCATTCGAGTGCGGCCGAGCTGGAGAGGCCGGCACCGATCGGCACCGAGGACTCGACCGCCACGTCAACACCGCCGAAATCACTGTCCAGCAGTCCGTCTCGCCGCATTGCCCACACCACACCCGCGAGGTACGCCGCCCAGTCCGGCGGGTTACCCGGTGCGATCTCGTCGACCCGTCCGGTCCAGGAACCCAGGCCGGATCGGCACCGCAGCATCCCGTCGCGCCGACGCCCGACCGCGACGACGGTGCTGTGCGGCAACGCGATCGGCAGCGACAGGCCCTGCGCATAGTCCACGTGCTCGCCGACGAGGTTGACCCGCCCCGGCGCGGCCCACACGCCCTCCGGGTCCGTGCCGAACTGACCGAGGAACCGGTCGACGACCGCGGCGGCCAACGCCGAATCCGGCAGGGACTCCACCCATTCGCTCACGGCGCGATCTCCCGAAAACGGGCCGCGATCCGCTCCGGCGTGGTGTCGCTGACCCAGGCCCCCATGCCGGACTCGGAACCCGCGAGGAACTTCATCCGGTGTGGGGACCGCATCAGCGAGAACAGCTGCAGGTGCAGCCTACCCAGCGGGCGCTGCTCCCCGACCGGTGCCTGATGCCACCCCGCAATGTACGGAAGCCGTTCCACCCCTTCGAAGAACCGGTCCAGGCGGCCCAGGATGTCGAGATAGACGTGCGCCAGCTCGTCCAGCTCGGCGGCATCCAATGCGGCCAGATCGGGGACGTCCCGGTGCGGCGCGAGGTGCAGCTCCACCGGCCACCGCGCGGCGGCGGGCACGTAGGCCGTCCAGTGCTCGCCCTCGAGCACGACCCGGCTGCCCGCGCACCGCTCGGCATCCAGTACGTCGCGCAGCAGCGATCGCCCGGTCCGCGCCAGGTGCCGCTCGGACTGTCGCAGCAGCGCGCCGGTGTGCGCGGGCAGCATCGGGTACGCGTAGATCTGGCCGTGCGGGTGCGCCAACGTCACGCCGATCTCCTCGCCCCGGTTCTCGAAGCAGTAGACCTGCTCGATGCCGGGCAACGCCGACAGCTCCCTGGTCCGGTCGGCCAGCGCGCCGAGCACCGTGCGCACCCGGCCCACGGGCAGCTCCGCGAAGCTGCGGCCGTGGTCGCTGGTGAAGCACACGACCTCGCAACGGCCGGCTGCGGCCCGCTGCGGCCACAGGGGCTCGCCGTCGACGTTGTCGGTCGGCGGGGCCACCGCACCGGTCGCCAGGGACGGGAATCTGTTCTCGAAGACGGCGACGTCGTAGTCGTCGGCGGGGATCTCCGTGGGCGCGCGGCCGGGGCCGCTCGGGCACAGTGGACACGCGTCGGCCGCCGGCAGGAAGGTCCGGTCCATCCGATGCGCGGCCATCGTCACCCACTCCCCGGAGAGCACGTCGTAGCGCATCGTCGACTCCACCCGGATCGGCGACAGGTCCCTGGTGTCGTGCAGTTGCCGGGTCGCCGCGCCGCTCACATACGGCTCGGAGTCGTCGAAGTAGATCAGCTCTCGGCCGTCGGCGAGCGCCGTCGCCGTCCTCCGGATCGTCATCGGATCTCGTTCCCGCCCTTCACCCGTGTTCGCCGCCGAAGAGATTGTGCCCCACGCGCCTCACCGGCATGTTCGACCACAGGGTTCACATATATAGTTTGCCTATGCAATAATATGAACCCATGGCATCCGAACACCTGGCGGAGCGCCACCTGCGCGAGGTTCTCGCGGAGCTGGTGACCAACACCTCCCGATTCACCCGACTCGCCTCCTCCATCGCGACCGACGACCGGCCACGCGCCTGGATGCGGGCACTGTCGCACCTCGACGAGTACGGCGCGCTCCGCATCAGCGAGTTCGCCCGGATCGATCGCTGTTCGCAGCCGACGGCCACCGCCCTGCTCAAGCAGATCACCGATGCCGGCCTGGCCAGCAGGCATCGCGATCCCGCGGACTCGCGCGCGGTGGTGGTCGAGATGACCGAGGCCGGGCGCCACTGGCTCGACGAGGCCCGCGCCGAGATCGGCACCGCACTCGCCGCCCACCTCGGCGACCTCGAATCCGAACAGATCGAACGACTTTCGCAGAGCCTGGCCGACCTTCGGGCCGCCATCAAGGCGTCAACACAGCGATGAGAAGTCCCAGCGACACAGAGGAGGAGTCCGTGGCAGTCACCGACACGGCCACCAGCGCCGGCACCGAGAACAAGAGCATCCTGCACCAACCGAAGGCGGTCTGGGCGGTCGCGTTCGCGAGCGTCATCGCCTTCATGGGCATCGGCCTGGTCGACCCGATCCTCAAGCCGATCGGCGAGCAACTCGACGCGACTCCCTCGCAGGTGTCGCTGCTGTTCACCTCGTACATGCTCGTGACCGGTGTCGCCATGCTGATCACCGGGGTGGTGTCGAGCCGGATCGGCCCGAAGAAGACGTTGCTCCTTGGCCTGGCGATCATCGTGGTGTTCGCCGCCCTGGCCGGGATGTCGGGCACGGTCGGACAGATCGTCGGATTCCGCGCAGGCTGGGGCCTGGGCAATGCGTTGTTCATCGCGACCGCGCTGGCGACCATCGTCGGCGCTGCCAGCGGCGGCGTCGCGAAAGCGATCATCCTGTACGAGGCCGCGCTCGGCATCGGTATCGCGGTGGGACCGTTGGTCGGCGGCGTCCTCGGCAGCGTCAGCTGGCGCGCCCCCTTCTTCGGCGTCGCCGCGTTGATGGCGGTCGCCTTCATCCTGATCGTGGTGATGCTGCCGGCCACGCCCGCACCGAAGTCGGGCCGGACGTCACTGTCCGCCCCATTTCTCGCGCTGCGGCACCGCGGCCTGCTCACGGTCGCGATCACCTCGCTGCTGTACAACTACGGCTTCTTCACCCTGCTCGCGTACACCCCGTTCCCGCTCGACATGGGTACCTACGCAATCGGTTTCATCTTCTTCGGCTGGGGCCTGATGCTCGCGGTCGCGTCGGTGTTCCTGGCACCGCGCTTGCAGCGGGCGTTCGGCACGCTGCCGATGATGATGCTCGCGCTGGCCCTGTTCGCGATCGACCTCGCGGTGATGGCGATGTTCACCGAGAACAAGTCGGTCCTGATCGTGTGCGTCGTCCTTGCCGGCCTGTTCCTCGGCGTGAACAACACCCTGATCACCGAGACCGTGATGATCTCCGCGCCGGTCGAGCGCTCCACCGCGTCCGCCGCGTACAGCTTCGTCCGGTTCGTCGGCGGCGCCGCCGCGCCGTGGGTGGCGGGCAAGCTCGGCGAGAGCAACGTCCACCTGCCGTTCTGGGTCGGTGCGCTCTGCACGGCCGCCGCCATCGTGGTGCTGTCCACCGGACGCAGGGTCCTCGCGCACGTCGACGACCACGACCCGGCCCCGCACAGCGTCGACGAGGCCGCGGCCATCACCGCCGGTTCCGACTGAGCGGCACCGGAAAGGGCCATCACCCAGGGGTCATCGGCACTAGCATCGACGGGTACGCGAATCACCACGGAAGCCGAGGTGCACGATGCGTCCACGCCGCCAGTTCCTGTCCGCCGGACTGATCGTCGTGTGTGCGACGCTGACGATGGCTGGGGGTACCCGCGCACCGGTCGACCGGGCCGCCGCCGGCCCGACGGTGTTCGACGGACCGACGGTGCAGGTCGGTGAGGGGACCGCCCACAGCTTCGTCACCCTCGACGCCGCGGGCAATCCCACCGAGGTGGGCATGCGGCTGTCCGAGGGTGCGATGTACGGCCTGCCCGCGACCCACGATGTCGCGGCGACCTACGAGCTCGACCTGCCCGCGGAGGCGGCGACGACGGTCTTCGACCACACCACTCTCGACTGGAACGACCACGGTCACGGACCGAGCGGCATGTTCGACAAGCCGCATTTCGACACGCACTTCTACATGGTCGACGAGGCCGCGGTGGCCGAGATCGATCCGGCTGGTCCGGATTTCGAGGCCAAGGGCACGCGGCTACCTGACCTGCGATACCTCCCGCCCGACTACATCCCGATGCTGGGGCCGAAGCTGGTTCCGCAGGCGTCCCCAGCCATGGGGGTGCATTGGTTCGATGTCACAGACGGGGTGATCCCGGGCCCCTACCAGTTCACGCAGGCATTCCTCAACGGGACCTGGGACGGCGACTACACCTTCATGGAACCGATGGTGACCCGCGAGTGGCTGCTGACCAAGCCGAACACCGTGCGGACCATCAAGCAGCCGCAGGCCTATCAGCGCAGCGGCTACTACCCCACCACCGTCGCCGTCACCTTCGACGACGGCGCAGACGAGTACGTCATCACGTTGGGCGGGATGGTGCTACGCCAGGCGTCGTGAGGCTAGCGCCTACAGGCCGAGGTCCTCGAGGCCGAGCAGCGATCGGTACTCCACGCCCTCCTCGGCGATGACGGCGTCGGCCCCGGTCGCACGGTCCACCACGGTCGCCACGCCGACGACGATCGCGCCTGCCTCGCGCAGCGCACGCACGGCGGTGAGCGGCGAGTTGCCGGTCGTGGTGGTGTCCTCGACGACCAACACGCGCTTCCCCACCACATCGGGACCCTCGATCTGACGCTGCATGCCGTGCGCCTTGGCCGCCTTGCGCACCACGAAGGCGTCGATCGGCCGGCCCTCGGCGTGCATGACGGCCATGGCCACCGGGTCCGCGCCCATGGTCAGGCCGCCGACGGAATCGAAGTCCCAGTCCGCGACGAGCTCGCGCAGCAGCTTCCCGATCAGCGGTGCGGCACGGTGGTGCAGCGTCGCGCGACGCAGGTCGACGTAGTAGTCGGCTTCCTTGCCCGAGGACAGGGTCACCTTCCCGTGCACCACAGCCAGCTCGCGTACGAGCCCTGCGAGCTCCGCCTTCTCCGTCATTCGACCGCTCCTCTTCGCGTCCAGTTTCGACGCCCCAGCGTAGTCGTCTAGAGGAGGGCCCCGGGAACGCCCGCGTCCCGGTCCGCCGGGACGACGGTGTCGTCATGGAGCGGGGCCTGCGGAGCGACCTCGGCCAGGGCGGGCGCCGCGGCCCTCTCGGCCTCGTCGGCACCGATCGGCAACTCGACAACCGTCGCCTCGAACAGCGGCACCTGGTGCCCGCCCGCCAGCCGCGCGACGACCCCGGCGGGAACCGAGCGCACCAGCCGGTTCACCGCGGTGGCACTGTCGTTGTACACCCGTGCCGCTCCGATGATCCGCTGCTCGGTCACCTTGAGCTCGAGCGCGGGACGCTGAATCGCCCAGTCGTGCTTGACATTCAGGTTGCACTCCACCTCGAACATCAGGCGGTGCAACGCGACCGACAGCGCGTTCTCGGAGCCGGCCTGCTCGCCGAGGCTCATGCCCTGCTGGCGCAGGGCGACTGCCAGCGATCGAGCGCCGACCAACGGGGCCAGGATCTCGGACGGCATCGCCGCGGCCCGGGCAGCGGCGATCAGCTCAGGCGCCTGATCGCACCGTCGTTCGAGTTCCACATCGAGCAGGGCCCGGCTCGCGGTGAGGTTTCCCTCGAATCGACGCAAGCGTCGAACCACGGACACCGCCCACGCCACAAGAAGAACAACAGCAACGACCGCCACAACCGTCACAAGAGTCACAGGCGTGCAATCTACTCACACCCCGGGGCGCTCGCACACCGGGTCCACCCACTGGCCGTACGCCGGGCCTGATTCAGCCGCGCGGGTCCTGGTCGACGTCACCCTCATGTGGGTACGGGCGTCCCGGATCGTGATTTACGCTGCGCGCCAGCGGAACAACGTTCGGCGGCGCGGATTGGTCCACGCGCGGCGCCGGGTACGGCGAACGCTCCCAGTCCGGCATCTCGCGGGGGGCGGGGGCGGGGGCGGCGGTCGGCGGCGCCTCCTGTGCCGGGTCGAGAACGGGGGGCAGCACGTGCAGGATGCCGGAGAGCCGGGCCACCGCATCGATCGCGGCGTCCCACTCACGGCCGTTGCTGGTGACCGGCAGCGAACCGAGCGTCCACTCCCCCTCGCTCCACAGCATCTGAACATGCGGCGGAACCGACTCCGTGAAATGCACCATGCGCTGATCGCAGACCCGTCGGGCGATCTCCAGGTCGGTGGCGAACACCACCCGCGGCCCGATCGAGCCGAGCAGGTTCATGTCCGCATCCTTCGGCGGCGGCGTCGACCGGAGCCGGAGATCGATGTCGACATCGGAGCCGACAGTGCGCTGGACCGCGACGATCGTCGTCGTCTCCTCGAGGTCGAACAGCACGAAGTTCTCGCCGCGACGGATGCCGTGCACCACGTCGACGGCCCCGAGATATTCCTGCTTGGCCAGCGCGGCCCGGTGCCAACGCGACGGCAGGTGCTCATCCGACTCGTTGTAGGTGTAGCCCTGCGCCTTCGCCCAGATCTGCCGGACGCGACCGAACTGGTCACGCCTGCTGCGATCGATGGACAGGAGCACGATCGCGCCCACGAGCGCGATCGCTGAGAGTCCGAACCAGATAAGCGTCATCGCCAGTCACAATATCGACTGAACGGCCCCCGCGCGGCACTCGGCTCGCACGGGGACCGAAATCATCTACATCTATCCGCCGTCAGTTCCCGAAGTTCCCGAGATCCGGGAGCGTGGTGTTCACGATCACCTTGGCGACGACGGACCCGTCATCGCCCTTCTCGCCCTGGACCACGACGGTGTCACCGGGTTTGAGGTCGCCGACCTTCGCGCCGCTGAGCGAGATGATCTTGGTGGACCCGTTGGTGACGACCGTGACCGCGGAGCCACCGATTCCGTCGAGGATCAGCGTGGATCCGTCGTTGGACGTGATCGTCCCGACGGCCGCACCGGCCGCGCCGATCGCCTCACCCACACCGCCCGGGATCTGCGAGAGGTCAGGGGCGCTGGTGGCAGGCGGTTCGGAGGTACGGGGCGGTGGGGTGCTGGCCCGGGGCAGGGTGCTCGTCACCGGCCCCGAGGCACTACTCGGGGAGTCAGCGCCGCCGCCGCTGATCAGCATGACGCCGAGGCCGACAACCGCCGCGAGGAGCAGCCCCGCCACGACGAGTGCGACCGCCAGCACGCCCTTGCCGGGCCCCTTCTTCTGGTCGCCGTCGAGGTAGGGCGACGCACCGGGCGGTGGTGTCGGCGGCTGATTCGGGTCGTACCCCTGATACGTCGGATACGCCTGCGTCGCGTTCGGCGGCTGATTCGGGTCGTACCCCTGATACGTCGGATAC
>NZ_JMLO01000028.1:85057-86929 GCF_000686785.1 Rhodococcus sp. UNC363MFTsu5.1
GCCTGCGTCGCGTTCGGCGGCTGATTCGGGTCGTACCCCTGATACGTCGGATACGCCTGCGTCGCGTTCGGCGGCTGATTCGGGTCGTACCCCTGGTACGTCGGATACGCCTGCGTCGCGTTCGGCGGAACCTGGCCGTAGGCCTGGTTCGGGTCCGAGGTGTATTGCACGGTCGCCGGTTCGGCCGACCGGTCGAACTGCTGCGTCGGCTGATCGGCGCCACGAGCCCAGACCTCGGTCGCCTGGTCCGTCGCAGCGTCCTCGGCCGCCGGAGCCCACTCCGCGGTGGGGTCGGGGCCTGCGTCGAACGGCTCGGTCCCGTCGGCGCTGCGCTCCTGCGGTGTGCGCGGATCGTCCGTGTTGTTCATGTCTCGGGCCTGCTCTCTGCGCGGGTGATCGTGTGGTCCCGCCGCTGGTCAATTCAGTCCGACCCGCCAGAATAGAGGCGGAACCTGAGACCGCGCTGAAGACGCCGGTGGCTACCGCATCACATTCCACGCGATCGGCCGGGACAGCTCACCGGGAAAGTTCTCCCGCAGGTAGGCCGTCCACTGCGCGACGTGCGCACGCATCGCCCCCTCGGCGGCGTCGGGATCGCCGTCCGCGATCGCCGTGAGAATCGCGACGTCGTCCGCGAGCACCCTTGACCTCAGCCGCTCCGAATAGGCGACCCCGACCCCCGCCCCGACGAAGACTCCGTCCATGGCGTCGACGAGATAGCCGAACAGCGCGTTGCCCGACGCCCACGCGATGGTGTTGTGGAATCGGCGGTTCGCCGCGAGGAACGCCTCGAGATCGTCGAGGTGCTCCTCCATCTGCTGTACCGACTCGGTGAGGACCCGGCGGTGTTCCTCGGTTCGATGCTCGGCGGCCATCCGGGCCATCAACGGCTCGAGGCCGACCCGCGCCTCGACGATCGTGCCGAACGGCGACTCCTCGAACTGCAGCAACAGGCCGAGGCCGGTCATCAGGTGGGAGCCGTCCGGCTTCTGCACGGTCGGCCCCCCGCCCGGCCCCGGCTTGATCGAGAGCGCGCCGGACAGCTCGAGATACCGGAGCGATTCGCGGAGCGTGCCCCTGCCGACCTGATACTGCTCGAGCATCACCCGCTCCGGCGGCAACCGATCACCGGGCCGCAGGCCCTCGCGTTCGATGTCCGAAATGATCCGCCGGGCGATGATCATCGCCGTCTTCTGCGGACGATCCGCCCTGTCCATCACTTTCGCTCCGCCCCCTGCATGACGACACTTTCGTAGAACCCCCAGGGGCCGAATCCTACAGATGATTCGCAGGGTTGGGGGGCAATCTGGACAGTTGACCTGCACTGTACGAGTCCCGTCGAGCGGGACGGCGATGTGTGAGATGAGTCTCATTTGTATCCGGGTGTGGTCCATTGCATTCAATCGAATGATGCGGATAGTTTCTTGGCGCAGCGTTCGGAAGCATGGCTCACGACCTGACCAGCCCTCCGGTCCGATGCACCGCTTCCGACCACCACTGACCACCTCTAGAGGGGAACGAATGAGCGAGATCAGCAAGTCAGGCCTGCGCCGTGGCGCCCGCATCGCAGGCGCAGGCGCCGCCGCGGCGATGGCGATCGGCCTGATGTCCACCGGTGCGGCCCACGCCGACACCTTCGTGCCGCTGCCCGACGGGCAGAAGGCCGGACCGGGAGCGGTCGTCTCCCGCACCGGCGAGAGCGCCCTGATCTCCCCGTCGCTGGCCGCCAACAGTGCAGGCCGCACGGCGTGGGTCTCGGGCACGGTCACCGCCGATGTCACCGGCATCACCAAGGAAGGCGAGGCCGGGCCGTTCAACGGCGCCACCAACGACAAGGGCACCAACAACTCCTCCACGCACGGGATCTCGCGG
>NZ_JMLO01000029.1:0-80350 GCF_000686785.1 Rhodococcus sp. UNC363MFTsu5.1
CGTGGATCTTCATCGACGGAAACGGCGCCGGGCTGCTCAACTTCACGCCGGGACCGATCATGTCGCCGGTCCTGGTGCTGATCATGGCGATCATCTACGGCCTGTCCACCGACTACGAGGTGTTCCTGCTCTCCCGCATGGTCGAGGCCCGGGCACAGGGCGCAAGCACCACCGAGGCCGTCCGGGTCGGCACCGCACACACCGGCCGCATCATCTCCGCCGCCGCGCTGATCCTCATCGTCGTCACCGGCGCGTTCGCCTTCTCCGAACTGGTGATGATGAAGTACATCGCCTACGGCATGATCGCCGCGCTCGTCATCGACGCCACCCTGATCCGCATGTTCCTGGTGCCCGCGACCATGAAGCTGCTCGGCGACGACTGCTGGTGGGCACCGGCCTGGATGAAGCGCATCCAGGAGAAGCTGGGCCTGGGCGAGCCGATCCTCGAGGACGAGCTGATGCCGTCCGACGTCCCGGTGATCGTGACACCCCCGATGCCGGTCCCGGTCGAGCCGCGGCCCTCGAATCCCGTCCCGCTCACCCGGGCGGCGGTCGAGCAGGTGCTGCCCGCGCGCACCGCAGCAGCCACCGCGGTCGCCGAGACCGCGGAGCCGGTGTCGGAACCGATGACGGTGCCGATCCCCCGGGCGCACCCGCCCGCCGTCGATCCGGAGCGGGCCCCGCGTCGGGCGCCCGCCCCGCGACCGTCCGGCGGCGCCGCACCCAACCAGGTTCAGGCGGAGCGGGACTCCCGCCCGATCGAGAGCTGGTTGGCCGACCTGAAGGTGCCGCGGCCGCCGCAGGCGGCTCCCCCGCAGGCGGCTCCTCCGCAGACCAACGGCTCGAACGAGTCCGCGGGCCCGGCCGAGGATCAGCCCAGGCACCGGCACTCGGCAGGCTCGCCGACGGTGAGCGTCAGCGAGCTGCTCGCCCGCCACCAGGAGGACTGAGGACGAGGGCGAGCAGCCGCAGGCCGGGTGGCTAGGCCTCCACCCGGCCGCGCTGTGCGCCCTCGGCGAAGGCCCTGGCGTACCGGGTTCCCGCCGCCAGCAGCAGCAGCCCGACCCCGATGAAGGCCAGCACGCGGAACATCCCGTCCAGCGTCGCCAGGTCGAACAGGAAGAGCTTGGCCAGGGCCGCGAAGGTCAGGGTCAAGCCCGCTCCGAGCGCGAGATGCGCCCGGTCCGGGTGCGCCAGCCCCCACCGCAGCGACACCGTCGCGAGCACCATCGCGCCAAGGGTGGCCGCGCAGTGTCCGGCGATGAAGCCCCTGTCCACACCCAGCGCCGCGACACCGGCGGCCACCACCGCCGCCGTGCCCGCATAGAGGGCGCCGATCCCCGCCGCGAGCCAGGCCGCATCGGCCCGCCGGTCATCGAGCAGTCCCATCGAATGCCCCTGCCCGACAACGAGAACCATCAGGGCGGCCAGCATCGCCCCGGACGCGATGACGGCGAGCGAGCCCACCGCGTCGGCCTGGTACGCCAGCGCCTCCGGCGGCGCGGCGTCGAGGAACAGCAGCGCGCCGATCGACCCGAAGCCGACCCCCGCGCCGTAGGCGATCCGGGAGCGGGCCTGACCGGCGACCGCGACCAGTCCGAGCGCGATCGCGAGCAGCACCACCGGGAGCGCATCCCGTGGGCTGGCACCGACGGTCGCCTGCAGCACCGCCAGGGACGCGACCGCCGCCGTCGCGACCCGGGTGTGGCCGGGCAGCGGGCGCACGAGCGCAGGCACGGCGAGCAACCCGGCCGCGAGCCCGCACTGCAGCACCACCTCGGTCCAGCGGCCCGCGACGCCACCCGAGAACAGCAGCGGCAGCGTCGCCAGCACGAGCATCACCGTCGCGGTGACGTCAGCGGTGTTGCGCCGCACCAGCACCACCGCCGAGCCGACACCGACAACGGCGACCATCACCGCCAACGCCAGCAGCGCGACCGCGACCGAGCGATCCGCGCCGGACCACGGCGAGGCCCCGTTCCAGGTGGCATCGGCGAGCGCGATCAGCATGCCCAGCACCGCCGGAATCGTCCGTGCCGCATGCAGATACGGCCAGTCCCTGCCGAGCTGGGGCGGGAACGCGGCAACCTGGAGCAGGACGAGGAAGGCGAGCAGAGTGACGGTGAGGCCGTCCGCCAAGGCCGGGGCCAGCACCGCCACCGCGACCACGGTGAGCGCGGCCAGCGGTTGCGACTGCCAGCGCGTCGCCAGCGTCATGCCACCCGCGGCGATCCCGAAGGCGACGGCGAGCCCGACAACGGGCGGCAGCCAGCCGTAGTACGACGTCGCGGCGACCACGTCCAGATAGCCGCCCGCGACGCCGGTACCGGCAAGGGCGAGGCCACCGACCCGTCCCCCCTGCCGCCCGAACACGCGAACGCCTGCCCCGACCAGGGCGACGGAGAACACGGCTCCTGCACTCACCCGGGCCACCGGGCCGAAGAAGCCGGCCTGCGCGGCCAGCACCAGCAGCATCAGCACTCCGATCAGGGTCACCGCCGCGCCCGCGACGGCGAGCACCCGGCTGACCATGCCGTCGCGCTGCCACCACGGCTCGCGAGGATCCCGCCTGGGGACCTGCGCGCGAACGGGCGGCCACGGGGCGGGCTGCACGGGGACGGCCTGCGGCGCAAGCGGAGTCGGCGCCGTCGGCCACTGGACCGGCGACTGCTGCTGGACCGGCGGCTGCGGAACCGGGGGCTGCGGAACGTGGGCCTGCGGCTGTGCGGGCGCCTGCTGCGCCGACAGGGGTGAGGGGATCTCGAGCTGCGACCTGAGCCGCGTCAGATCCGCGGCGACACCACGCATGTGCAGCCCGAGTGCGTCGAACTCGCCGGACAACCGTGCGACCAGCTGCGGATCGATCTGGGGGCTTGCAGAATTGACCATGCACCAACAATCGGCGCGCGGGCAAACAAAGACATGAGTAGTCCTACCCAATCGGGATGGGGGTTTTGCGCGAGATCCACGCGGGCCCCTCGGGGGTCAGCCCAGCATCCGCTTCCAGCTGGTGCCGAAGGGGTGCTTGGCGGTCAGCGAGCCGAACCGCACCTTCCCCCGCACCACCACGTGCAGCGGACCGATCGGGGGCCCGGTGCGGACCTTGTTGGTGGCGCTGCCAGCCACCGTCTCGACGGCGTTGAGGTCAACGGTGGCCTCCGGCGGGACGATGAGCGAGATGGAACTGAAGTAGTCCGATACGACGATCTCCACGACCTGGCTCGTCATGATCGCCTCGGTGAAATCCAGGGTGACATCGGACATCATGCTGTCCACGTGCAGCGTCGGCGACACCTGCCAGGGTCCCTGACGCTTCACCGTCGACATCCGTCCGCGCACAACGCTGCCCGGATGTCCGACCGTTCCCCGGTACGGCTCGGCTGGGGCGAAATGCGGCTGGGGCTGGGGGTGCGGATGCGCGTACGGAGCGGGCTGGGGGTACGGCGCGGCCTGCGGCGCGTGCTCCCCCACCAGCTGTATCCCGGGCAGGTCGACGAGCACCGCGTTCAGCTCACCCCGCGTCTTCGCGGCGAGCGTGGTGTCCATGCGTTCGGTGAACTCACCGAGCGAGAGCATCCCCTGCCCGACCGCGCGCTGGAGCAGCTGCCCGACGTGCTCGCGTTCCGCATCGGATACCCGCAGATCCCTCGCATCCATGCCGCCAGGATATGCGCCGCGACGCCCGTGCGCGTTTCGCACCCCAGTCGGGGTACGGATCACTCACGGGCGGCGCAGCCGCTCACTCCAGCCCACGCTCGATGGCGTACCGGGTCAGCTCGACGCGGTTGGCCAGCTGCAGCTTGCGGAGCGTGGCCTGGACATGGTTCTCGACCGTGCGGTGACTGAGCGTGAGCCGGGTGGCGATCTGCTTGGCGCTCAGGCCCTTTGCCACCAACCGCAGCACCTCCGTCTCGCGCTCGGTGAGCCGGGGCACCTCGGGGGCGCGGTCATCGGAGGGACCGGACGCGATGCGCCGGTACTCGCCGAGCACCAGGCCCGCCAGGCCGGGGGTGAACACCGCCTGGCCCGCGGCGGTGGCCCGCACGGCGTCCACCAGCTCCGCGGCCGAGGCGCTCTTGACCAGGTATCCGGTTGCCCCCGCCTTGATCGCCTCGAGCACGTCCTCACGCTCGGCCGACGCCGACAGCACCAGCACGGTCGAGTCCGGCGAGGCCGCCAGCACCGCGGCCGTGGCCTGGGCCCCGTTTCCGTCTGGCAGCTGCATGTCCATCAGGACCACGGCGGGCCGCACCGCCGCGGCGCGCGCACGCGCCGCCGTCACACCGTCCGCGGTGGCCACCACCGCGAATCCGGCAGCCTCGAGGTCGCGGGCCACCCCGTCCCGCCACATCGGGTGGTCGTCGACCACCATGACCGTCAGCGGCTCCGTCACGCTCTCTCCCTCCTCGATGCCAGCTTGCGCACCCTGATCTCCCATTCGACACCCTCCCCAGGGGCGGTTTCCAGCGTCGCGGTGCCGCCGAGGTCCGCGACCCGGCCGAGGATGGAGCGCGACACCCCCATTCGCCCCTCGGCCTCGGCCTCGGCGAGGCGGCCGGGGGCGAACCCGGCGCCGTCGTCGCGCACGGAGACGATCACCTCTTCGCCGATGTCCTCCAGCAGCACATAGGCTTTCGCGCCCCCACCCGCGTGCAGCTCGACGTTCGACAGGGCCGTCCGCACCACGGCCGCGACCTCCGCGGCCCGCTCCCGCGCCATCAGCACGGGGACGGCGGGCGCCGACACCGACACCGTGGTGCTCGCCTCGCCGCGCAGCAACGGCCCCAGGTCCACGTCACCGCCACCGTGCACCGGTGCCGCCTGCTCCGAGATCAGCTCCCGCAGCGCCACCTCCTGCTCACCCGCCAGGGTTGCCAATTCCAATGTCGGGCCACCGATCTCGGTTCCGCGGCGACGGACGTACGCGAGCACCTGCAACACCCCGTCGTGGACCTCGCGTCCGAGCCGCTCGCGCGCCTCCGCGGCGGCGGTCAGTCGCGCGGCACGCTCGAGCTGCGCGTGCGAACGCCGCGCGGTGTTGGCGGCGAGCCCGAGCGCGAGACCGACCGAGATCAGCACCGGCGCGGTGGCGTCGCGCCACAGGTCCAGATCGATCTGTCCCCGGACCAGCGCACTGACCACCGAGATCGCCGCCCCGGACGCGACCCCGAGCCACGGCCCGCCGAGGATCGCCGCGGAGATCACCGCGTTCGTGGCCCACAGCGTGGTGGGCAGGGTCTGGTGCGTGGAGTACCAGTCCTGATCGGACACCAGCCGGGTCGAGGCCATCAGCGCCACGACCACCACCTGGTCGGCGGCGACCAGCCACGGCCGCGCCGCCGCGTTCCTGGACAGCCCTACCGCCGCGAGGCCCGACCACACCGCCATCAGCGCGACCATGGCCCAGCTCAGCGTCGGCCGCGTGTAGTTCGCCACCGACGCGACCTGGTAGCTGACCGCGTACACCAGGGTGGCCAACCGGAACACCTGCGCGGCCCGCCACAGCGGCTCGGTGGCCCGTGAGTCTTTCTGGTCCTCCTGCGGGCCGAGAAGACTCACGGCATCTCGTCCGGGGTCGCAGGGAAGAGCGGAATCCGCGGGTCGGCGACATCCACCTCCGCAGGCACCTCCTCCTGATCGGAGGCGAGCAGCGACCGGACCGCGGTGTTGAGCACCGCGACGATCGGCACCGCGAGCAGGCCGCCGACGATCCCGGCGAGCACGATGCCGGTCGTGATCGCCAGCACCACCGCCAGCGGGTGCAGCCGGACCGCGCGCCCGAGCAGCAGCGGCTGCAGCACGTGACCCTCGAGCTGCATGATCCCGATGATGATGCCGAGGGTGATCAGGGCGGTGATCAGTCCCTTCGTGACCAGCGCGACAAGCACCGCGACGAAGCCGGTCACGAAGGCACCGACGATCGGGATGAACGCGCCGACGAAGACCAGCGAGGCCAGCGGCAGCGCCAGCGGCACCCCGAGTATCGCCAGCCCGACCCCGATCCCCACCGCGTCGGCCGCCGCGACCACGACGGTGGCCCTGACATATCCGACGAGGGAGCCGAAGCCCTGGCTGCCGGCCAGCCGGACCCGCTCACGGGAGGCGGTGGGAACCACCCGGGTCACGAACTCCCAGATCTGTTCGCCGCCGTACAGGAAGAAGATGACCGTGAACAGCGTCAGCGCCGCGCCGGTGAACAGCTCCCCGATCACCTTGCCGGTCGTCAAGGCGCCGCTGGTCACCGCCTCCTTGTTGTCCTGGATCGACTTGACGATCGAATCGCCCGCCTGCCGGATCTGGTCCTCGGAGAAGTGGAACGGGCCCGCGGTCAGCCAATCCTGGATCTGATTGACGGACTGGGTGAACTGGTCGGTCAGCTCCGGCAGGCCTGCGATGAACTGCTCGACGACGAAGGTCATGATCCCGGCGACGACGCCGATCGCGACGACGAGCACGACAACCACGCCCGCCGACCGCGGCACCCCCTTGCTCTGCATCCAGTCCACCAGCGGATAGAGCAGCGCGGCGGCCAGCAGCGCCAGGCCGACGGGGATGAGCACCGTGTCCAGTTTGCTGATCAGGTAGCCGAGGGTGACCAACCCGGCGAAGAGGACGAGCAGCCGCCACGTCCATTCGGCGCCAACCCGCACGATCGGGTGCACCGCCCTGGCGTCACCGTAGGGCGGGAGATCCGATCGCGGCTCGTTCGCGCTCACCCCGGCGAGCCTATCGGCCGATGGGGCGTTGTGCGGGAGGCGGAGATCGGCGCGGCAGGGCGGACGGTGAGGTCCAGGTCACGCCGCGTCGACGCGGTGCGCTCGGCACCGGCACCGCACGACTAAGTTGGTCCTGTGCTGGCATCCTCCTATCGAGCGGTCGCGCTGACCATGCGTAGTCGATGGCCGCTCTACATGGGTTCGATGATCCTGGCCAACTTCTTCGGCGCGGTCCTCGTGCTGGCCTTCATCCGGTACGGCCTGCCCATCTCGGAGTCGCAGGCGATCATCGCCGATCGCGTCCGCAACGTCGTCATCTTCGGCATCTACCTGTTCTTCGCCGGGATCGTCAGCCTGGGCGCGGCCGCGATGATGCTGCGGTCGGTGATCCGCTGGCAGCTGCGCGGGGGGCCGCCGACCCGCAGCGAGCAGATGGCGGCGCTGCACGCCCCGCTCCGCCAGGCGATCGTGCACCTGGTGCTGTGGGTCATCGGCGGCATGCTGTTCGTCTTCCTGACCGTCTGGGAGATGCCGGAACTCGCGGTCGCGGTCGTGGTGACGGTGTGCATGGCGGCCACCACCACATTCGGGTTCACCTACATGCTCGGCGAGCGGATCCTGCGGCCGGTCGCGGCAAAGGCGCTGAGCGAGGGTCAGTTCGACCGCCTCCTGGCACCGGGCGTCGGGCCCCGGATGGCGATGACCTGGGGTCTGGGCACCCTGATGCCGGTGATCGGGATCATCCTGCTGTGCGCGACCCAGCTCAGCACCGACCTGCAGTTCTCGACCAACGCGCTCGCCATCGCGATCATCCTGCTGTCCGGACTGGCCATCACCACCGCGTTCTCGCTCTCCATGCTCACCGCCAGCCAGATCTCGGATCCGATCCGGCAGCTCCGCCGGGCCATCGAGCGGGTGCAGCGCGGGGCCACCGACGTCCAGGTGGAGGTGTTCGACGGCAGCGAGATCGGCCGGCTGCAGGTCGGGTTCAACCGGATGATGAAGGATGCGGGCGAGCGCAAGCTGCTGCGCGAGCTGTTCGGCCAGCACGTCGGCGAGGACGTGGCACGCCGGGCGCTGCAGTTCGGCACGGAACTGGGCGGCGAGACCCGGTTCGTCGCCGTGCTGTTCGTTGACATGGTCGGCTCGACGGGCGCGGCGGCCGAACAGCCCCCCGGCGAGGTGGTCCGGCTGCTCAACGAGTTCTTCCGGGTCGTTGTCGACGTCGTCGACCAGCACCACGGATTCGTCAACAAATTCATGGGCGACGCCGCGCTGGCCATCTTCGGGGCGCCGCTGGACCGGCCGGACGCACCGTCCGCGGCGCTGGCCGCGGCCAGGGAGTTGCGGTTCGCGCTCAACGACATCACCGGGCTCGACATCGGCATCGGCGTGTCGGCGGGCCTGGCGGTGGCCGGGAACATCGGCGCCGCCGAGCGTTTCGAGTACACCGTGATCGGCGACCCGGTGAACGAGGCGTCGCGGCTGACGGAGCTGGCCAAGCTGCGGCCGAGCCGGGTGCTGGCGTCGACCAGCGCGCTGTATTTCGCCGACGACGAGGAACAGGCCGAGTGGGAGCTGGGCGATCAGGTGCAGCTGCGCGGCCGCAACCGGGTCACTCACCTCGCCTGGCCGGTCCAGTATCCCTAGATGAGCGAATTGCTTGGTTACGCTGGGCAGGTGGTAACGCCGCAGCCCGACCGGAGCGAGGTCGTCCCCCACGCATCGGAGGGGCCGACACCCGATCGCCAACGCGGGCGGTTCTGGTGGCTCAAGTGGGTGGCGGGCGTCCTGCTCGTGGCCCTGCTCGTCGGCGAGGGCGTGTACTTATGGCCGCGGCTGCACGAATCCTGGATCGCGCTCTCCGAGATCCACTGGGGTTGGCTGGCCGCGTGCGTCCTCGCGCAGGCCGTCTCGCTCAGTGGCTACGGGCGCGTCCAGAAGCAGCTGCTCCGGGCCGGCGGGGTGGCCGTCAGCCAGCGCAAGTCGGTCTCGGTGGTCTACGCGTCCACCGCGATGGCGGTGACGCTGCCTGCCGGTCAGGTCTTCTCGACGGCGTTCACCTACCGGGAAACCCGGCGGTGGGGCGCCAGCCCCGTCGTGGCCTCGTGGCAACTGGCGATCTCCGGTGTGATCGCGGGCATCGGGCTGGCGCTGATCGGGGTCGCGGGTGCGCTGCTGGTCGGCGGCTCGGTCAGCCCCTTCACGCTGACCTTCTCCATAGCGGGTCTGATCGCGCTGATCTTCGCCGTCCGCTACGTCTCGGCGCATCCGAACTCCATCGAGGCGGCCGTCCGCTGGGTGCTCGTGCGCGTCAACGCGGCGCGCAACAAACCGGCCGACACCGGGATGTCCGCGGTGCGGGAGATGCTCCAGCAGCTCGAGTCGGTGCAGTTGGGCAAGCGGGACGGCGCGATCACCCTCGGCTGGTCCGCGGTACACCGCGTCGCGGACCTCGCCTGTCTCGCCGCGGCCTGCTACGCGATCGGCGCCGACCCCGCGCTGTCCGGGTTGCTGATCGCCTTCGCCGCGGGCAAGGCCGTCGCCACCATCCCGCTCGCGCCCGGCGGCCTGGTCTTCGTCGACGCCACCCTGATCGCCACCCTCACCACGGCGGCCAGCATCAGCGCCTCGCAGGCCGTTGCGGCCGCATTCGTGTACCGCGGGGTGAGCTTCATCCTGGTTGCGATCGTCGGCTGGATCGTCTTCCTCTTCCTCTTCCGACGCCATCAGCACGAGGATCTGGAGTTCGATGTCGAGCTCGAACGCAGCGAACAGCGGGCGCTGCACGAGCCCCCTTCCGTCCAGATCGAGGGCCTCGAGAGCCCGAAGGGCGAGCGGCCGCACCGAGAAAACGGCTGATCAGCGGGTAGATTGAGCGCACTCGTCCTGCGGGGGTGCCCATTACCCGAATCGGGCAATTGCCGTCTCCGCCGTGGCCAATCTCACATAGCCTAACTCTCATGCCATGTACGGGCGACACGCCGTGAGCCGCGGAAAGTTCTGAACAGGCCCTCTCCCCCGCGGGATTCGACATGTCGACCGCCTCCTCTCACCCCAGGAGCCGACATGAAGTGGAACCGCCAAGTCCCGTCCGGGATGCCCTCGCATCGTTACCGGTCGCATTTCGACCGGGTGCCGACACCGCCGGACGACGGCATCGGACGTCAGTGGCCGTCCAACCGGCTCACCGCCGCCCCACTGTGGGCTCCCGTCGACCTGCGCGACGGCAACCAGGCCCTCCCCGAGCCGATGGACACCGCCCGCAAGCGGCTGATGTTCGAGCAGTTGGTCCGGATGGGATACAAGGAGATCGAGTGCGGCTACCCGGCGTCCAGCCAGGCCGAGTTCGACTTCACCCGCGACCTGGTGACCTTCGATCTGGTGCCGGAGGACGTCACGGTGGTCGCCTTCACGGCCGCGCGGCCCGACCTGATCGACCGGACCTTCGAATCGGTGCGCGGCCTCGCCAACGTGGTGATCCACGTCTACGTCCCCACCGCTCCGATGTGGCGATCCATGGTGCTGGGCCAGGACCGCAAGGAACTGCTCGCCCACATCCTCAAGTCCGCGGAGTACGTGGCCCGCATCGGCGACGCCATTCCCGGCATCCGCTACCAGTTCGCCCCCGAGGTCTTCAACCTCACCGAGCCGGACTTCATCCTCGAGATCTGCAACAGCATCACCGAACTGTGGGATGCCAGCCCGGACCGGCCGGTCTCCCACAACTTCCCGACCACCGTCGAGACGGCCACGCCGAACGTATTCGCCGATCAGATCGAATACATGCACCGGCATCTCGACCGTCGCGATTCGGTGATCCTGTCGATCCACACGCACAACGACAGGGGCACCGGCGTCGCCTCGGCGGAGCTGGGGATGCTCGCGGGTGCCCAGCGGGTGGAGGGCTGCCTGTTCGGCAACGGTGAGCGGACCGGCAACGTGGACCTCGTGACGCTCGGCCTGAACCTGCACTCGCAGGGTGTCGACCCGATGATCGACTTCTCCGACCTCGACGCGGTGCGGCGAACGGCGGAGCACTGCAACAGGATCGATGTCCACCCGCGCCACCCGTACGTCGGCGACCTGGTGTTCACGGCGTTCTCGGGCACCCATCAGGACGCGATCAAGAAGGGGTTCACCAAGCACAACGCGACGGCGAAGGCGGCGGGCGTGGAGCCCGTGCAGCAGCCGTGGGAGATGCCTTACCTGCCAATCGATCCCGCCGACATCGGCCGCGACTACGAGGCGATCATCCGGGTGAACAGCCAATCCGGCAAGGGCGGTGTCGCGTATCTGCTGCAGACCGGCTACGGGCTCGACCTGCCGCGCGCGCTGCAGATCGACTTCGCGCGACGAGTGCAGCACACCACCGACGACGGCGGCGGTGAGGTCACCGCCGAGGAGCTGTGGAAGCTGCTGACGGCCGAGTACGCCCACCACGGCGCCCTCGACAAGTGGTCGCTCGAACATCTCGGGGACGGCGACCACCTGACGGTCCGCGCGACGCTCGGCGACATGCAGGTCAACGGAGAGGCCTCGGCAAGTGGGCCGGTCGAGGCGCTGACCCTGATCCTGGCCGATCACGGCTGTCCGGTCGAGGTGCTCGCGATGTCACTGCAGTCGGTCGCCGAGGGCGCGGGCGGACAGGCCATCACGTTCGCCCAGTGCCGGATGAACGGCAAGACGCAGTGGGGCATGGGCATCGAGGCGTCGGTCACGGCATCGGCCCTGCGGGCGGTGCTCGCCGCGGCGACGCTCGACTGATCCTGGCGCTCATCGGGTGATCCCAGGAGGACCGCCGGCCGATTCCCTCGGCCGGCGGTTCCGTGTGTCGCAGGTCACATCGCCATGGGGAAATATCCGCTCCCTCGGCACCGTTGGACGGTGCACATGCTTGAAATTTGAACTACCTACGAGGAGTCCCCATGACCACCGCCATCGCCCTCCCCACCCTGACCACCGGCACCTGGGCCATCGACCCCAGCCACTCCACCGTCGGCTTCTCCGTCCGGCACCTGATGGTCAGCAAGGTCCGCGGACGCTTCCAGGAGTTCTCGGGCGCCATCACCGTCGCCGAGGACGGCACCCCGTCCGTCGACGCGCAGATCCAGGTCGCGTCCATCACCACCGACAACGAGCAGCGCGACGGCCACCTCAAGACGGCCGACTTCTTCGACGCCGAGCAGTTCCCGACCGCCACCTTCACCTCCACCGGCGTGCGCGCCAAGGGCGAGGACTTCGTGGTCGACGGCGATTTCACCCTGCACGGTGTGACCCGCCCGGTCGAGCTCAAGCTCGAGTTCAACGGCGTGAACCCGGGCATGGGCCACGGACCGGTCGCCGGCTTCGAGGCCAGCACCGTGATCAACCGCAAGGACTTCGGCATCAGCATCGACATGCCGCTCGAGGGCGGCGGCGCCGTGGTGGGCGACAAGATCACCATCACCCTGGAGATCGAGGCCGGCCTGCAGGCCTGATCCCCCACACGCAACAACGCCCCCGTCGCGACCCAACTCCTGGGGTCGCGACGGGGGCGTTCTCGCGTTTTCTAGCTGCCCGCCGCCATGTCCAGCACCGCGAGGTGGCTGAACAGCATGCTGGTACCGATCGGGTTACCGCCGCCGGGGTACACGGTGCCGCTCGGCGCGGCCATCGTGTTGCCCGCGGCATACAGGCCCCGGATCGGGTTGCCCGACTGGTCGAGCACCCGCGCGGCGGTGTCGGTGCGCAGCCCGCCCTTGGTGCCGAGGTCGGAGATGCCGAACGCGGCCGCGTGGAACGGCCCCTGATCGATGGTGACCAGCGGCGGCTCACCGCCCGAGAACGCCCGGTCGTAGGCCTCGTCGCCGCGACCGAAGTCCGGGTCGACGCCGTCGGCGACGAACCCGTTGAAGCGCGCGACGGTCTCGATGAGGTTCTCGGCAGGCACACCGATCTTCTCGGCGAGCTCCTCGAGGGTGTCCGCGCTGTGCCACAGGCCGGCGGCCTGGTACTTCTCGGCCTCGACCATGGAGACGTTGGTGGCCTTGACCGGCGGCACCTCGCCCTCCTTGTTGTCGTAGACCATCCAGTACGGCAGCGTGGCGGTGCCGCCCTCCATCTGGGCGATGATGTCGCGGCCCATCCGGTCGTACGGTGCGGACTCGTTGACGAACCGCTTGCCGTCCTGGTTGACGAAGATGCCGCCGGTGAACCACAGCGCGAACGCGGAGCGGCCGTCCGGGTGGGTCATGCCAGGCGACCACCAGGCCTCGCCCATCAGGTCGGTGTCGGCACCGGCCGCGATGCCTGCCTCGTGCGCCTTGCCGAGGTTCGCCCACGGGCCCATGGTGTCGCGGGCCTCGCCCGGCACCCCGAACTTCTGCCGCAGCTCGTCGTTGCCCTCGAAACCGCCTGCCGCGAGGACGATGCCCTTGCTGGCACGGATCGCGATCCGCTCGCCATCGCGCTCGACGATGGCACCAACGACGGCGCCGTCCTCGACCACCAGCTCCACCAGCGCGGTGTTCAGGTTCAGGGTGGCGTTCGGGTACTTCTCGATCGCCTTGAGGAAGCGTGCGATCAGCGCCCGGCCGCCGATGAAGTAGTCGTCGGGCGCAGGCGCTCCGAGCCGGTCGACGTCCAGCGGGCCGCGCACGACCTCGCGCAACTCGGGGGCCTGGGCCACCGGCAGCACCGACGGCATGATGTGCCGCTGACCGTCCAGGCGCGCCTTGGGAGCCTTGCCGAAGTAGTCCGGCCAGGGCAGCATCTCGAACTTGAGGTTCTCGTCCTGCTCCAGGTACTCGATCAGCGGGGCGCCACCGCGGACGTACGCCTCCTGCAGGTCACGAGGGGTGCGATCGCCGACGACGGCGTGGTAGTACTCGAGCGCGTCGTCGATGGTGTCGTCGGTGCCCGCGCGCTTGAGGACCGGGTTGCACGGGAACCACACCCCGCCGCCGCCGGAGTACGCCGTGGTGCCGCCGAACTTGTCGGTGGCCTCCACCAGGATCACGTCGAGTCCCTCGCGGGCCGCGGTGTAGGCGCCGGTGACGCCGCCGCCACCCGACCCGACCACCAGCACGTCACACGTCTCGTTCCACTGCACCATCTCTGCACCTCTCACACACCGCCGCCCGCCAGGGCGGCATTCGTCGGCTCGACCGGACCGTCTTGGTATGCCCAAGGTAGGCGTCCGCGAGACCTGCATCACATCGTTGTCCCAGTCAGAGGGAACCTCCCGGTTCGGCGCCTCGAGATCCGCGGCCTACCCTGGATCCGTGAACAAGCGCCCGCCCGTCCTGGCCGTCCTGGCCGTCGACATCGTCCTGGTGGTCGTGTTCTGCGCGATCGGCCGACGGAGCCATGACGAGGCGAACGTCCTCGCCGGACTGGCGACCACGGCGTGGCCGTTCCTCGGCGGGCTGGCGGCGGGCTGGCTGGCCAACGAGGCGCTGTACCGCAACAAGTCGCTCCCGGCTTCGGTGGTACCGGCCGGGGTGATCATCTGGCTGAGCACGGTGGTGGTCGGGATGATCCTGCGGGTCATCAGCGGCCAGGGCACCGCGTTCAGCTTCATCATCGTCGCGACCAGCGTGCTGGCGGCGTTCCTGCTGGGCTGGCGCGCGATCTATGCCGCGGTCAGGAAGCGTTCCACCGTCGCCTAACAACTTGGCTTCGAGTCCCACCCCGCACCACCCACCCATGAGAAAGTTTGGCGATGAGCGAACTCACTTCGCCGCCCCGTGATCCCAAGGCCGACCACGGCTTCTTCGGCCAGCCATTGGCGCTCGCGAACCTGTTCGGCGTCGAGATGTGGGAGCGGTTCTCGTTCTACGGGATGCAGGGCATCCTCATCTACTACCTGTACTACTCCGTGGCCGACGGCGGGCTCGGCATCTCCCAGGCCGCCGCGACCAGCATCGTCGGCGCGTACGGCGGCACCGTCTACCTCTCCACGATCCTCGGCGGCTGGATCGCCGACCGCATCCTGGGATCAGAGCGCACCCTCTTCTACAGCGCGGTCCTGGTCATGTGCGGCCACATCGCCCTTGCGGTGATCCCGGGCCTGGCGGGCGTCGGGGTCGGCCTGATCGCGATCGCCGTCGGCAGCGGCGGGCTCAAGGCCAACGCCACCTCCCTGGTCGGCGACCTCTACGCCGAGAACGACGACCGCCGCGACGCCGGGTTCTCGATCTTCTACATGGGCATCAACCTCGGCGCGCTGGTCGGCCCGCTGCTGACCGGATGGGCACAGAAGGAGTGGGGATTCCATGTCGGGTTCGCGCTCGCCGCGATCGGCATGGCGCTCGGCCTGATCCAGTACACGCTCGGCCGCAAGCGGCTCGCCGGGATCGGCGAGCGGCCGCTGAACCCGATGCCGCACGCGCAGCGGCTGCGGTACGCGGCCGTCGGCGCCGTCGCGATCCTCGCGATCCTCGCGCTCTGCCTGATCGGGGCCATCACCACCGACAACCTCTCCGATGTGGTCGTCGGCCTGACGATCGTCGCGTCGATCACCTACTTCCTGGTGATCCTGACCAGCAAGAAGATCACCAGCACCGAGCGCAGCCGCGTCATCGCCTTCATCCCGATGTTCCTGGCCAGCGCCGCGTTCTGGTCACTGTTCCAGCAGCAGTTCACCGTCGTCGCGATCTACTCCGACAAGCGACTGGACCGCAACCTGTTCGGCTGGGACTTCCCGGCCTCGTGGGTACAGTCCATCAACCCGGTCTTCATCATCATCTTCGCGGGCGTCTTCGCGGCGATCTGGACGAAGCTCGGCCCCCGCCAGCCGTCCTCGCCGCTCAAGTTCGCGGCGGGCACCATCATCATGGGCCTGGCCTTCCTCGCGTTCCTGCCGTTCGCGGGCGGCGGGCCGAACAGCACCCCCCTGTTGGGGCTGATGTTCATCCTGCTGCTGTTCACCTTCGCGGAGTTGTTCCTCTCCCCCGTCGGGCTCTCGCTGTCGACCAAGTTGGCGCCCAAGGCATTCCACACCCAGATGGTCGCGCTGTTCTTCCTGTCGGTGGCACTGGGGTCGTCGATGGCAGGCACCCTGGCGAAGTACTACAACGAGAACGACGAGGCGCCGTACTTCACCTGGGTCGGCGCGGCCTCGATCTCGGTCGGCGTCGTGATGATCCTGCTCTCGCCGTGGATCAGCCGGATGATGCGCGGGGTCCACTGACAGCGTCCTGCCGCCGGACCCTTGTGCGCGATGACGCCTCGGGCGGACGATGGTTGAGAGCCATGAGGGGTGGCTCGACCGAAGGTTCGTCCCACTCAAAGGTGTGAGCACAATGTCCACCAAGATCACGAAAACCCTCGCCGCGACCGCCATCGCCCTGACCGTCGGAGTCTTCGCGGCCCCCGCCGCCTCCGCGAGCGACACCGTGGCCGCTACGCCCGCCCTTGGCTCGGTTGCCCTGTGCTTCAGTGTGCCGCTCGGGTCCGCCGCACTCGTCTGGTGCATCTGAGCCCGACGACGGTCAGTCCCTGAACACTGCTGCGGACTGACACCACTGCCGAACAACCCAACGGACGGTAGGAATCCGGCCGCGACTCCCCTTCGGGCAAGGCGGTCGGGATCGGCCTGCCGCGCCGATCGGTGTCGTCCCGACGGTCAGATCGAGTGCGGGGCACCGGCGTTCGGGCGCCGATCGTCGGCGACGAGGACACGACCACGTTGAGCAACTGAACACGGACCTCGGGCACGGATCTCGTCCGTGCCCGAGGCCCGTCAACGCGTCAGTTCGGTGCGACCTGAGCCTGGGCGAGGTCGTAGACGGCCTTCTCCTGATCCACGAAGTGGGTGGCCGACATGTAGGGACGGGCGCTGTTCATGTTGGCGAGGACGGTCTCCAAGACCGGGAGGCCACCATCGGCGTTGACGAAGTGGGAGGTGACGGCGACCTGGATGCCGGTACCGGTGGCCGGGTCGTACTGCTCGAACCACGGCCCACCGCTCGCGCCGGGGCTGATGGCCGCCGGCAGCACGTCGAGGTACCTGCTGGCGATGCCCGTTGTCTGCCCGGAACTGACCTTGAGGGTGCGGCCGTCGAAGGAGCGCTGGAGTTCGGACGGCACCCCGTTACGGTTGGCGGCGCCCGTGCGGGTCGGGACGCCGTCGACCATCGGCGGCGCGTACCAGCTCTTGATGTTGTCGGAGGGGTAGCCGAAGCCGGTCAGGACCTTGCCCTGGGGCAGGTTGAAGCCGACCTGCTGACCGCCGGTGACCTGCTGGATCGGCCGGCTGTCGGTGGGGCTGTCGACCAGGAACGCGGCCATGTCGTGCCCGGGGCCTTCGCCGAACTGGCTGGCGTCGGCAGCCCATCCGTTGGTGATCCACGCACGGGTCACCCCCCACACGCCGTAGGGCGCGATGTCGGTGCCAGGCATCGTGGTCCCGCCATCGCTGCCAGGGACGTGGCGGGCAAGAGCAGCGCCGTCGAAGCCCGGGATGAAGACCGCACCGACCGTCTGCGTGGTCTCGATCCCCGTGCCGAAGTCCCAGTTGGAGGAGTCCATCCGCAAGCAGTGGGCAGCGGTGAGCACGACGCTCTGGTTGGCACTGCTGACGACGTTCGCCGAGCAACTGGTCAGCACGTAGTCGGCGCTTCTCGGCTTGGTGCGCTTGAGGAGCAACTTCCCGGCGGTCTTGCGGATCTGGCCTTGGCCCGTGAAGGTGGCGCTGAGGGCGTCGCCTCCTGCCGTCGGCTCAACGATGACGTCGCTGCCCTGGCCGTCGAGCCCGTTGGCGAGGTTGTCATCGTTGAGACCGCCCTGCGCGAGCCGGTCGACGGTCCAATAGTCGACTGCGGCCTTCAACTCCGCGGCGTAGCCGCTACCGGCGGCGACCATGGGCGGCAGCTCGACGGGCGTCGTGGACTGTGCGCCCCCGGACCCGGTGCCGGATGACCCGGTGCTCGCGGACCCGGTGACGCCGAGAAGGGCGTCTGTGGACCCTGCGCTTGCTGGCGCAGAGGTGACGAGCAGCGCCGCCGCGGTGACCGCCGCAACAGCCCAGCTGACGCCTGTCAATTTGCGCATCTTTCCCAACCCCCCGAAACGTGAATGATCTGTGAAGATACGGCACTCGGTGCCATGCGGTCTCGGGAATCGGGTGTCAGGCCAGACTCAGCCGACTTCCGGATTCACCGATGGGCGACCAGCAGAAGGTACTGCCCGAGGGTCACCGCGGGATCTGGGCCTGGATCGGTCGTAGGAACCGTCCGGCCGCGTCCACCGCGGGAGCAGAGCTGTCCGCCCCCGCGACGAACACCGCGAAGGCCACGTCGCCGTCGATGCCGACGAACCAACCGTGCGCGGCAGCATCGCCGACCTCGGCGGTGCCGGTCTTGCCGCGGAGGTCGGCGATGTCCGCGAGCTGGGTGGCGGTGCCCGCCGTGACGGTCTCGCGCATCATGGTCCGCAGCTGCTCTGTGACCTGCGGGGGCGCCGGGGCCGGTGTCGTGTTCGCGACGCCCGGCATCCCCGCGACCAGCGTCGGCGCGGGCGTGGAGCCCTTGGCGATGGAAGCCGCCACGAGCGCCATCCCGAACGGCGTCGCGGTCACCTGCCCCTGCCCGATCGCGGATTCGACGCGCTGCGCCGGGGTGTCCGCGGGCGGCACGCTGCCGGTGACCGTGGTCAGCCCGGGGGTCACGTAGTCCACACCGAGACCGAACTGCAGGGCGGCGTGGGGCAGTGCGGTCGGCGGCAACGCGACCGCGAGCGCACCCATGGTGGTGTTGCAGGAACGGGCGAACGCGGTGTGCAGCGGCACCGAACCGAGGTCGAAGTTGTCGTCGTTCGGGATGGTGCGCCCCTCGATGTTCGCGCTGCCCGGGCACGGCAGCACGGTGTCGGGGGTGACCGAACCCGATTGCAGCGCTGCGGAAGTGGTGACCGTCTTGAAGGTGGACCCCGGCGGGTACAGACCGGTCAGCGCGATCGGCCCCTGCGCGGTGGCAGCCGGGTTCTGCGCCACCGCGAGCACCTCGCCGGTGGACGGCCGTAGTGCCACGATCGCGGCCTGCTGCGGAAGGTCGGCGATGGCGGCCTGGGCGGCGGTCTGGATCGCGGGGTCGAGGGTTGTCGCGATGTCGGGCTGGGGCGTGCCGTCCGCACCGGCCAGTCGCTCGGCGGATCCGTTGGCGCTCACCAGCTGTACGGCCCAGCCCGCGGAGGCGTCCTGGCCCTGCTGCCACAGCTCGCGGAGTCCGTCGAGGGTCGGCGAGGTCATGGCCTTGTCCGCGGTGAGCAACCGGGTCTGCTTCACCAGCTGCACGCCGGGGATCGCGGCGAGCCGATCGGCGATCGGCTGGAAGTCCGCGTCCCGCAGCGTGATCGCGGTGACGGTCTTGCCCTGGGCTCCGGCCAGATCCGCCTGCAGCGAGGCCGCGGTGACCGTGGGCGCCACCGGGCCGACCAGCTGCGCGACCGCGGCAGCGGTGCCGGCCGGGTCCGCGATCGCCGCGGGGTCGAGATTGACCAGGGTGACGGTCTGCTCGCTCATCAGCGGGCGGCCTGCGGCGTCGAGCACCTGTGGGGAGCCACCGGCCAGGGTGGTGTAGCGCAGCGTGGTGTCCGCCGTCAGCCCCGGCGCCAGCAGCTGCGGGTCCCACGGGATCTTGCCGCCGTCGGCGACGGCCTTGCCGCCGCCGGTCGTGGTGTAGCTCCAGGTCTGTGCCGAGTCGGTCTCGGCGGTCGGGGTGGCGCTCGTCGTCCCGGACGTCGGCGTCGTGGTGGACTCCGCCTCGGGTTCGGGTTCGGGTTCGGCGCCGAGGGTCCAGTCCGCGTCGAGGGTGAAGGTGCCCGCGTCGCTGTCGGTGCCCGCGACCACGAAGGTCGCATCCCTGGCGGCCAGGCCGTCGAACATCTGGCTGATCGCGGCCTTCGCGGCCGCCGGGTCGCTGGTGAGGTCAGCGGCCGCCTGCGCGTTCCGCTGGGTGAGCGCGTCGGCGAACTGCTGGGCCGCGATCTCCGTTTCCGACTCCGACTGCCCGATGGTGCATCCGCCCAGCACCAGTGCCGACACCGCGATCCCCGCCACACTCAGCTTCATCCGCATGGCCTCGAGGTTAGGCGGCTCCGGCGTCGGCGCGCAGTTCTCGCACCTCACGCCGTCGAAACGTGCCGATCCTGGGGTGGCGGGACTCCACTCCCCGGGTGGCTACGCCGCACCCTTGGGTTGCTTCTGAGCTGGGGCCGGGCTGGGCAGAGTTGTACCCGTCACCGAGACACCTCACCACCACCCCAGGAGATACTGAATGTTCAACGCCCGTCGCACCTTTGCCGCCGTCGCCATCACCACCCTTCCGATCCTCGGCGCTTTCGGGGCGGCGTCCGTCGCCAATGCCGAGCCCAACACCCCCATCGGCCCGAACGGCCCGACGGGGCCCTGCCCGATCGTGAACACCGACGACCAGGGCAATGAAACGGTGATCAACAAGAAGCCGGGTGACGTCAGCCACGGCCTGGTGTGCGGCGCGGACGGCGAATGGCACATGCCCGCGAAGGCGGGCGGTGCCGCCGGTGGCCCCGGGAAGATCCAGACCCAGCCGGGCCTGTCGCAGGGCTAGGAGATCGTTCGGCCCTGTCCCGATCCGACGATGACCCCGCATCGATACCGATGCGGGGTCGTTGTCTGTGGCGCAATTCTTGAAAGGGGCGTATGACTGTAATCAAGTAATCATCGCAACCTTAGAGGTGAGTTCGATGGGATACACAGGACACGGTGGCCGCAGGTTCGGGCGGCCCGGCGGCTGGCAGCAGGCGGACATCCCCGACGCGAGCGACGCGAGCGAGTGGTTCGCCGGACGACTACCCGAGGACTGGTTCACCGGTCCGGCCACGGTGGTGGTCGACCGCGAGGAGATCGTCGTCACCGGCGAGCTGCCCGCACCGGAGGAGACCTCTCAGGCCGCCGTCGACGGCCGGATCTCCCGGTTCCGGGAGACCACAAGGGCTGACCGCATGCGGATCGCCGACGAGGCCGAGGCCCGCTACGGGCGCAAGGTCGCGTGGGGCGTCACCATTGGCGAGCGGCACGTGCTGTTCACCCATCTGGCGGTGCCGGTGATGACCCGCCTGCGCCAGCCCGAGCGGCGGGTGCTCGACACCCTTGTCGACGCCGGGGTGGCCCGATCCAGGGCCGACGCGCTGACCTGGGCGGTCAAGCTCGCGGGCGAGCACAGCGAACAGTGGCTCGCCGAGCTGCGCGAGGCCATGGGCCGGGTCGACGAACTGCGGTCCGAGGGACCGAACATCTGAGGCGCCGCTCATAATTCCCTTGTCGAACCGCCGGGCTCGTCCTATCGTGGTGGACGTCTTGTCGTCGACGATCGGAGAAGGGCCCTTGCTCATTCAGAGGTAGTGAACGCATCGCGTCGCGTGCTCGTGCACGCCGTCGCACGGCAACCCACCTCTAGGAGCACCCATGGCCCAGCCCTATCTCGCACTTTCCGATCTCACCTTCAGTTGGCCCGACGGCGACCCCGTCTTCGATGGCCTCGACGCCGTGTTCGGCAGCGGCACAACCGGACTCGTCGGCCTGAACGGCGCGGGCAAATCCACGCTGCTCCGGCTGATCGCCGGTGAGCTGACCCCCGACCGCGGTTCGGTGACCGTGCACGGGTCGCTGGCGTACCTACGCCAGGACCTCGCCCTCGACCCGGACCGACGGGTGGATGCCATTCTGGGCATCGAGGCTGCGCGAAAGGCGCTGCACCGCATCGAATCCGGCGTGGGAACGGACGAGGACTTCGCCGTCGCCGCCGGACACTGGGACATCGAGGAACGCGCCGTCGCCACCCTCGACCGGTTGGGGCTCGCGCACATCGCCCCCTCGACGGACGCGCTCGGCCGGACCGTCGGCACGCTGTCCGGCGGGGAGACGATGCTGCTCGGCCTCACCGCCGCGCTGCTCGGCGACCCGCAGGTGCTGCTACTGGACGAGCCGACCAACAACCTCGACCCGGCCGCGAAGGCCCGGTTGTACGCGGCGGTCGGACAGTTCCCCGGCACCGCGATCGTGGTCAGCCACGACCGCGAGCTGCTCGAGCGGATGGGCTCCATCGCCGAGCTGCGCCGCGGGGAGGTGCGGATGTTCGGCGGCAACTTCAGTGCCTACCGAGCCACCATCGACGCCGAGCAGGAGGCGGCCCGCGCGGCGGTCCGCGACGCCCGCAGCGACGTGCGCAAGCAGGGCCGCGAGCTCGTCGAGGCGCAGACGAAGATCGCGCGCAGGGTGCGGTACGGAAAAAAGATGGAGGGCAGCGTCCCACGAATTCTGGCCGGCGAGCGCAAGCGTCAGGCCCAGGTGTCGGCGGGCAAACTCCGCGGCAGCCACATCGACAAGCTGGAGGAGGCCAGACAGACCCTCACCGAGGTCGAGGATCTGATCCGCGACGACCGCGAGATCCGAATCGACCTGCCGGAGACCGCCGTCCACCCGGGCCAGCAGGTCATCGAACTCGAGGACGTCACCCTGGCCTGCGGGCCGACGGTGTCGCTGACCGTGTCCGGGCCGGAGCGCATCGCGCTGATCGGACGCAACGGGATCGGCAAGACCACGCTGCTACGCGCGATCGCCGATGCGGGCCCACGGGTGCCGTGGCGGTCGCTTCCGCAGCGGCTCGACATCTTCGACGGCGACCGCACGGTGGCGCAGAACGTCGCCGACGCCGCACCGCACGCCACGCAGGAGCAGATCCGGGCACGGCTGGCCCGGTTCCTGTTTCGCGGCGATGCGGCCGACACGCAGGCATCGGCCCTGTCGGGCGGGGAACGGCTGCGCGCCGCGTTGGCGATGATCCTGCTGGCCGAGCCCTCGCCGCGGCTGCTGATGCTCGACGAGCCGACCAACAACCTGGACCTGCCCAGCCTCGCGCACCTCACCTCGGCGCTGGCCGAGTTCCGCGGCGCGCTCGTGGTCGCCAGTCACGACCTGCCCTTCCTCAGGGAGATCGCGGCGACCCGGTGGCTCGAACTCACCGAGGACGGTCTGCGGGAGGTGGATCCGCGTTAATCTCGGAGTCGGCCGACCACACCGCCGGTCGGCCGAGCAGGCAACCCGATCCGAGGACCCGATGACCGACGACGCACGCATCCACGCCTTCCGCGACGACGCCCTCGGCGACCTCGACGCCACCGGCATCGCCGAGCTGATCGCCTCCGGGCAGCTGTCCTCCCACGAGGCGGTGCTGGCGTCGGTCGAACGCGCCGAGTCCGTCAGGGACTCCCTCAATGCGATCGCCTTTCCTGACTTCGATCGCGCCCTGACCAGGTCCGCCCATCCGCACAGTGGTGTCTTCGCGGGCGTCCCGACGATCATCAAGGACAACGTCGACCTCGCGGGCCTGCCGACGAATCACGGCAGTGCAGCGTTCGTGGCGCGACCCGCCCGCGCGGACAGCGACTTCGCCAGGCAGTTCCTGTCCACCGGCGCGGTCCCGATCGGTAAGAGCAGGCTGCCGGAGTTCGGATTCAGCGCCTCCAACGAGTACGCGACGGCCGAGCCCGTGCACAACCCGTGGAATCCGGCGTACTCCTCCGGAGCGTCCTCCGGCGGATCCGCGGCCTTGGTCGCGTCCGGGGTACTCCCGTTCGCGCACGCCAACGACGGCGGCGGGTCGATCCGGATCCCCGCGGCCGCGTGCGGACTCGTCGGCCTGAAGCCGACGAGGGGGCGCACGGTCGCGGACCCGGCGGACCGGGCGATGCCGATCCGGATCGTCGCCCAGGGCGTGCTGACGCGGTCCGTCCGGGACACCGCTCGGTTCTATTCCGCTGCCGAAACCTATTACCGCAACCCGAAACTCCCGCCAATCCGGCTCGTCGAGGGCCCGGGGCGCACCCGGCTGCGGATCGGCGTGATCATCGATTCGATCACCGGGATCCCCACCGATGACGAGACCCGCGCCTCCGTCACCGCGACCGCGGACCTGCTCGACGAGCTGGGCCACCATGTCGAGGAGGCGCCGCTGCCGGTCGATCGGTCGTTCGTCGAGGACTTCTCGAACTACTGGGGGTTCCTGTCGTTCGCGATATGCGCGGGCGGAAAGCGGATGCTCGGCCCCGACTTCGACCGGTCCAAGACCGACAACCTCACCCGCGGACTGGATGCGATGTACCGCAAGAACATCGCGAAGACGCCGCAGGTGCTGTACCGGCTGCGACGCACCCATCGGCAGTACGCGCAGGTGTTCCAGAAGTACGACGTGCTGCTCTCGCCCGTCCTCGCGCACACTACTCCGAGGCTCGGATACCTTTCTCCGGCACAGAGTTTCGAGGAGCTGTTCACCAGGCTGGTGAACTACACCGCATTCACCCCGCTGAACAACGCATCCGGCGGTCCCGCCATCTCACTGCCGCTGCACGAGACCGCGGCCGGGCTTCCGCTGGCCTCGCACTTCTCAGCCGACCACGGTGACGAACGCACCCTGCTCGAGCTCGCGTTCGAGCTGGAGGAGGCCCGTCCCTGGCGGCGGATCCAGGACTGAGACCGACCGACGCGTCGGAGTTCACTCCCGCCGCAGCGGCTGCGTGGTACACCGGAACGCCCCGCCGAAGCTGCGGGTGACCGCGAAGTCCACGTACTCGACCGTGACGCCGTGCTCGGCGATCCGGTCACCGATGTGACGGAAGACCGGATCGGTGACGTAGACCTCCGGGCTGATCGGCAGGCCGTTGGTGCCGAGGTCGATGCCGTCGCTCTCGCTGATCTCGATCCGATCCCAGTCACGTAGCGCGGCGGGCAGGCCGTCGACGAGGGCGTCCGGGCACGCCACCAACAGCCCCTCCCTGATCAGGCCGAGGGCACAGTCGAGGTGCAGGAAGTTCGGCGCGAGGCGGACGGTCTCCACGGTGTAGCCCAGCGGCGTCAGCACCTTCTCCAGCCAGCGGATCCCCAGGTCGTTGGATGCGAGCCCGGAGTTGCCGACGAAGACGTGCTTGCCGTACACGAGCACGTCCCCACCCTCGAGGAAGGGCCCGGCGCCCAGGTCGCCCGGCACCCCGTCCGGAACCGCGGGCTGCGGCAGGGCGAGGTAGGAACAGCGCCCATCGAGCGCCCTGGTGGTGAGGATCTCGCGGCTGGGCAGCACCTCGAGGCGCCGGTGCGGCAGCCGCAGGCTCCCCTCGACGACGATGTCGCCGATGGTGAACCAGGGGTCGCGGACGAAGAAATTCGCGTAGCCGTTCGAGCCGCCTGCCGCCTTCTCCGCGTCGGTCAGCATCCGCGGCCTCAGGACCTCGACTCCGTAGCGTTCGAACACCGAACACAGGTTCTCTCGTTCGGACTCCCATTTCCGTTGGCGGTCGGGGAAGACGTCGGCGTGATCGCGGCCGAGCATGCTCTCGAGGAGGGGCCGCGCCTCGGATCCGAGGAACGACACCTCGCTGTCCGACACCTCGTCGGGAGGGCGGAGCTGCGACTGGGCGACGGCGACCGTCCGCAGCGGCGCGAACTCACTGCGCACCATGACCCGGCCCGGGTCGGGCATTGCTTCGGTCGAATCCGTGACTGCTTCCATCGAGCGCCTCCACCCTCGGACGTCGCGACCCGGTACTGATGCTAGTTCGCCACGGCGGCCTGGCACGCTGGTCGGGTGAACTCGTACTGGGCGCAGTGGTCGGCCTACCTCCCCATCGCCATCGCCGCCGCGCTGGTCCTGCTCGGACCGCTGTGGTCGTTGACCCGGCACGCGGTGACGCTCGTGCACGAGGCCGGGCACGCGATAGCCGCGGTCGCGACGGGCCGTCGGCTCACCGGGATCCGGCTGCACTCGGACACCTCCGGCCTGACGCTCTCGCGCGGTAAGCCCCGCGGCCCCGGCATGGTGCTCACCGCGGCGGCCGGCTTCCTGGCGCCCTCGCTGCTCGGCCTGGCCGGTGCGCTCCTGATCGCGGCCGGCCAGCTCCCGGTGCTGCTGTGGGGCGCGGTCGCGCTGATCGTCGCGATGGTGCCGTTCATCCGCAACGTCTTCGGGCTGCTGGTGCTCGTGGTCTGTGGCTCGGCGATCGGCGTCGTCGCCTACTACGGATCCCCCACGCTGCAGCTGCATTTCGCGTACACCGCGATCTGGCTGCTGCTGTTCGGCAACCTGCACACGATCGTCGAGGCCGCCCGCACCCGCTCCGGCCGTTCGGATCTCGACCAGCTGCGGTCGCTGAGCCACCTGCCGCGGCTGCTGTGGGTGATCCTGCTGGTGGCCGTCGCGGTCGGGACCGGGGTGCTGGCGTGGCGGGCGCAGTATCTCGGGTAGCCCCGCCGGGACCATCTGGCCCGCCCCCGCACACCTTTTGACGCGAACGCACCCGCGTTGCACGCCGAAAAGGGGTGCGAACTCGCCAAAGAGGCTGTGCCGCCTACTCCGCCCTCACTCCGCCGCCGCGTATGGCCGCATCGTGTAGTCGTCCAGCGGGAAGCTCTTGGCCTCCCGGAACGCGTTGACCGTCGAGGTCGGCCGCAGGATCGCCGCCTCTCCGTGCTGGTTGAAGTAGTAGCTGCGCGCGGTCTGGCAGCTGCCCCCGTAGAACACCGAGTCGTCCAGCTTCTCGGTCATCCGATCCAGGAAGCCGGCGTTCGCCGCCTCGGTCACCTCGAAGACGTCGGCGCCGCGCCGCCGCAGCTCCCCGAACAGCCGCTTCATGTGCGCCATTTGCGACTCGATGGTGGTGAAGTACGACAACCCGCTGTACGAGTACGGGCTCGCCAGGGTCAGGAAGTTCGGGAAGTTCGGCACCGCCACACCCTCGTACGCCTGGAACCGGTTGTCGCGCCACCACTTTCCGAGGTTGCGGCCCTCGCGCCCGATCACCTCGATGGCCGGGAAGTTCACGTCCCACAGGTTGAAGCCGGTCGCAAGGACCAGCGTGTCGATCTCGGTCTTGCGTCCGTCCGCGGTGACGATGCCGTCGGGCTCGATGCGCTCGATCGAGTCCGTCTCGAGGTGCACGTGCGGTTTGGTGAAGGTGCTGTAGTAGCTGTTGGAGAAGGTCGGCCGCTTGCAGCCGAAGTCGTAGTCCGGGGTCAGCTGACGACGCAGCTTCGGGTCACGGACCTTCGCGCGCAAGAAGATCCGCGACAGGGCGGCGGCCCCCTTGTTCAGCAGCTTGGTCTGCCGGTAGTGCAGCACGGCGCTCACCATCACGGCCTCGAGGATTCCCGAGCTGACCCCGCGGGCCGCGCGCTGGACGGCGGGCACCCGGGCGAACAGCCGCTGCACCGGGCCGGGGATGGGGGTGTCCACCTTCGGCAGCACCCAGATCGGGGTCCGCTGGTATACCGTCAGGGCCGCGGCCTTGCGGGCCACCTCGGGGATCAGCTGGACCGCGGTCGCCCCGGTGCCGATGATCGCCGTGCGCGTACCCCTCAGGTCGTAGGTGTCGTCCCACGCCGTCGTGTGGATCACCTTGCCCTCGAACGAATCGATGCCGGGGATGTCGGGCTTGTGCGGCTGCGACAGGAACCCGGTCGCGGTGAGCAGGTACTTCGCGGTGGCGGGCGCCTCGCCCTGGATCGAGATCTCCCACCGCTGGGCGTCCTCGTCCCAGCGGGCACCCTCGACGACCGCACCGAAACGCATGTGGCGGCGCAGGTCGTACTTGTCCGCGACGTGATCGGCGTACCGCTTGAGCTCGGCGCCGGGGGCGAACAGTCGCGACCAGTACGGGTTCGGCTCGAAGGAGTAGGAGTACGTCACGGAGGCGATGTCGACGGCGAGACCCGGGTACCGGTTGACGTGCCAGGTGCCGCCGAGGTCGTCCTCGCGTTCGAGGATCGCGAGGTTGGTCAGGCCGAGCCGCTTGAGCTGGATCGCGGCCCCCATCCCGCCGAATCCTGCGCCGACGATCACCGCGTCGTACTGCACGTTCTGGTCCACAGGTCCAACCCTTCGCCGATGTGCGTTACATGCAGTATCACGCACTTTCCGTCGCGGCGACAGCCCCCTTTCGGCCGGACACGGGTTCCGAAACCGTTCTGGCGGTGGTATGCAGAACCATGACCGCGACGATCGACGACCTCGCCCTGGCACTCGACGCGACGGGCACGCTGGTGGCAGGCATCGCCGACGACCAGTGGTCCGCACCCACACCCTGTACCGGATGGTCCGTCCGCGACGTCGTCAACCACGTGACCGCAGGCAACCACCTGTACGCCTCGTCCCTGCGGAGGCACCCGCTGCCGGCCACCATCGTCGGCGCGCCGCCCGACCTGCTCGGCCCCGACCCCGCGGGCTCCTTCCGCGCCTCGGCCGACGCGCTGGTGCAGGCCTTCGCCCTGCCGGGCGCGCTGGACCAGCAGATCACCCTGCCGATAGGTCCGGTTCCTGCCATCCAGGCCCTGAACATGCGCGTCACCGAGATGCTCGCGCACGGATGGGATCTCGCCCGCGCGTCGGGGCAGACACCGCACTACCCCGACGCGGTGGTCGAGCACCAGATCGCCTTCAGCCGAGCGCTGCTGCCGAACCTCCCGGCCGGACGTACCCCGTTCGCCCCGTCCCGGCCGGTGCCCGAGGACGCTCCGCCCCTCGACCGACTCGCCGCGCTCCTCGGCCGGACCCCCTGATCCGGGTCAGTCCCTCGGCAACCCCAGCATCCGCTCACCGATCACGTTCAGCTGCACCTCGGTGGTGCCGCCGTAGATGGTGGTCGCGCGACCGGCGATGAGCTGCTCCATCGCCTTGTCGCTCGGCTCCCCCGGCACAGCGACCGTGCCCGCGGCCCCCAGTTCGGCGACCACGAACTCCGAGATCGCCTGTCCGAGGCCCATGCCCAGTAGTTTCCCGACCGACGAGGTGGTGCTCACGTCGGCGCCGGAGAGCTGCCCGAGGACCACCCGCGAGCCGATCAGATCAATGGCCTGACTCTCGGCGATCAGCTCCCCGAAGTGGTACCTCCCGACCGGGCCCAGCTCCCGACCCCGCACGAACTGCATCAGGTCGGAATCGCTCGCGTAGGCCTCCATCTTCTGGCTCAGCGCCACCCGCTCGCCTGCGAGGGTGGTCCTGGCGACGTGCCAGCCGTCGTTCACCTCGCCGATCACGTTCGCGTCCGGGATGAAGACCTCGTCCAGGAACACCTCGTTGAACAGTGCCGAACCCGTCATCTCCCGCAGGGGCCGCACCGTAACCCCCGGCGTCGCCATGTCCAGCACGAAGTAGGTGATGCCCTCGTGCTTGGGCCTGCTCGGGTCGGTCCTGGCGATGAGCATCGCCCAGTCCGCGAACTGCGCCACGGTGGTCCAGATCTTCTGGCCGGTGACCTTCCACCCACCCTCGACCTTCTCGGCCCTGGTGGACAGCGACGCCAGATCCGAACCGGCGCCCGGCTCCGAGAACAGCTGGCACCACACCAGGTCGCCGCGCAGCGTCGGGACCGCCAGATCCCGCTTCTGTTGCTCGGTTCCGTGTCCGACCACCGCCGAGACCGCCCAGCCGCCCATCAACAGCTGCGGCATCGCGATTCCGGCGGCCTTGACCTCCTGCGAGATGACGATCTGCTCCAGCGGTCCCGCCCCGCGGCCGTACGGCCTCGGCAGGTGCGGCTGCACCCAGCCGCTGTCGCCGAGCGCGATCAGTTGGTCGTCCTCGTCCTCAATGGCCGCGATCGGCGCGAGCTCGGCCCGTACCGCGGCCCTGATGGCATCGGCCTCAGCAGGCAGTTCGAGCACCGACGCCCGGGACACCCCGGCAAGAGCCTGCTCCGCCACCCGGTTCGCCCGCTGCTCGCGGGTGCCGAGCACGCCCCGGAGCGCCAGCGCGCGCCGGTAGTACAGGTGCGCGTCGTGCTCCCAGGTGAACCCGATGCCGCCGTGCACCTGGATGCAGTCCTGCGCCACCTGTACGGCGGAGTCCGCCACGATCACCGCCGCGACATCGGCCGCGAAGTCCGCGGTGTCATCACCCTTGTCGAGCGCCGACGCCGCGTCCCACACCACCGCGCGGGCCTTCTCCAAGGCGATGCCCATGTGCGCGCACTTGTGCTTGACACCCTGGAACTGGCCGATCGGCCTGCCGAATTGCACCCGGGTCTTGGCGTACTCGGCCGCCGTCGACACACACCAGGACATGATCCCGACGGCCTCCGCCCCCAGCACCACCGCGGCGATCGCCCGCACCCGCTGCTCGCCCAGCCCGTCGAGCACCCGCTCGGCCGCGACCAGCACGCCGTCCGCCTCGACCCGCGCCGACCCCCGGAGCACGTCGATGCTGTCCTGTCCGGTCACGGTCAGCTCCGCAGAATCGACCACCACCCAACGAATCTCGTCCCCCACCTCGGCGGGGAGGAGGAGCACGTCGGCGTGCTGCCCGCCGAGCACCGCATCGGTGCTACCGGTCAGCCGGTAGCCGCCCCGCTCCGGTTCCGCGTGCTCGCGTTCCACGTGAAACGGCGCGCCGAGCGCGAGGGCAGCGGTCCGGGAGCCGTCGAGCATGCCGGGCAGCACCTCGATGCCGACCTTCGAATCCGCGGCCGCGAGCACCGCACAGGAAAGCACGGTGGGCACGAATGGCCCCGGGGAAATGTTGCGGCCCAACGCCTCCAAGGCCACCGCCAGGGTGAGCAGGCCGCCGCCCTGGCCGCCGTGCGCCTCCGGCACATGCAGCCCCAACAGGTCCTGGTCGACCAGCGCCTGCCAGAACTCCGGGAACTTGGCCTCGGACTTCGCCTCGACCGCGGCGCGGACCTGTCCGGCGGTGATGGTCCGCTCGGCGAAGGCGCTCACCGAATCGGCCAGCGCCGCGTGCTCCTCACTCAGCCCGAGGCCGAGCTCATAACTGTTGCGCGCCATGATGTTCCTGCCCTCAGCCGAGCCGGTTCGCGAGATCGGCGATGGTCCACGGGCCCTCGGACTCGATGGTGTTCACGTCGTGCCAGCCACCCAGCTCGGTGATGCCGCCACCCTGGACCGCGTAGACCTTGCCCGTGATCTTGCACTCGGCCGAGGCGAGTCGGGCCACCAGCGGGGAGATGTTCGCCGGGGCGAACGCGTCGAACTCACCCTCAGGGACCTCGGCCGCGAACAGCGCGCCCATGCCCGGGGTCGCCAGGGTCAGCCGGGTGCGCGCGATCGGGGCGATCGCGTTGACCCGCACGCCGTAACGCTCGAGCTCGTCCGCGGCGACCAGCGTCAGCGCGGCGATGCCTGCCTTGGCCGCGCCGTAGTTGCCCTGTCCGGCGTTCGGCATGAAAGTGCCTGACGCGGACGAGGTGTTGACGACGGAGGCGTTGACGGTCTCGCCCGCCTTGGTCCGCGCCTTCCAGTACGCGGCGGCGTGGTGCAGGGGGGCTGCGTGACCCTTGAGGTGCACGGCGATGACCGCGTCCCACTGGCCCTCCTCCATGCCTGCGATGAATGCGTCGCGCAGGATGCCCGCATTGTTGACCAGCACGTCGAGGCCGCCGAACTCCTCCACGGCCTGATCGACCAGCGCCTTGGCGCCCTCCCAGCTCGCGACGTTGTCGGTGTTCGCGACGGCCCTACCGCCCGCCGAGACGATCTCGTCGACGACCTGCTGCGCCGGTCCGGCATCGGAGCCGGAGCCGTCGTTGGCGCCACCGAGATCGTTCACCACGACGCTGGCGCCCTCGGCAGCGAAGAGCAAGGCGTGCTCCCGCCCGATGCCGCGGCCCGCGCCGGTGACGATCGCCACCCGTCCGTCCAGGCTTCTGATCGAACCAGTTCCCATCAGTTGTTCACTCCCAAGGTCGATGAAAGTTTCTGTGCCGACTCAGTTGTCGGAGATGACGGCGAGTCCGTCCTTGATCACCAGGTCGTCGCCGACGGTGGTCTCGTAGGCGTACGCCCGTGAGTCCTTACGGCCCGCAGGAGGACCAGAAGGGCTCACAGCCCAGAAGCGGGTGACGATGTCCTGCTCGGGCAGCACCGGCTTGGCGAACCGGACCGCGAGCCGCTCGAGCCGCTCGGTCCTGCCGTCGGCCAGCTCGGTCAGCGCGCCCCACGAGGTGAAGGCCATCGTGCACAGGCCGTGGTTGATGATCCCGGGCAGACCCGACATCTTGGCGATCTCGTCGTCCAGGTGGATCGGCATCGGATCACCCGAGGCGGGCGAGTAGCGGAACGTCTGGTCCCTGTCGATGTGCTGGAGTACCAGGGCCGCCGGGGTCTGATCGCGCAGCGACTCGTCGAACCGGTGGCCGGGTGCCTTGTCCCCGAGGCCGGGACCCGCATCGACCTTCCGGAAGAACGCGGTCATCCACTGCTCGTTCACCAATTCTCCTGCTTCCGTGCGGGTCTCGACGTACACGACCACGGTCGAGCCGTTCTCCCTGCCCTCGAACCCGATCGGCTTGGCACGCACCGCCAGGGTGTCGCCGGGGTAGATCGGGCGGTGGAAGTGGAAGTCCTGCTCGCCGTGCACCAGCTTCATCAGCAGCTCCACCGGTGCCACCGACAGCGCCGCCGGGGCCATCGAGAAGAAGGCGGGCACCACCGCGAACACCGGTGGGGCGATCTCACCGGACAGGTGCCGCTCGATCGGGTCGTTGGTGGCCGCCGCGTACTCGGCGATCCGCTCGGCGGTGACCTCGAAGCGCTCCTCGTCCGTCCAGACACCGAGTCCCGAGGTATCGAAATCAACGGTAGGCGTGGTCATGTCGCGCCTAGCCGACCAGCTCGGCGAACTTCGCGAGCGATGCCTCGAGGTCCGCGGCGGCATTCTTCGCGACGGCCTTGCCGATGGGCCCGACGATCATGGCGCCCTTGAAGCTGGCGTCGATGGTCGCCTTGGAGCCCGCACCCTCCGGCTCGACCTTGAGCGTGAACTCGACGGTGACGCCCGCCATGCCGGTGCCCGCGATCTTGACCAGGTTCGGTGCGTCGACCTCGGTGACGGTCCACTCGATCTTGTTGGCCATGCCCATCACCGAGACGACCTCGGTGAAGGTGGCGCCGAGCGCGACCTCGGTGGGCAGCTCGCTCTTCCAGCCCTGGTGGATGGTCAGCCACTCCTCCCAGCGGGACAGGTCGGAGAGCGCCTCCCAGGTCTTCTCGGGCGCGGCGGGCAGGTCGGCGGAGACGGAAACGGAAGCCATGGTGAAACTCCTTGGGTACGAGGGATGTTGAACCGGGCGGGAAGGACGGTCAGCGCTCGGCCGGCCGGTAGGCGGTCACGACCACCGCGCCGCCGAGACCGATGTTGTGCTGCAGCGCGACCGTCGCACCGTCGACCTGGCGGGCGTCGGCGGTGCCGCGCAGCTGCCAGGTGAGCTCGCTGCACTGGGCGAGCCCGGTCGCGCCAAGGGGATGCCCCTTGGAGATCAGGCCGCCGGACGGGTTGACCACCCACTGGCCGCCGTAGGTCGTCGCGCCGGCATCGACGAGCTTGCCGCCGTCGCCCTCCGGACACAGACCGAGCGCCTCGTAGGTGAGCAGCTCGTTGGTCGAGAAGCAGTCGTGCAGCTCGATGACGTCGACGTCGGTGGCGTCGATGCCGGCCTGTTCGTACACCTTTCGGGCGGCGGCGCGGGTCATGTCGGCGCCGACGAGGCTGATCGCGCTCCTGTCGGCGAAGGTGGACTCCATGTCGGTGACCATCGCCTGACCGACGATCTCGACGGCCTGGCCCGCGAGACCATGCTCGTCCACGAACGCCTCACTGGCCACGATCACCGCGCCGGATCCGTCCGAGGTCGGCGAGCACTGCAGCTTGGTCAGCGGGCCGTAGATCCGCTTCGAGGCGAGGATCTCCTCGAGCGTGTATTCGTCCTGGAACTGGGCGTACGGGTTGTTCATCGAGTGCTTGTGGTTCTTGACGCCGATCTTGGCGAAGTGCTCCTCGGTGGTGCCGTAGCGCTCCATGTGTTCCTTGCCCGCGGCGCCGAACATGTACGGCGCGGGCGGCATCGCGAACTCCTGCAGCTCGGCGAGCGCGAGCAGGTGCCGCATCATCGGCTGCTCGCGGTCGTCGTAGGTGGTGCCGAGCGAGCCGGCCTGCATCTTCTCGAAGCCGAGCGCGAGGGCGCAGTCGGCCTGCCCGCTCGTGACCGCCTGGGTCGCCAGGTACAGCGCGGTCGAACCCGTCGAGCAGTTGTTGTTGACGTTGACGATCGGGATGCCGGTCAGGCCCAGCTCGTACACCGCGCGCTGGCCGGAGGTGGACTCGCCGTAGACGTAGCCGACGTAGGCCTGCTCCACCTGGCGGTAGTCGATGCCCGCGTCCTCGAGCGCCTTGGTTCCGGCCTCGCGCGCCATGTCGGGGTAGTCCCACTCGCGGGCCCCCGGCTTCTCGAACTTCGTCATGCCGACCCCGACGACGAAAACCCTGTTGCCCATCTGAACTCCTGAGTGAGAGTGACAAATCTGTCTGCGACACGCCGTCTCACTAAAGTAAGTGAGACACGATGTCCCGTCAATCACTCGATGGGTATCGTGGGGCCGATGCCAGAACGAGTCGACGCCGTGACGCGCCAGGGACCGGACGGTCGCGCCACCCGGTGGGACGACCACAAGGCGGATCGCCGCGACCGGATCCTCGAGGCCGCCATGGACGCCATCAACGAGGGCGGCTCCGACATCGGGGTGAAGCAGATCGCCGAGCGAGCCGGGGTCCCGCGCTCGGTGGTGTACCGGATCTTCAAGGACCGCGGCGACCTCGACGAACAGCTCCGGGCGCGGATCATCGAGCGACTCATGCAGTACGTGGCGCCCGCCCTGCTGCCCGAGGGCACGGTCGGCGAGACCATCGCGCACGCCGTCGAGACCTATCTCCGCTGGATCGTCGACTTCCCGCGGCTGCACCAGTTCCTCGGCACCGGCTCCCCCAGCCACCGGACCACCGGCTCCAGGGTGGTCACCGGCACCAAGACCGCCATCGCGCTGCAGCTCACCGCGCTGCTCGAGGCGATCCTGACCAAGCTCGGCAAGGGAACCGAGCTGTCCGAGACGCTGGCCTTCGGGCTGATCGGGCTGGTCGATGTCAGCGTCAACCGGTGGCTGAGCAACCCACAACACGCGTTGACCGCGGAGCAACTCGCCAGCTTCCTCGAGGTGTCCATCTGGCAGGTGCTCGACGGCAACCTCCGCCGGCTCGGCATTCAGATCGAGCCGTCCACCCCGGTGGCCGATCTGCAGTGAGCGGGCCGCCGGCGGGCCCTTGTTACATTCATTTGAACAACTGAGCAATTGTCGATAGGTCTGGTTATGCTCCGCTCGTGAACAGCCCGAACGACGCCCTCCTGGCGATGCACATGAGCGACGGCCTGGTGGACGCACCGACCTCGCTGCTGTTCGGAGTCGTCGCGATCGCGGGAGTCGCCCTGGCCGCATGGAAGGCCCGCACCGAGCTCGACGAGCGGACCGCTCCGATGGCGGGACTGGTCGCCGCGTTCATCTTCGCGGTGCAGATGGTGAACTTCCCGATCCTGCCCGGCGCCAGCGGCCACCTGCTCGGCGGCGCCCTCGCCGCGATACTTGTCGGCCCCTACACCGGCGCGCTGTGCGTCGCGATCGTGCTCGTGGTGCAGGCGCTGCTCTTCGCGGACGGCGGCCTCACCGCGCTCGGCACCAACATCACCAACATGGCACTGATCGGCGTCGGGGTCGGCTACGCGGTGGCCGTCGCGCTGCGGCCCATGCTCCGCGGGTTCGGCGATGCAGGCCTGGCCGCGCTGGCTTGCGTTGCCGCGCTGGCGAACACACTGGCGGCCGCGTCCGGGTTCCTGCTCGAGTACGCGCTCGGCGGCGCCGGACAGACCTCGCTCGGCACGGTCGTCTGGTACATGCTCGGCACCCACACCCTGATCGGCATCGGCGAGGGGCTGATCACCGCGCTCACCGTGGCCGCCGTCGCCAGGGCCCGGCCCGACCTGGTGTACCTGCTGCGCACCGCGCCCCGACGGACCACGGAGGTACCGATATGACCACCCGAAGGTCTTGGTTCCTTGTCGGTTTCGCCGTCGTCGCCCTGCTCGTCGCCGGCGCGGTCAGCTATCTCGCCAGCGCCAGCCCCGACGGGCTGGACTCGACAACGCTGCGAGGGTGCACGGTCGTCGAGACCGCGGCAGGCGAGGAGCTGACCGGCGACTGCATCGCACAGAACGCGGGCGAGCACCACCTCGCCGACGCCCCGCTCGCGGACTATGCCGTCGCGGGCAACGACAGCCTGTCCGGGATCGCCGGGATCCTCGGTGCGACCGCGACATTCGCGGTCGCCGGTGGACTGTTCTGGCTGATCGCGCGCTCGAACCGCAGGATCTGACGGTGGGCGCCGGTCACGCGCACCCGCTCTACCGCGAGGACGACTCCCCGGTACACCGATTACCGGTCGAGGTGAAGATCGTCGCAGCGGCGGTCGGGGTATTGGCAGTGGTCGCGACACCGCGCGAACAGATGTGGGCCTTCGGCCTGTATTCCGTTGTCCTGCTGGCGGTGTGGCAGATCGCCCGGATCCCCCTGCGCTGGATCGCGCCGCGGATGCTGATCGAGGCGCCGTTCGTCGTACTCGCGGTGTTGCTGCCGTTCGGCGAGGGCGACGAACGCGTGCGATGGGCCGGCCTGTCGCTGTCGGTCGCGGGCCTGTACGCAGCCTGGGGGATCCTCATCAAGGGCACCCTCGGGGTGCTCACCTCGCTGACGTTGGCGGCCACCACCAGGACCGCGGAACTGCCGCTTGGGCTGACCCGGCTGCGGGCGCCCGCCCTCGTCACCACCGTCGTCGTCCTTATGCTGCGGTACATGGATCTGCTTGCCGCGGAGGCGAACCGGATGCGCGTTGCGCGGATTTCCCGCGGCGACGACCCACGCACCCTGCGCCAGATCGGCGCCACCGCACGCGGGGTGGGTGGGCTGTTCCTACGGACCTACGAGCGCGGCGAGCGGGTGCACCTGGCAATGGCGTCGCGCGGGTTCACCGGCGCGATGCCCGATCTCGGCGCTCCAGCGGCAACCGCGCGCGGCTGGCTGCTCGGCCTCACCCCCTCCCTCGGCGCGGTCACCGTCTGCCTGACTGCGCTGGCGGTGGCCGGATGAGCGCGGGAGCCGCGCCGACCGCCGCGGTGCGCGTGCACGACCTGGGCTTCACCTACCCCGACGGCCGGGTCGCACTGCGCGGCATCGACCTGGAAGTCGGTGTCGGCGAGCGGATCGCGCTGCTCGGCCCCAACGGCGCAGGCAAGACCACCCTCATGCTGCAGCTGAACGGGGTGCTCTCCCCCACCGCGGGCCGCGTCGAGATCGGCGACACTCGGGTCGAGCGGGGCACCCTGCGCGAGGCCAGGCGCCGGGTCGGGATCGTCTTCCAGGACCCGGACGATCAACTGTTCATGCCCACCGTCGCGCAGGACGTCGCGTTCGGTCCGGCGAACTTCGGCATCACCGGCGACGAGCTGCGCGCGCGGGTGACCGACGCGCTGGCGGCGGTCGGCATGAGCGAACACGCCGAGCGGTCACCGTCGCACCTGTCCGGCGGGCAGCGGCGGCGGGTCGCGTTGGCCACGGTGCTGGCGTGCCGGCCGGACGTGCTGGTTCTCGACGAGCCGTCCGCGAACCTCGACCCGGTGGCCCGCCGGGAGCTGGCCGAGGTGCTGCTCGAGTTGGACACCACCCTGGTGCTGGTCACCCACGACCTGCCCTACGCCGCACAGCTGTGCGACCGCGCGGTGATCATCGACGACGGCCGGCTGGTCGCGGACGGCCCGGTCCTCGAGCTGCTCGCGGACGCGGAGCTGCTGGGCCGCCACCGGCTGGAGCTGCCGTGGGGCTTCGAGGTCCCGCGCGGCTGAGGCCCGCCCCCCGGATTGCCGAGTGTGCACCTGCCGGGGCATCGCCCGAGAGGGCGTGCCGGCAGGTGCACACTCGGCGAAGTTAGTTAGTGCACGATCTATTCGTGTACGCTCTACTGCATGTCCACCGTCGAACAGTCACCGGCAACCGGGGTCGACCCGCTCGCCCTCGACCGCCAGGTCTGCTTCGCGCTGGCCGTCGCCAATCGCGCGGTGCTCTCGGTGTACCGCCCGCTGCTCGAACCGATGGGCCTGACCCACCCGCAGTACCTGGTGATGCTCGCACTCTGGGGCGAGGCGCCGATGTCGGTGAAGGCGATCGGCAGCGCCCTACAGCTCGATTCGCCGACCCTCTCACCGCTGCTCAAGCGGCTCGAGTCGTCGGGCCTGATCACCAGGTCCCGCAGCAGCGAGGACGAGCGGCAGCTGGTCGTCGACCTGACCGAGGCCGGACGGGCCCTGCGCGCCAAGGCAGAACTGATTCCGCCCGCGGTGGTGGCACGCCTAGGCGTCGGCCTACCCGAGCTCGAGGAGCTTCACGACGTTCTCACCCGGATCAACCGGGCCGCACTCACGGCAGGAGCACTGGATCAATGAGCGCCACCCGACCGAACCCGCTGCAGTGGATCGCCTACGCCTGCGGCGCCAAGCTGCCCGAGTCCATGAACGACTGGGTGCTCAACGACATCACGGGCGACCACTACGTCGTCCGGCACCTCGTCCGCGCGATGGTGCCGTTCCTCCCGCTGTTCGCGATCTTCATGCTCTTCCCCGGTCCGCTGTGGCTGCGGGGGTCGATGGTCCTGCTCGGCATCCTGCTGGCGCTGTTCTACTCGGTCGTCTACATCCACCAGAACCGTGCGCGCCGACTGCAGAAGAACGGCCTGCCCATGGACCTGGACAACCCGCGACGCAAGGCCGCCCGCGAGGCCGAGGAGGACGCCTACCGCCGCCTGTGGGCCCGGTAGGCGTCCGGCGGGTCAGGCGCCCGACTCCACCGATCGACCGGAGCCGATCCACGCATCCGTGCCACCCGCGACGTTCACCGCGTTGATGCCGGCGGCCCCCAACAGGGAGGCGCCGTGCGCGCTGCGGCCGCCCATCGCACAGATCACGTAGACGGTCGGCGCGGCGGGCACCTCGTCGATGCGGGCCACCAGCTCGCCGAGCGGGATCAGCCGGACCCCCGGCACGTGCCCTCGGGCGTACTCGTCGGCTTCGCGCACGTCGATCACCGGCGCGCCTGCGGCAAGGGCGACTTCGAGCGCCGCCAGATCCACTTCCTGCATGAGGTTCCTCTCCTCGTCGAATGGGCCGATCATACCCAAGGGGGTATAGCGCCCCGGGGACGTGGAGCCGGGACTCAGTACCGCGCGACCGCCCCGTCCACCGCGCGCTGCAGCCCCGCCGCCACCAGTCGCGCGATATCGGCCGGCTTCTCCGGGATCTCGGCGACCGGATTGTCGAGATAGACGCTCGCCCGCGTCACCTTCCCCGGCACCGGACCGTAGCTGATGCCCATGTAGACCAGCACCGGCCGGACCCCGAGCGTCACCGCCCGGCTCATGATGTGCCCGATCCCGCTGCCGATCTTCTGCAGCCGGGTCGGATCCTCCTCGTTGCAGGTGCCCTCCGGGAATATCGCCAGGTCGTCGCCTCGCCGCATCCGCTCGGCGCAGACGTCCATCATCCGCTGGCCGGCCGCGTTCACCGCGCGCATCCCGTGGTTCTTGCCGCGGAAGACGGGGATCCCGCCCATCAGATCCACCCGCTCGCGCCGCTTCGGCTCGAGGAACAGCTCGTCCTTCGCCAGCACCCGGGTCCGGCCGATCGCCGGACGCAGCGCGCTGGCCGACGCCGCGGCCGCCACCGTGTACGGATCGCTGTGGCTCAGGTGGTTGACCGCGAGAACCAGCCGGGCATCGGACCGCACCAGGGCCCGGACCTGCTCCTTCGCCCCGTCCGCGTACGTCACCCTCGGCCGGAACTTCAGCGCGAGCAGCCCGTAGGCGGCCTTCGCGGCCAGGCGGTTCTGCTGGTGTCGCAGGTAGAAGTCGTAGACCTCGTCGCAGTTGTCCAGGGCAACCTCGGGCTTGTCCATGTCCACACTGTACGGAGATAACGCGAACCTCGCCCGGTACCGTGATTCCCTTGCATCACAAGAGAATTCAGTCCTTACCCGATGAAATTCGAACTGAACGCATGTCCGGATGGCCACGCAGGGGTGCGCCGAACTAGCATCATGGAATGAGCATCGCCTTCGTTCAGTCCACGTGGCACCGACCCATCGTCGACCGAGCACGAGACGCCTTCGTCGCGCAGTGGCGGACACTAGGCCACACCTCCGGCGAGATCGAGTTCTTCGAGACCCCCGGCGCCTTCGAGATCCCGCTGCATGCGCTGCGGCTCGCCCGCACCGGCCGGTTCCAGGCCATCGTCGCCGCAGGACTGGTCGTCGACGGCGGCATCTACCGGCACGAGTTCGTGGCGTCCGCGGTGATCGACGGGCTGATGCGGGTCCAGCTCGACACCGATGTCCCGGTCTTCTCCGCCGTGCTCACCCCGCACCACTTCCATGAGCACGAGGATCACGCCGCGTTCTTCTCCAGCCACTTCGACAAGAAGGGCGCGGAGGTCGCGCAGGCCTGCTCGCTCACCCTCGCCTCGCTGGACGCGATCACGTAGTCAGTCCGCCGAGGAACTCGAGCATCGCCGAGTTCACCTCGGCGGGCTTTTCCATCTGCACGAAGTGCCCGGCGTCCGGGATCACGTGGGTGGAGACCAGTCCCGGCACCAGCCGGCCCATGGTCGCGAACGGGTCGCTGCCCATCATCTCGAGCACGGGATCCTTGGCACCGGCGATGAAGGTCACCGGCACCTCGACCGGCTTCGCGTGCAGCGACTCGTTCTGCACCCAGACGGCATCCTCGGCCCGGTACCAGTTGAGGCCACCGGTGAACCCGGTCCGCTCGAATTCCGTGACGTAGTAGTCGAATTCACCCTCATCGAGCCAATTCCACGGCAGGGCGGGCGGCTCGGGGAGCACATCGAGGTAGCCGTTGCCCTCGGAGGGGAATTCCCAGCAGTCGAGGTACCGGTTCGCGCCGCTGAGCGCGTGGAAGATCTTGGCCAGGAAGGCCCGGGTGTTCTCACCGAGCTCCCGATCCGCGACGCCCGGCTCCTGGAAGTAGTGCACGTGCGCAAAGTGCTTGGATGCCAGGTACTCGAACCCGACACTCGGCTGCACCGGCAGTCGCGGCGCACGTGGGACGCTCAGTTGCATCAGCGCGGACACCCGATCGGGCGCCCAGGCCGGCAGGTCCCACGTCAGGTGGGCGCCGAAGTCGTGGCCTGCGAACACCGCCCGCTCGATGCCGAGCGCGTCGAGCAGGCCGACCAGGTCACCGACCGTGTGCGGTCGGTCGTACTCGGACACCTGCGCTGGCGCGCTGGTCCGCCCGTACCCGCGCATGTCAGGGGCGATGACGCGGTAGCCCGCGGCGGAGAGTGCCGCGAGCTGGTGACGCCAGCTGAACCAGAGCCCGGGGAATCCGTGGCAGAGCACCACCGGCTCGCCCTCGCCCTGCTCGGCGAAATGCAGGTCGATCCCGTTGACCGCGACGGTCCGGTGCGTCGGCTGCCCCATTCTCGTTCCTCCCCGGCGGGCGACGGGCAGCGCGCCGCTGCGTCGGGCCGTCGCCGTTCTCGGCAGTTCGCACCCTACTAGCGGGCCGAACTCCTCAGGCCCCGATCGGCTTTCCGAACAGGCCTGCGACCTCCTCGCCGACCACCTGCACCCACACCGGCCATGTCTTCGAATCCAGCGCGATCGATCCGACATCGGTGGTGCTGCACCCCTTCTGCGCAGGCACACCGGCGAACCGGTCGCGCATCCACAGGATGACGCTCGGGACGGCGGCCACCTCCAGGCTCAGGTGCTCGCTGAAATGATCGCGCGTGTAGGTCACGCTCGCCGACGGGTCCTGGCAGTAGGTCCCGACCAGCTTGTTCACCGGGCCGACCGGAACGAGCCAATCCGGGTTCGACTGATAGATGTACACCGGCATGTCGGGCACCGACGTCCCCATCGCCGTCCGCGCGAGGGCCTTCTTCGCGACCGGATTCTGCAGCGGATCGCCGCCGTCGAAGAATCCCTTCAAGTTGAGGAACGGCGCCAGCGACGAGTTCCACGCCACGCAGAGGTTGTCCTTGGCCGCGAAGAGCGCGCGACCGACCGGGTTGATGCGCTCGTCGACGAACGCCGCGAGCTCGGGATCCTCGCGGCTGACACCGATCACGCCCGAGGCCACGATGCCTGCACCGAGCGCGTTGTTCGCGTTCTCGACCAGCGCGCCGAGGTCAGCGGCGACGCCACCGGCGGCGGCGCCAACGATGTCGAGTTCAGGCGCATAGGACTTGCGGAGCTCGGCCGCGTGTCCGGTCGGGATCGACCCGCCGGAGTAGCCGACCATCCCCACCTTCGTCGACCGGCCGTTCAGCTGCATCGGCGCGAAGTTCTCCGCGGCCCGGATGCCGTCGAGGGTGATCCGCCCCGCCACGGGACCGGCGGCGAAGGACGAGTTGGGTCCCTGATGGTCCGGGACCACCACTGCCCAGCCCTGCGCCAGCGCGGCCTGCACCTCCAGGAACTGCGCGCCCGAGGTGACGGCACCGGTGAGCATCCACGGCACCGACGCTTGCTGCATGACATACGACGGAGCGCAGTAGCGCCCGAGCGAGTCCTCGGCCATCTGGAACGACAGCAGCGGGCGCGGCGCCCCGTCCCTGGTTCCGCCGCGGGGCTTGATCACCGTGGCCACCGCGGGGATCGCCTCGTCCCGACCGTTGTTCGACCGGTACGAGACCTGCCAGGCATCGACGTTCAGCGGAATCACACTGAAGTTCGCCAGATGGACCTGGCGTGCGGCGATGATCTCGCCGGGCGCCTTCGACGCCACCACCTCGGCGGGCGGGCTGTAGAACTCCGCGTCGAACTCGGGGATCTTCGGCGGTACAGGAAAGGGCAGCGGCGGCTGCACGGACACCTGTGAGGTGACCCCTGGTGCATCTGCGGCCGTGGGCGCACCGAACGCCGGACCGGAGAACGCGACCTGCCCCATCGTCGCCACCGCGGCCACCACGCACACCCTGCGCAGCCCTCGCCCGAACATCCTGCCCCCTGCCATGACCACGCCCTCCCCGTGCCGGTGTCCGCGATGGTGGTCCGCGCCCCGGCCCGGGTCTCGCAAGCAAACCACCGAAAGTTAGATACCTGTGTCTAACTTTGTTCGCACGACTGTAGAGCGCTGTGTGCCAGATGACAATGGTCGGAGTGAGATGACCTAGGTCTCGGAGGCGTCGCGTGCCAGCGCGCTCAGCAACGTCGTCATCACCTCGACGAGGCCGGTGACGGGAGGCCGCGGATCGGTGGTGCTCCACTGGTGCACCAGCGCCGTGAGCGCGCCGATGAAGGCCGTCGCGGCCAACGGGTACCCGCCAGGCGGTTCGAAACCCTCGCCCATGACGCCCCTCAGCGTCGACTCGAAGAATCCGGCCCAGACCACCCGCTGGTCGAGTCGATGCTGCTCGACGCGGGGGCTGACGCCGACGATGTCGACGTACGAGATCTGCGCCCGCCGCGGGTCGGCTCCGATCGACTCGACGAAGGCCTCCATCGCGGCCGCGACGAGATCGCGCAGCTCCGACGAGGCGACCTCGGCGAGCGCCGCGACCATCGCCTCCCTGGCATCGGACTGGATCTGATCGTAGAGCGCGAGTAGGAGATCCTCGCGGCTGGCGAACTCGGCGTAGAACTGGCTACGGGCGAGCCCCGCGGCGGCGCAGACATCGGCGACCGAGCTTCGCGCGTAACCCTTTTCGGTGAACACGGCGAGTGCCGCAGCGATGAACTGGGATCGGCGTTCTGCCCTGCGGGCCGTCACCGACCTCCCGCCGTACTGTCGCTCCACCTCACTCACCGCTTCCACCCCACCAGACTAGGGCGTTTCGGCGCCCGTCCCGATTCCCGAACTACGCGGAACCGGTGCCGAGCATCGACGACGCCCCCGCGAGCGGGTCGGACCCCGCCTCCGGCGCCGCGGGCGGCGGCGGGGGCGTCCAGGTCAGGTCCCCGGTTGCGGCCACGACGACCGCACCCTGGCTGACGCTCGCCTTGCCGTTCTCGATGTGTCCGAGCCAGCCCCTGCGGAAGGAGCTGTCCTCGACGACGGTCAGTTCCGCCTCGTACCAGCCCTCACTCGACGGCACCGACCAGGACGACTCGGCGCCGGCCGCGACCACGCCGCCGCGATCGCCCCCACCCGTCGACAACCGCACGGTCACCGCCGAGGAGCCGGGGTTGCGCACGGTCACACGCAGGCCGCGGGCACCGGAATCGACGCTGGTGCGCACCGCCAGTGCCGCGGCGGCACCCGCCAGGCTGCCCCCGAATTCGCGCCGGAAACCGTTGGGGCCGAGCACGATCAGCGAGTACCTGTCGCCCGGCACGGCGACGGTCGCGGAGGCCGACTCGGCGACGTCGAAGTGCCGCGGAAGCGCGAACTCCTGCGCGTAGGGGTACAGCGCGAAGTGCACGCTCTCCGCGCCCTTGTTGGCGAAGTCGACGGTCAGCGTCCGCGCACCCGGATCCAGGACGGCGTTCGCGTCGGGCTGGTACGGCAACGCCCTTGCCGGCCGGGCGCCCGGCTCCTGGACCGGCATCCGCTGGGTCGGCGGCGGCGCGGGCGTCCACCGGGGGTCGAGCGGCGGGGTGGCCGGGGGCCGGGTGAGCGTGGGTCGCGCCCGCGGTGTCCCGAAGTCGAAGGCCGAGGTCAGATCGCCACTGACGGTCCGACGCCAGGCGCTGATCTCGGGCTGCGTGAACCCGAAGCGCTTCTCGAGGAACTGGGTGATCGACGTGTGATCGAACACCTGCGAGCACACGAACCCGCCGACGGTCCACGGGGAGACGATGGTCATAGGGACCCGCGGCCCGAGCCCGAGCGGCAGGTCGCCGACGTACTCGTCGCCCACCTCCCGCGGCGGGATCGGCGGCGGCACGTGGTCGAAATAGCCATCGTTCTCGTCGAAGTTGACGAACACCGCAGTCTTCGACCAGGTTTCGGGATCGGAGGCGATCGCGTCGAGCACCTGGTAGAGCAGCGTCGCGCTGGCGGCGGGTGAGGATCCCGAGGGATGCTCCGAATCGATGGTGTTCGGCACCAGGTACGAGACCTGCGGCAGCGTCCCCGCCTCGACGTCCGCGCGGAAGGCCGATGCCAGGGTGCCGGGCCGCCCACGACGCAGGCCCCGGTCGAACAGCCGCCGGTCCGCGGGCGAGAGCCGACTCACCGCATCGTCGAGGACGCGGAGCAGTGCGTCCTGGGCGGGCGGCGGCATCTTCTCCAGCGCGAGGTAGAACCCCGGCAGGGTCGCGAGCTGATAGGGGACGAGTCCGGGGTGACCGAAGAGCTGGGCGACCACCTTCTTGAAGCCGGCGAAATAATCGAAGTTGTTGTCGGAGAAGTTGTCCCACTCCTGATACGTCTTCCATGAGACCCCGGCGGCCTCCAGCCGTTCCGGCACCGTGCTCCAGTGGTACCCCTCGTGCCAGGGGTCGTAGGCCGCATTGGTCACCGCGCGCGACCCATCGGCCTCGAACCCGGTGTAACCGCTGACCCAGTAGTTGCGGTTGGGGCTGGTCGAGGTCGGCACCGAGCAGTGATACGCGTCGCAGATCGTGAACGCATCCGCCAGCTCGTAGTGGAACGGGATGTCCTGGCGGTCGTAGTGCGCCATCGTCACAGAGGTCTTGGCGGGAATCCACCCGTCGTGCCAGCCGCCCGCCAGCGACTCGTGGCCGCCCTCCCACGAGTGATCGAGGCCGGTGATGTTCTGGGTGTCCATCCGCTGCGCCTCCGCGGATGCCCGGATCGGGTACGGCGCCACCACGCCACCGGCAGCGGGCTGTTCGAACACGGTGCGGCCGGTCCTCAGCGTCAACGCATTGGGGTCGCCGAACCCCCGGACGCCGCGGAGTGCGCCGAAGTAGTGGTCGAAGGAACGGTTCTCCTGCATCAGGAGCACCACGTGTTCGACGGAGTCGAGCCCACCGGGCGGGACGGGGGTGGCGAGGGCGGCCTGCAGCGACGGTGGGAGCAGCGAGCCCGCGGCCGCGGCACCGAATGCCCCCGCGCCGAGGGTGAGGAAACGTCGCCGGGGCATGTCGCGAGTCAAGGAACACCTTCCGTACTTCGAGGTTCGGACAACAGCGCCGGGTAGCACCCGGATCGGCCGCGATCGCGCCCCAATCCGCCTATCCGACACGGACACTGCCTCGACGCCCGAGGCCTGGCGGATCGGTCCGATCCTGCGCATCCGCGGGCGTGCGATGACCGGGCGACCGGCCACCCGTAGCGTGCCACCCATCTGGACACTTGTCCATGACTTTGCCCAAATGAGGGTCCGAAAGAAATCCCGTGAACTCGGCCAACACCGTGTCCACCGGCCTACGGTAGAAGGGCGTGCTTGTCCCGGCAGAGCGTCACATCGATGAGTTCCGTGACCGGTTGCTCCGCAACCGGGAGAGGAAGCGAGGCCCGGAGTTGAGCGTGAAGTTGCAGGACGAGTCGATCGGCGACCTGTTCGATACGGGCTTGTTCATCGACGGGAGATGGGTCCGCTCCAGTTCCGGCGACACCCGCGACTGCCTCAATCCGGCCGACGGTTCGGTGGTGGCCACGGTCGACGAGGCCGCCCCAGAAGACGCCACCCGCGCCATCGCGGCGGCGCGCGCGGCCTTCGACGAGGGAACCTGGCCAAGGACGCCCGTCGCGGAGCGCACCGCGTTGCTCGCCACCATCGCCGACCTGCTCGAGCGCGACAAGGAGAAGCTGGCACGGATCGAAACCCTCGACACCGGGAAGACGCTGGCGGAGAGCAGGATCGACATCGACGATGTGGTGTCGGTCTGCCGGTACTACGCGCGACTCGCCGCAATCGAATCGGATCGGTTGGTGGATGTCGGCCGGCCCGATGTGATCAGCCGGGTGGTGCACGAGCCGATCGGAGTCTGCGTCCTGATCGCACCCTGGAACTACCCGCTGCTGCAGATCTCGTGGAAGATCGCGCCCGCGCTGGCCGCCGGCTGCACGATGGTGGTCAAACCGAGCGAGGTCACCCCGCTCAGCACCATCGCCTTCGTCAAACTCATCGAGGAGGCCGGGGTGCCGAGGGGCGTGGTGAACCTGGTGCAGGGCAGCGGCGCTGTCCTCGGCAGCGCGCTCACCGACACCCCGGACGTCGATTTCATCTCGTTCACGGGTGGACTGGTCACGGGACGCGTCATCCTCGAGACAGCCGCCAAGCACGTCACCAAGGTCGCGGTGGAGCTCGGTGGGAAGAACCCGCACATCGTCTTCGCCGACGCCGAGGGTGACGACTCCGTCGACCAGGTGCTCACCGGGGTCTTCCTGCACTCGGGACAAGTCTGCTCCGCGGGTACCCGCCTCATCATCGAGGACTCGATTGCCGACCGCTTCGTAACTGCTCTCGCCGCGCGCGCCGAGAAGATCCGGATGGGCGACGGCCTCGATCCCGCCAGCCGAACCGGGCCGCTGGTGTCGATGGCGCATCGCGAGAAGATCGAGCGCTATGTGGCCCTCGGTATCTCCGAAGGCGCCGAGCTGGTGACCGGCGGATCTCGCCCTCCGAACCCGGAACTGGAGCGGGGCAGCTTCTACCTGCCCACCATCTTCGACCGCTGCGACCGGAGCATGCGCATCGTGCGGGAGGAGACCTTCGGCCCCATCCTCACCGTCGAGCGGTTCACCACGGAGGAGGAGGCCCTCCGGCTCGGCAACGACACCGAGTACGGACTGGCCGCGGGGGTCCGGACCGCCGACAGCGCCAGGGGCGAACGCATGGTTCGCGGCCTGCGCCACGGCACGGTGTGGCTCAACGACTTCGGCTACTACACCGCCGCCGCCGAATGGGGCGGCTACAAGAGATCGGGAAACGGGCGCGAACTGGGCCCCGCCGGACTGTCCGAGTATCAGGAGATCAAACACATCTGGCACAACACCGCGCCTACTGCGGCGGGTTGGTTCGACAACGACTGACCGAACCTGGGAGGGCCTACGGCCATGACCACTCAGCGCGACATCGCAGCTGGAGACAGCGGTCTCGGCGACTTCGGATACAAGGAGTCCCTGGACCGAAGCCTCGGCAAATTCGCCAGCTTCGCCGCAGGGGTCAGCTACATCTCCATCCTCACCGGGACATTCCAGCTGTTCTATTTCGGGTTCGGAACGGCGGGACCCGCTTATCTCTGGTCGTGGCCGATGGTCTTCATCGGTCAGCTGGCCGTCGCGCTGTGCTTCATGGAACTGGCGGCCAAGTACCCGGTGGCTGGCTCCGTGTACAACTGGGCGAAGCTCCTCGGCAGCCGGATCGTGGGATGGTCGTCCGGCTGGCTGATGCTCACCGCCTCGATCGTGACGCTCTCGGCCGTGGTCCTCGCGTTGCAGCTCAACCTGCCGAGGATATGGAGCGGCTTCCAGATCGTCGGCGACGGCACCGGTGAGTACGACTTCGCCACGAACGCGGTCCTCCTCGGCACCGTCATGATCGCGTTCACCACCTTCGTCAACGCCTACGGAGTCAGGTTGATGGCGATGATCAACAGTGCGGGCGTCTTCATCGAGCTGATCGCCGCCGTCCTCATCGCGGTGATCCTGGCGGCGAACATCACCCGGGGCCCGGAGGTCTTCTTCTCGACCCATGGGTACGGCGCGGGCGAGAGCGGGGGATATCTCGGGGCCTTCCTCGTCGCCTCCCTGGCGTCCGGCTACGTGATGTACGGCTTCGACACCGCCAGTTCCCTCGGCGAGGAGACCGTCGAACCGCGCCGGACCGCGCCCAAGGCGATCTTTCGCGCGATCCTGGCATCCTTCGTCATCGGTGGAGCGATCCTGGTGTTCGCCGTCATGGCGGCACCCGATCTCGAGGATCCGCTGCTCGGCAGCCCCGAGGGCAGCCTCCAGTACATCGTCGAGCAGGTGATGTGGGGACCGCTGGGAACGATCTTCCTCATCTGCATCGTGATCGCGATAACCGTGTGCTCGCTCGCCGTGCACGCCGCAGCGATCCGCCTGACCTTCGCCATGGCCCGCGACAACGCGCTGCCGTTCGGGGAGAAGCTGGCTCGCGTGCACCCCAAGCACCAGACGCCCGTGGTCCCCGCGATCGCGATCGGGGTGCTCGCGGCCCTGATCCTCGTGGTGAACATCGGCCAGCCGCAGATCTTCACCGTGCTGACCTCGATCGCCATCATCATGATCTACCTCGCCTACCTGATGGTCACCGGACCGCTGCTGAAGAAGCGGCTGAAGGGTGAATGGCCGCCGCCGGATCTGCGGGAGGGCGGCTACTTCACCATGGGCAGGTGGGGCCTGCCGGTGAACATCCTCGCGGTGGGCTGGGGCGTGGGAATGGCGCTGAACCTCGCGTGGCCGCGCCCCGAGGTGTACGGGACACCCTGGTACAACACCTGGGGCGCCTTCGTCTACATCGGCGCAATCCTGTGCCTCGGCCTGCTCTGGTACGCCCTGAAGGGGCGGCATCACCTCGGCACCTTGGCCTCACACGCGGCCACCTCGCGCACCGCGGCACAGGAGGGCGAACCATCGTGACGGACACGGTCTTCGACTATGTGATCGCGGGTGGAGGCACCGCGGGATGCGTGCTCGCCGCCAGGCTCAGCGAGGATCCATCCGTCACGGTCTGCCTCGTCGAGGCCGGCCCGTCGGATGTGGGTGACCGCAACATCCTCGAGCTCTCGCAGTGGATGCACCTCCTCGACTCCGGGTACGACTGGGACTACCCGGTCGAGCCGCAAGAGAAGGGCAACAGCTTCATGCGCCACGCCAGGGCCCGAGTCCTCGGCGGGTGCTCGTCACACAATTCGTGCATCGCGTTCTGGCCACCGGCGGAGTGCCTCGACGAGTGGGAGGCGATGGGCGCCACCGGATGGGGCGCCAGGGACACATTGCCCTACGTGGCGCGGGTGGAGAACAACGATGCCCCCGGCGAGCAGCACGGCCACAGCGGACCGGTGCGCCTACGCGACGTCCCACCGAATGATCCATGCGGCGTCGCGGTGCTGGCGTCGGCCGCCGAGGCCGGGCTGCCCACCGTCCAATTCAACAGAGGCGCAACGGTACTCAACGGGGCCGGCTGGTTCCAGATCAATGCCGCCGAGAACGGCGATCGCATGTCGAGCTCGCACGCCTACCTCCACCCCGTCCTGGGCACGCGGAATAATCTCGAGGTCAGGACGAACTGCTGGGTCAGCGAACTGCTGATCGACGACACCCTGACGGCCACCGGGGTGCGCTACCAACGTCCGGATCTCACGGGCTACGACACCGCAACCGCCCGCCGCGAGGTGATCGTCACCGCGGGTGCGATCGATACGCCGAAGCTGCTGATGCTCTCGGGAATCGGGCCCTCCGTGCACCTGCGGGAGACCGGGATCGACGTGCGGGTCGACTCGCCCGGGGTGGGCGGAAACCTCGATGACCACGTCGAGGGCCTGGTGTTCTGGGAGGCGTCCAGGCCCATGGTGACGACGTCGTCGCAGTGGTGGGAAATCGGACTCTTCGCCACCACGGCCCCCGGACTGACGCAGCCGGACCTGATGATGCACTACGGCAGTGTGCCCTTCGACATGAACACGCTGCGGTGGGGATATCCCACCACCGACAACGGATTCTGTCTGACGCCGAACGTGACGCAAGGACGATCCCGCGGCACGGTGCGGCTCCGCTCCCGCGACTTCCGGGACCGGCCGAGGGTGGATCCGCGATATTTCACCGATCCCGAGGGCCACGACGAGGCGGTGATGCTGGCGGGTATCCGCTTGGCGCGCACCATCGCCGAGCACGAACCCCTGCGAGGCTGGGTGGCACGGGAACTGGCGCCCGGACCGGCGGCGGTCAGCGATGAGGAACTGCTCGACTACGTGCACAAGACGCACAACACCGTCTACCACCCCGCGGGAACCGCGCGGATGGGGTCGATCGAGGACCCGCTCGCCGTGCTGGATCCGCAACTGCGGGTGAAGGGCGTGCAGCGTCTGCGGGTGGTCGACGCGTCGGCGATGCCGAAACTGCCGTCCGTCAACCCGAACATCACGGTCATGACCATGGCGGAGAAGTGCGCGGATCTCATTCGCAAACCCCCAAGGTGACGGCGTGGACCTCGAGCTCGACACCGCGACCTTCCTCTCGAAGCACCCACCGTTCCAGTACCTGACGCCGGGCGAGCTCACCGAGTTGGCAGGCGCGGCGGGCCTGGACGAATACCCAACGGGCGCCGTGATTCTCGACTCCGCGCAGCGGCCGGCCGATGCGATCTGGGTGGTGCGGAGCGGACAGGTCACGCTCCTGCACCCGCCCGACGACGGGATCACCGGTGTCCCCGTGGACACCGTCTACCCGGGTGGCGTGTTCGGCTACTCGGCGCTGCTGACCGGGTCCGACATCGATTTCACCGCGAGGGCGAGCCAACCCACCACGGTGTATCGATTGCCTGGAGAACTCGTGCGGCCACTGTTCGCCCGGCCCGCCGGCCTTGCCTTTCTCGCGGAGGCTGCAGCGAAGGCCACCGGCACGTCCCCCGTACCGGTCGAGCAGATCCCGTCCCGACGCGCCGTTGGCGATCTGGTGCGGTGTGAACCGGTGCTCACCGCGCCGGGGACATCCGTGCGTGACGCCGTCCGGCACATGAGCGAACGCCGCAGCTCGTACATCCTGATCCCGCTGCCGGGCGGCGACCTCGGGATCTTCACCGACCGGGACCTGAGGACCAGGGTGGTGGCGGCCGGGGTGGACCTGACCACCCCGGTGGCGGAGGTGATGAGTGCACCTGCCCAGACCGTCACCGAGGACAGGTCGGCCGCCACCGTGTTGATGGACATGCTCGAGAGCGGCCTCCGGCACATGCCGGTGCTCACGATCCGTGGCGCGGTGATGGGTGTCCTCGAGGAGGCGGACCTGCTCGCCGCGGCCACCCGCAAGAGTTTTGTGCTGCGCCGATCGATCGCGCTTTCCCCGAGCCCCGCTGCGCTGCAGGAAGTCTGCTCCGGGATCCCCGATCTGGTGGTGGACATGTTCCGCGGCGGCACCGAGGCATCGGCGACCAGCGGGATCCTCTCGGTGGTCATCGACAGCGTCGTTCGACGCGCCGTGGAGTTCGCGTTGGCGGAGGACGAGGCCCTGCCGCGGACGGGATTCGCCTGGCTCTCGCTGGGCAGCATCGCGCGCCGCGAGGCGATGCCGTCCTCCGATATCGAGAGCGCGCTGTCCTGGGTGCCGGAGTTGTCTCCCGAGTCGGGACGTCTGACCGGGATGGCGGCGACCGTGCACGCCACCCTCCACGACTGCGGCCTTCCCGCCGACACGAACGGCGCAGTCGCGAGCACACCGAGGTTCGCGCGGTCGGTCACCGGCTGGCGCCGCGCCGCGGCACAGTGGTTGGACGATCCGCTGCAGGACCGCGGGCTCGTCATGTCCTCGCTGCTTCTGGACGGTCGCGTGGTGTGGGGCGACCGGTCGCTGCACACCATCCCGACGGCCTATCGGAACATGCGGACCGACCATCCCGATGCGCTGCGCCTGCAGCTGCGTGATGCGTTGGCCGGACGCGCCCGCACCCGTTCGCTACGGGACGTGCTCTCGCGACGCGCGGGCACCTTCGACCTCAAGACACACGCGCTGGCGCCGATCGTCAACCTCGCCCGGTGGGGTGGCATGACGGTGGGGGCCACCGTCGCCTCGACGCCGGGTCGGTTGCGGGCGGCGGCGGGGAACGGTCTACTCACAGAACGGGATACGACGATCCTCACCGAGGTGTTCACGCTGCTCCAGCGGCTCCGGTTGACCCACCAGGTGGATCAGATCGGCGCGGGTGTCCCGCCTGGTGACGTCGTCACCATGCCGGAGTTGTCTCCGCTGAACCGGAGCCTGCTGGGCGACGGCGTACGCGAGATCGCGGCCGTGCAGCGCCGGGTCGGATACCTGGCATCCGACTCCGGTGTGCCCCTGCGCCGGTGACCTCGGGTGTCACCCCCGTAGGCGCGGCTCCAGCCACTCGACCACGTCGTCGAGCACCTGCTCGCGCTCCGGCTCGTTGAACACCTCGTGGTAGAGGCCGTCGTACTCCGTGTACGTCAGGTCCTGCGAGCCCGCGATGTCGGCGATCATCCGGCTGCCGTTGACGTTCGCCAGCCCGTCCTCGCTGCCGTGCAGCAGCAGCAACGGAACCTGCAGCGTCGGCAGCCGGTTTGGCAGCGACTCGGCGTTGACGATCATCCCGCGGGCGATACCGGCGGGAACCTTGCCGTGGTGCACCAGCGGGTCGGAGTTGTAGGCAGCCACCACCGCCGGATCGCGGGAGACCAGATTCGCGTCCAGCGACTCGACGGGAACGCGGGGCGCGAACCGGCCGAGGACCTTGCCCACCTCGACCACCACCCGGGGCACCCCGGTCGTCACGTCCACAGCCGGGGCGGACAGGATCAGCCCGGCCAGGTCGCCGGGGTGATCGAGCGCGTAGGACAGCGCAATCGCGCCACCCATGCTGTGGCCGAGGAGGTACCGGTCGAGCCCGGGATGCTCGGCGGTCGCGATCCCGAACAGCCGCCGCAGGTCGTCGGTGAAATCCGACCAGTCCTTGAGCTCGACGCGCTTGCCGCCCGAGCGACCGTGACCGCGATGGTCGGGCGCGTACACCACCAGGCCCAACCCCAGCAGGCGCTCGACGACGTGGTCGTAACGGCGGGCGTGCTCGCCGAAGCCGTGCGCGAGCACCAGCACCCCGCTCGGCTCGCCGTCCGGTGTCCAGACGTCGTAGTCGATCCGGGTGCCGTATTTGCCGGTGAACGAGGATTCGGTGTGGGCCACGGATCCGAGTCTAGGTGGCAGACTCGGATGGGCATCGACGATTCCGGGGAGCATTCACCGAGGGAGACACGATGACCGAGACGACGGCGACCGACGCGTGGCCCGCGCTGCGCCTCGACGACTGGACCGACACCCGAGACACGCTGCACATGTGGCTGCAGATCATCGGGAAGATCCGGCTACAGCACGCGCCACTGCTCAACCACTGGTGGCAGGTGACGCTGTACGTCACCGCCAGGGGGCTGACCACCTCGGCCATCCCGTGTGGCTCCCGGATCCTGGAGATCGAGTTCGACTTCTGCGACCACGAGCTGCGCATGCGCACCAGCGACGGCGGCGCCCGCCGGATCTCACTCGAACCGAAGTCGGTGGCCGAGTTCTACGCCCAGACAGTCACGGCGCTCGGGGAACTGGGCGTCGAGGTGCGGATCCAGGCCAGCCCCAACGAGGTCGTCACGGCGATCCCGTTCGCGGAGGACGAGGTCCACGCCTCGTACGACGCCGCGGCCGCCAACCTGTTCTGGCGCCAGCTGGTCCAGGCCGACCGGGTACTGACCCGGTTCCGCTCGCACTTCGTCGGCAAGTGCTCACCCGTGCACTTCTTCTGGGGCGCGATGGATCTGGCCTGCACCCGGTTCTCCGGGCGCGGCGCCCCCGTCCACCCGGGCGGGGCCCCGAACTGCGCGGACTGGGTGATGGTCGAGGGCTATTCGCGCGAGCTGAGCAGCTGCGGGTTCTGGCCGGGCGGCGGCGAGGAAGGGGGCTTCTACTCCTACGCCTATCCGGCGCCGGAGGGTTTCGCCGACCGGCCCGTCGGCCCCGCGCAGGCGCACTACAGCGCCGAGCTCGGCGAGTTCGTGCTGCCCTACGAGGCCGTGCGCACCGCGGCCGACCCGGACGCCGCGCTGATGGAGTTCCTGCAGAACACCTACGAGGCCGCCGCCTCGCTGGGCAACTGGGACCGGTCCGCGCTCGAATCCGACCCCGCCCGCTGGGATCAGCAGACCTGAGCCACGCCCGTCAGCCCGTCAGCCCGTCGGACCCGACGGGCGCCGCCGCAGCGACCACACCAGCGCGCCCGCGAGCGCGGCCGTCGTCGCCGCGAACACGATCGCGAGGTTCCTTGCGGTGAACAGCTCGAACCCGCCGTCGGATCCGCCGGTCTGGACCACCGCGACCGGCGCGCTGAGCACGGTCGAGATCCGATCCTGCTGCGCGGCGTTGCGGGCGGGAATCGCGTTGACCCCCTTCGTCAGCTGCTCCCCGATCTGCGTCGAAACGGACTTGAGCTGGCTGACGCCGGTGAGGATCTGGTCCTTGGTGGTGCCCAGCAGCGCCGGCGCCTGCTCCGCTATGGGCCCGATCCCGGCCTGGAGCTGGTTACCGGCATCGGTGAGCTGCGCGGACACGTCCTGCAGCTGACCGAGCCCGCTGCGCAGCGCCCCGCCCAGGTCCGTGTCGGGCCCGGCGTCGGCGCTCAGCAGCCCGGTGATCGACGTCAGCTGACCGGACACCAGCGCGAGATCGGCTTTGGTCTGCTCCAGCGTCCGCACCATGTCGGGCTGGAGCCCGGTGGCACGCAGGGCCGCGGCCGCGGCGTCGAGACCGCCTTGCAGCTGCTCGGTGGAGCGGGTGACATCCCCGAGGGTGACGCCGAGCTCGGTCAACCGACCGGACACCTCGGTCGCGGGACCAACCGCGCCGTCCACCATCGACGAGACCTGTCCGGCGACGTCGACGAGCTGGTTGGCGCCGTCGTTCGCCGTGGCGAGGAGCGGCAACACCTGGTCGGCCTGACCGAGCAGCTGCTGGACCTGCTTGTCCGCGGCGGTCGTCGCGGCCGTCAGCAGCTGGGACGGCAGGAGCGTCTGCTGCAACTGGGCCCGCGCCGATGCGATCCCGGCCAGGACGTCCTTGATGCCCTGCGCCCCGGTCTGATCCGACACGGTCGCCATCAACGCCGACATCGACTCCGTATCCGCGGGCGAGCCGTCACCGTTGTAGTGCACCGCGAGTTCCGCCTGCCGCGGCGCGTTGGTGGAGAGCGAGTTCACCGAATCGGAGAAATCCGCCGGGATCGTGACGGACGCCAGGTACGCATCGGCCGACCCCTCATCGGCCGATACCGTCGCCCATTCGAAGTCGCCCGATTCCTGCAGCGCCGCGACGACCTGGTCCCCCGCATTCATCGGCTTGCCGTCGACCACCGCACCCGCGTCCTCGTTGACGATCGCGACGGTTCTCGTCGATTCCCCCTCAGGGGCGAGCAGGAAGTAGACCCCGACGAGGGCGGCGAGGAGCGCCGTCACCGCGGCGATCACCCACGGCCCACGTCTCGAACTCGCATGTGCGGCAACCATAGGCCGGAGGGTACGGGCAATCTCTGGCATCAGGGTGGCGCGAATGTGAGAAGACTGTGAGGAAAAGATCGGGCGTGCTCAGCCGATGTCGTAGACGACCGCTACCGACACGGTCAGCTCCTGACTGCCCGGTTCGATCGGCGTCGAGGGGGCCCGGTCGAGCGCGCCGCCGGGGAAGGGGGTCGGGCCGGTGGCGGGCACCTCCGTGATCGAGCGGACCTCGCCGAGACCGACCCCGGCGGCCTCCGCGATCTGCCGCGCCTGTGCCTGCGCCTGCCGCACCGCGTCGGCCCTGGCCTGCGCGCGCAGGTCGCTGTCGTCGGCGATGGAGAAGGACGTCTGCTGGACCCGGACGGCATCGCCTGCCGCGGCCGCGGCGGCGTCGATCAGCCCGCCCGCCGCACTCACGTCGTGCACGGTCGCCGTCACCTGGTTCGTCACCTGATAGCCGGTGATCGCCGCGGAGTTCGGGTCGTACGTCGGCTGCACGGACAGCCCGCTGGTCTGGATGTCCTCCGCCCGCACCCCCTTCTCCTTCAGGGTGTCGATGAGGGCGTTCGCCTTGTCCGCGTTGTCCGCCAGCGCGCCTGCCGCCTCCCGCGCCTGCGTCTGCACCCCGAGCACCACCGTCAGGGTGTCGGGCGTCCCGCTGACCTTCCCGGTGGCCTGCGTGCTGATCCCGGGAGGAGCGCCGGTCCCCGCCTGGGCGTCGGACCCGTCTGCACAGCCCGCGGAGAGCAGGCCGACGGCGGACATCACCAGGGCCGACGCGACGATGAGGTTTCGGTTGGCGGCCACGCGCTCCACTATGGCCGATCACCACCGGGCGCCGTCGGGTTTCGCGTCGCCCCGCCACCCCGGAAGAAAACAGGTAGGTACCCGGGTGGTTCCACCGTCGTCACGCGGGCAGCACGAGGGAACAGTGTGATCAACCACTGCCGAGCATGTCGAGGTTCCGATGACGCACCATCAGCACCCGTCCGCGAACATCCTCCATCCCGATCCGCACCCCACGCTGACCTCGCTGGAGTCACAGCTCGACGGGCGTGCCATCACCTACGGCGTCGCGGGCGAGGGTCCGCCGCTGGTGTTCCTGCACGGATGGGGCTCGAGCCATCGCACGTATCGGCGGTCGCTGGTGCGGCTCGCCCGCAACGGCGCGCGGGTGCTCGCGCCCTCGCTCCCCGGGTTCGGCGGGACGGCCGAGCTGCCGCGCGGTGAGCGGCATCCCGCCGGCTACGCGCGGTGGCTGGGGCGGTTCATCGACTCCGTCGGCGCCACGGAGCCGGTCACCCTCGTCGGACACTCCTTCGGCGGCGGCGTCGCCATCCAGGCCGCCCACGACCTCCCCGACCACGTGGCCCGGCTCGTTCTGGTCAACTCGATCGGCGGGGCCGTCGGAAACGGGCACCCGATCCGGGCGGAACTGCCGCACGAATGGCGCGCCACGACCGGCGGCGGCGACCAGACCCGCCAGCTCGACCGCCTGGCGGACCGCGGCCTCCCGGTGACGCTGCTCTGGGCCCGCGGCGATCAGGTGATCCCGCGAGCAGGCCTCGAGTCGCTGCGTACGGCGCTTCGTCGTCCGCCGGTGTTCACGGTCGCCGGCTCCCACGAATGGCCGGTCGGCGACCCACACGGCTTCGGGCACGCCATGCGGACCGTGCTCGCATGGCCGCAGAGGGTCGCGGCATGACCGCGCCCGCGCACCCGGCGCCGCTGATGATCAATCGCTGCATGCGCTGCGCCACCCTGCTCGCGCCGCTGACGGCGTCCTGCCCCTCCTGCCGGGGCTCCGAACTCCGCGCGGTGCCGTCCTCCGGCGCCGGGTCGATCGTGTCGTGGAAGGTGGCCGACCGTCGGCCGGGCGAGCCGTGCGGCGGCTCCGCGCCCGCGGCCGTCGGGATCGTCGAGCTCGACGACGGCCCGCGGATCTACACGTGGATCGACGGCGAGGTCCCGGCGGGCACCGACCGGGACGTCCGCGTCGAGTTCCGGCCCACCGCCGAGGACGGCCGGTTCCCGGTGTTCGCCGTCTCACCGGCCCGACGGCCCTCCTGACCGGCTCCCGCGGGGGGAATACCTCCGCCCCGCGGGTGTTGAGTCAGATGCACTAGTTGAACAGTCAACTAACTGACCCGGAGGAGCGCCCCATGCCCGCCGTGACCGTCGACAACATCCTCGCCCTGCCGCGCATCACCGAGACCGCGTCCGACTCCGCGCCGCGGCCGGTGCTGGCCGTGACCACCGCCCCCGTCGGCTACGAGGGCGAGGGCTTCCCGGTGCGCCGCGCGTTCGCGGGCGTGGACATGAAGCATCTCGACCCGTTCATCCACATGGACCAGATGGGCGAGGTGGACTACGCGCCGGGCGAGCCCAAGGGCACCCCGTGGCATCCGCACCGCGGCTTCGAGACCGTCACCTACATGATCGACGGGATCATGGAACACCAGGACTCCAACGGTGGTGGCGGCACGATCGGCGGCGGCGACACCCAGTGGATGACGGCTGGCGGCGGCATCCTGCACATCGAGACCCCGCCCGAACACCTCGTGGTCAGCGGGGGCCTGTTCCACGGCGTCCAGCTGTGGGTGAACCTGCCTCGCGACAACAAGATGGCGGCTCCCCGCTACCAGGACATCACCGGCAACAAGGTCGCGCTGCTGTCCTCGCCGGACGGCGGCGCCCTTGTCCGCGTCATCGCGGGCGAGGTCGACGGCCACCAGGGCCCCGGCTCCACTTACACCCCGATCAGCCTGGTGCACGCGACCATCGCGCCGGGGGCCCGACTGACCCTGCCGTGGAACCCCGAGTTCAACGCGCTCGCGTACGTCCTCGCGGGCGAGGGCACGGTCGGGGCCGAGCGCAGACCGGTCCGGATGGGCCAGACCACCGTGTTCGGTCGCGGCGACACGCTGACCGTCGCGGCCGCGGACACCCAGGACTCCCGAACCGAGTCCCTCGAGGTCTTCATCCTCGGCGGCAAGCCGATCCGCGAGCCCGTCGCGATGGCCGGACCGTTCGTGATGAACACCAAGGCGGAGGTCATCCAGGCGTTCGAGGACTTCCAGGCAGGCCGGCTGGGTTCGATCCCCGCCACCCACGAGACCCTGGCGTAGCGATGCCGACGGTGGCGGTCCGACGCGCGACCGACCGCGCGCACCAGAACTATGGCTGGCTCGACTCCTGGCAGAGCTTCCCCTTCGCGGGCAACTTCGACCTGGCCGCGAACGCGCACGGGCTGCTGGTGGTCAACAACGAGGACATCGTCGATGTCGGGTCCGGATTCGACATGCACCAGCACCGGGACGCGGAGATCGTCACCTGGGTGCTCAGCGGATCCCTGGTCCACCAGGACTCCGAGGGGCACTCGGGGGTGGTCCACCCCGGACTCGCGCAGCGGATGAGCGCGGGCCGCGGCATCATGCACTCCGAGCGCAACGACCGCTGGCGGGCCGACGGGAGCCGGGGCACCGAGCCGGTGCACGTGGTGCAGATGTGGATCCCGCCGGACGAGTACGGCATCGAGCCGAGCTACCAGGAACTGCCGATCGACGCGGAACTCGACAGCGGCCGGTTGGTCACGGTGGCGTCGGGACTGCCCCGGCACCGCGATCACGCCGCGATCGGCCTGAACAACCGGCACGCGGGGCTGCACGCCGCCAGATTGCAAACTGGACAGTCGGTAACAGTGCCGGACGCGCCGTACGTTCACGTGTTCGTCGCGCGCGGATCCGGCGATGTCGAGGGATTCGGACGCCTCGACCAGGGTGATTCCTTGCGGCTCACCGGGATCGGCGGCCAGCGGTACACCGCGGCCGAACCCACGGAGCTGCTGATCTGGGAGATGCATGCCGCACTCAGATGAGCCCGCGAGGATGCGCTCGGATCAGCTTTGCCAGCAACGCTTTTCGCCAGGCGAGGACACGACCGACGGCCCGGTTCGCGCACACGGAACCGGGTCCGTCGTGCAACGGTCCCGCATCGGAGCCGACAACTGTGCACCGCGTCCTTGACGCCCTCGTACTCTGGAATCTCTAAGCACCACAAAGGAGGACGCCCATGACGGCACCCACCACACCGCACGTCGACATCCACCGCGCGGGCGATCGGATGAAGACCCGGATCTCCTGGCTCGATTCGAAGCACTCCTTCTCGTTCGGGCAGCACTACGACCCGGACAACACCCATCACGGCGTACTGATGGTCAACAACGACGACATCGTGATGCCGGGCCAGGGCTTCGACACCCATCCACACCGGGACATGGAGATCGTCACCTGGGTGCTGCGGGGATCGCTGGTGCATCAGGACTCGATCGGGCATTCCGGCGTCATCTACCCGGGCCTGGCCCAGCGGATGAGCGCGGGCACCGGCATCCTGCACTCGGAGAAGAACGACTCCTGGCGGCTGGCCGGATCCGAGCACGACGAGCATGCCGAGCCGGTTCGATTCATCCAGATGTGGGTGCTGCCCGACGAGCCGGGCATCAGCCCCGGCTACGAGCAGCTCGAGATCGACGACGAGCTGATGCGCGGCGGGCTCGTGCCGGTCGCCTCCGGCATGCCCGCACACCGGAACCAGTCGGCCATCACGATCGCGAACCGGGGCGCGGCACTGCATGTCGCGCGACTGCAGCCGGGCGGCTCGGTACAGCTCCCCGAGGCCCCCTACCTGCATCTTTTCGTGGCCCAGGGCGAGGTGTCGTTGGAGGGCGCCGGAATCCTGTCCGAGGGTGACGCGGTCCGGCTCACCGCGTCGGGGGGACAGCGGTTGTCCGCCGACGCCCCGGCCGAGGTGCTGGTCTGGGAGATGCACAGCCGCCTCGGCGGCTGAGGCTCCTCCCGACGGCCGCTGACCGGGACCGCACCGCGGGCAGTGCGGGCCCCGATGATAGAGAAGAGGCATGACCACCACGGAGAACCAGCGGCTCGACCGGCTCAACGAGCTGATGGGTGTGCAGTCCGTCGAACTCGCCCCCGGCCTGATCCGGCTCCGCCAGGAGGTCGGCCCTCGGTTCCACGACCATCGCGGCCGTACGGTCCTCGGATCGATCGGGGTGCTGGCCGACAACGTGCCCGGCCGCGCGATCGGCAACGCGGTACCCGAGGGAACCCAGGTCGTGTTGTCGCAGGTGGTGGCCGCTATGGCGGGCCCGCTGCCCGCGACCGGCACCATCGATGCAACGGGCAACGCGGTCCGGATCGACAGCGCGGCCGGCATCGGCCTTTCCACCGGCGACATGCGCGGACCGGACGGCGAGGTGCTCGTGGCGCTGCAGTCCCGCGGGATGGTGGTCACCCGAGAGGCCGCCAACGCCGAGGCCGTACTCCGGGGCGACGCCCTGCCCGTCGAGGCCGCCGAACCGGTCGCGGACGCCGCCGAGCTCGCCGACCGCACCGGGCTGGCGATCGTCGAGGACATCGCGCGGGGCGCGCTGGCGCGTGGCCCGCTCGCCGGACTGCTGGGCATGGGGCTACCCGAGGTCGCCCGGGGACTGGTGGTCGGCGAGTTCGCTCCACGGGACTGGATGAGCAACCCGCTCGGGTCCATTCAGGGCGGGGTGCTGATCTCCGCGGCGGACCTGGTCATGGGCCTGGCCGCGCAGACCCTCACCGCGCCCGGCCAGGGCTACGAGCCGCTCGACCTGAGGATCGACTTCGTCCGTTCCCCCGCGGCCGACGGCCCACCGATCCGCGCCGAGGCCGAGGTCCTTCGGGCCGGACGCCGGCTGGCCCTGATCGAGTCGCGTCTCGTCGATCCCTCCGGACGCCTGCTCGCGCGGGCGGCCGCCAGCGTCCAGCTGCGCTGAGCGCGGTCGCGGCAATACCGTCTATCGGACCTCCGACGCGACTACGCTGCGGGTGGCGTGACTTTTCCGGTGCCCATGGGTGAATCCGAGGAGAGACGATGACGAATCAGCCGCCGAACCCGCCGGAGGGGACCCCGCCGCCGGAAGACCAGCAGCCGGAAGGCCGGCAACCGCCGTACCCGGGTCCTCCGCAGGGCGCAGGCCCCCAGTATCCCGGTCAGCAGCCGTACCCCGGCCAGCCGTACCAGGGTCAGCCATACCCCGGGCAGCAGTACCAAGGCCAGCCGTATCCAGGTCAGCAATACCCCGGACAGCCGTATGCGGCGCAGCCCTATCCCGGCCAGCCGCCCGCGCAGCCCCGCAACGGCGCGGGCATCACCGCACTCGTCCTCGGCATCTTCTCGGTGCTGACCGTCTGGACCATCGTGGGCGGCATCCTCCTCGGAGCCGTCGCGATCATCGTCGGTCTCGTCGGCCGTTCGCTGTACAAGAAGAGACAGGCCACCAACGGCGGGGTGTCCCTGGCCGGCATCCTGCTCGGCCTCGCCGGGCTGATCATCTCGATCGTGCTGGTCGTGGTCGGGATCGGCCTGTTCAACAAGCTCGGAGGCAGGGACTTCGCCGAGTGCATGGCCGATGCCGGCAACAACCGGGCCGCCCAGCAGCGTTGCGAGGACGAGTTCCGGAGCAACCTCGAGGACAAGTTCTCGGTGACGTTCGAGGCCCCGACCATGGCCCCGCGCTGATCGCGCCCGGCGCCCAGACACCTCGGAGCCCGCTGCCAGGGTCCTCACAGCCGCCAGGTCGACGATGGTGAAAACCATCCACACCGAGCGGAGATCAACGTGAACGAGGACATCGCGCGCAGCCGCGCCCGCGTCAGCCGACGGCGAGCGCTGGCCATGGGCGGGACAGTGGGACTCAGCGGCCTGATCGCGGCCTGCGCGGGCAACGGCGCCGGCGGGACCGCGACGAGCGCCTCCCCATCCACCACCGGCACGGCGGTCGCCGCGAGCGACGATGTGGCCGCCCTGCTCGCCAGGGCCCCCCAGTGCGTCACGACCACCGAGGAGACGCAGGGCCCGTACTGGTTCGACGTCGACTCGATCCGCAACGACCTGCGTGAGGACCGGCCCGGCGCCACCCTCGACCTGGCGATCCGGGTGCAGGATCTGCAGAAGTGCACCCCCGACGGCTCGGCAGGCGGGGTCGCCAACGCCGTGGTGGAGATCTGGCACTGCGACGCGGGCGGGGTGTACTCGGGCTTCGAGTCCGGGTCCATGGGAGCCAACGGCGCCCCGCCGGCGGGCGGCGGGGGTCAGCCCCCTACGGGCGGCCCGCCGCCGGGTGGCCCGCCTCCTGGCGGCGGCAGCGGGGGCGGGCCAGGAGCATCCGGATCCGGCGAGACCTCCGACGGTTCGTACAGTGTCGGCGACGCCGAGTCGACCACCACCGACGACGGCACCTACCTGCGCGGCGCGCAGACCACCGACGCCGACGGCATCGCGAGGTTCACCACGATCTTCCCCGGCTGGTACCGGGGCCGCACCACACACATCCACCTCAAGGTGCACATGGACAAGGCCACCGTGCTCACCTCGCAGCTCTACTTCGAGGAGGAGCTCATCGACGAGGTGTACGCGTCGGCGCCCTACAACGCGCACACCGGGCGGGAGAACAACGTCGACAACGCCACCGACGGCATCTTCGATGCGTCCGGCATGGTGACGGCCGTCAGGGCAGCCGACAGATATCTCGGCGCCATCAACATCGGGGTTTAGCGCTGCGCGCCCGTGTGCGCGTTTCACCCCTACCGGGGTACAACTCACGCACGGTCTGCGGCGTCGCGGTAGAAATAGAGGCATGACGACGCCCGCTTCCGGAATCGACCTCACCCACCTCGACCAGGGCATCCGCGCGCAGGACGACCTGTTCGTCCACGTCAACGGCAAATGGCTCGACGACTACGTGATCCCCGCCGACCGAGCGGTGGACGGCGCCTTCCGCACGCTCTACGACCAGGCCGAGGTCGACGTGCGGGCGATCATCACCGAGGCCGCGGAGACCCGCGGCGCGGAGGGCACCGACCCGCAGCGGATCGGCGACCTCTACAGCTCGTTCATGGACGCCGACGCCGTCGAGCGGGCCGGGCTGGAGCCGATCGTGGGCGAGCTCGCCGCGGTCGACGCGGTGAGCGATCTCTCCGCGCTCGCGCGCCTGCTCGGCGAGTTGCAGCGCACCGGCGTCTCCGGGGCGATCGGCAACTACGTCGACACCGACGCCAAGGACTCCTCGCGCTATCTCGTACACCTGACCCAGTCCGGGATCGGGCTGCCCGACGAGTCCTACTACCGCGAGGATTCCTACGCCGAGACCCGCGCGGCCTATCTCGAGCACGTGCAGAAGATGCTCACCCTCGCAGGCAGGCCCGACCCCGCAGCCGACGCCCAGACGATCCTCGACCTGGAGACCCAGATCGCCGCAGGCCACTGGGACGTGGTGCGCAGGCGCGATGCCGAACTCAGCTACAACCTGGTCACCCTGGCCGACCTGTCCACCGAGAATGCCGGATTCGACTGGACCGCTTGGGTGTCCGGCCTCGGCGGTTCGCCGGAGACCTTCGCGGAGCTGGTGGTCCGCCAGCCCAGCTTCCTGACCTCGCTGACCGCACTCTGGACGCAGCGTCCGCTCGCCGACTGGAAGGCGTGGGCGGCATGGAAGGTGATCCACTCGCGGGCCCAGTACCTGACCGCAGACCTGGTCGCGGAGGATTTCGCGTTCTATGGCACCACCCTGTCCGGCACCGAGGAGAACCGGGAACGCTGGAAGCGCGGCGTCTCCCTGGTGCAGGACCTGCTCGGCGAGTCCGTCGGCAAGCTCTACGTCGAGCGGCATTTCCCGGCCGAGGCAAAGGCCCGGATGCAGGAACTGGTCGCGAACCTGCAGGAGGCGTACCGCCGCAACATCTCCGAGCTGGAATGGATGAGCCCGGACACCCGGAGCGCGGCGTTGGCCAAATTGGAGAAGTTCACTCCCAAGATCGGCTATCCCGACAAGTGGCGGGACTATTCCGGGCTGTCGATCTCGGCGGACGATCTGGTCGGCAACTACCGTCGCGGGTACGCCGCCGATCACGACCGTGACCTGGCGAAGCTCGGCGGGCCGGTCGATCGCGACGAGTGGTTCATGACCCCCCAGACGGTCAACGCCTATTACAACCCGGGCATGAACGAGATCGTCTTCCCCGCAGCGATTCTGCAACCGCCGTTCTTCGACGCCGCGGCGGACGACGCGGCGAACTACGGCGGGATCGGCGCGGTCATCGGACACGAGATCGGGCACGGCTTCGACGATCAGGGCGCCAAGTACGACGGTGACGGCAACATGGTCGACTGGTGGACGGACAGCGACCGCACCGAGTTCGGCAAGCGCACCAAGGCGCTGATCGAGCAGTACAACGAGCTCGAGCCGAAGGCATTGCCTGGCCACAAGGTCAACGGCGAGTTCACCATCGGCGAGAACATCGGCGATCTCGGCGGCCTGTCCATCGCCGTCGAGGCGTACCGGATCGCACTGGACGGCAAGGACTCTCCCGCCATCGACGGGCTCACGGGCCTGCAGCGCGTCTTCTTCGGCTGGGCGCAGGTGTGGCGGACCAAGGCCAGGAACGAAGAGGCCATCCGCCGCCTCGCCGTCGATCCGCACTCGCCGCCGGAATTCCGCTGCAACGCAGTGGTGCGCAATCTCGACAGCTTCCACGAGGCGTTCGACGTCACCCCAGGCGACGCGCTCTACCTCGAACCCGAGCGCCGCGTCCGCATCTGGTGAGACGAGCGGCGCCGTGGTCGTGCACTCATCGAGTCGCCCGACTACGGCGCTGCTTCACCTGCTCGTAGTCCAGCCGGTTCTGCTCACCGTAGGCCACCGCGAACGCCGCGATCGCCTCATCGAAAACGGTTCCGTTGCCCAGATATCCGGCGATCGCGGCCGGATCACCGGTGCGGGCGTGCGCTCTGGCCAGCGCGATCGCGCACAACCGTGCGTAGGCCCGTAGACCGGGTGGATCCATCGCGGCGATGCTGAATGAGCCCTTCTTGTCCCGCAACTGCCGGACGTAGAAGTCCCGGCCGAACGAACCGGGGCCGCTGAACCATCCGAGGAACGGATCGCTCGCGCCCTGGATCAACCGCTGCCCCTCGACCACCCGTCTGCCCTGGTCGCGGTGGGCCGAACCAGCGACGTACGGCGCGAGCACCGACGGCTGCGCCTCCTTGATCTGCAGGAACAGCGGGTCCTGTGCACTCTCCCCGACGAACAGCGCCATGAAGCCGAGCATGCCGACGGATCCGACCCCTACCACCTTGCTGGCGATGTCCTGGAAGCGATAGCGGGCCACCAGTTCCCGCCGGCCCCCCGCCAGTGTGCCGAGATAGCGCTCGAAGGAACCCCTCAGCAGATCCGTCACCTCCGCATGCCGCTCGTGTGGCAGCCGGGTGATCAGCGGCGGCTCCTCCTTGATCAGGAACCGGCCGTTCTCGTTCCTGGCGAACCGCTTGAGCGAGCCGAGCTCAGTTCGCCGCTCCGCCTTGGCCATCACGGCCTCGGCCGCCCCGATCTGACGGGCGGTGATCTGATCCCGCAGCCCGGCCAGCATCGCGTCCGCCTCGATCCGGAGATACCAGACGTCCAGCGCGGGCATCTGCGCCGCGTGGTGGATCGTCTCCCGGTATGCGGCGCCCACGATCATCGCCGCGGCACGCGCGTCCGATGCGCTGTGACCGTTCGTGGACGCGGCCACCAGCACCGAGGTCGCGAGCCGCTTGAGGTCCCATTCGAAGGGCCCGCGGTGCACCTCGTCGAAGTCACTGAGGTCGAACACGAGCCGGCGGTCCGGGCCGGCGAACAGCCCGAAGTTCGCGAGGTGGGCATCCCCGCTCGCCATCACCGTCAGCTCTGTGCGAGCGCAGTGCGCCAGATCCCACGCCATGATGGCGGCCGAGCCACGCAGGAAAGTGAACGGCGAGAGCAGCATTCGCTCGAATCTGAGCGGAACCAGTTCCGGAATCCGATTCGCGTTCTGCCGGTCGAGGATCGACACCGGATCGGGCCGATACGAGGAGGGTGCCCACGAACCGTGCGCCCCGCGCGGGATCCGGGCACGCAGATGCTTGCCTCGCCGCCGGCGTTCGGCGGCGGGCTCAGACGTGTCGAAGGCTGCGACGGCCACCGTCCGAGCCTACCGGCGCCCTATACGGCGATCTGGAGGTCGACCCCGATTCGCAACGCGGTGACCAGTTCCCGGTAGAGCTCGTCCGATTCCAGCAGCTCGAGGTGGGTGCCGCGTGCCCGGATCCGCCCGTGTTCCATCACCAGGATGGTGTCGGCGTCGATCACGGTCGAGAGCCGGTGCGCGATGGTCACCACCGAACCGGTCTGCGACAGCTCCCGGATCATGTCGTGGATGGCGGCCTCGGTCCGGCCGTCCACCTGCGCCGTGGCCTCGTCGAGGAGCAACACGTCCGGGCGCCGAACGATGGCCCGCGCCAGCGCGATTCGCTGCCGCTGTCCACCCGAGACATTGGTGGCGGACAGGTCGCTGTCGAGCCCGTTGGGGAGCTCACGCACGGTCTCGTCGAGGTGCACCGCACGCAACGCCGCCCACACCTCCTCCTCGGTGGCCCCCTGGTGGGTGAACAGCAGGTTCGACCGAATCGTGCCGGGCACGATGGGCGTCTCCTGCTCTACGTACGCCAGCCGGGAGCGCACCTGGTCGAACGGCAGCTCCGAGTAGGGCACGCCGTCCAGCAGGATCTCGCCGCTCTCAGGGTGGAGGAACCGCAGCAACAACGAGAACAGCGTGGTCTTACCCGCACCGGACGGACCGACGATGGCGGTATGTCCGCGCGCCGGGATCTGGGCGCTGACCCCGCGCACGGACGGCTCGGTGCCGGGGGCGTACCGGGCGACGACGTCGACCAGCTCGAGCACCGGCACGTCCGGGGACGGCCGAAGCGGCTGGACCTCGACGGCGGCGTGCTCTTCGATCTCCATGTCCTGCACCTCGCGGATCCTGCTCGCCGCGGCGATCCCGGACTGGACGAGCGCGATATTCTGCGCCATCGAGGCGACAGGAGCGGTCAGCAGGAAGGCGTACAGCAGGAAGGCCACCAGCGCGGAGACCGCGAGCGCCCCCGAGCTCACCCGGTACGCGCCGAAGGCGAGAATTCCGATGATCGCGAGCTGCATCCCGCCGCCTGCGATGATCCAGACCAGGGCGGTGACCCGGGCCGCCCGGACGCTGTGCACCTGCGAGTCCTTCGCGTCGATGATGATCCGCTCGGCCTCGCGGGCCTCCGCGCGGCTCGACTTGACCGTCCGGATCGCGCGCAGCGCCCCCTCGAGCACACCGCCGAGCCGCCCGACCGATTCCTGCGCTTGCCGCTGCGACTTCGCGAGCTGCGGCATGAGAAGGAGGGCAAGGACACCGACGACCAGGAGCGACGCCACGGTTGCCCCGAACAGGACGAGGTCGAGCATCGCCATCAGGACGAGGGTGCCGATGATGCTGACGGCGCCGTTGAACAGTTCGACCAGGCTGGACGAGGTCGCCTCCCGGAGCAGAACGGTGTCCGAGGTGACCCGGGTGACCAGTTCGCCCGACGGCCGCGCCGTCAGGCTGCCGACCGTGGCACGGAAGTACCTGCGCACGATGGATTCCCGTGCGTCGTAGACCACGCGCGCGGCCAGTGTGCCGAGCAGGATCCATTGGAAGTACCCGACGACGCCGGTGACGACGAGCACGCCGAGGAGCGTGAGAACGGGCGTGAGCATCGAGCCGTCGCTGCTGAGCGTGTCCAGCATGTACTTGATGATCATCGGCGTCGCCAGGCCCGCGGCGGTGACGATGATCCCCAGGACCATGCCCAGCCCGAGCATCTTCCGGTGCGGGCGAATGTAGGACCACAACAGCCGCACGTGCGGCCAGCTCACAGACGCCTGAGAATCACTCATGTCCACCAGTGGAACATTCACGTCCCATTTCTGTCAATGACAGTTCCATTTGGGAACAATCCACTGCTACCGTGAGGGCATGTCGACCGAGACCGTCCACGAATCGGGCACCAAGGCGCGCACCCGCCGCGCCATCCTCGACGCGGCCGTCGACGTGCTCGGCAAGAACTCGGCCGCATCACTCAGTGAGATCGCCGCGGAGGCCGAGGTGGGCCGCAGCACCCTGCACCGCTACTACCCGGAGCGCATCGATCTGATCCGTGCCCTCGGCGAGGATGCCCTGGACAAGCTCGGCGCGGCACTGGAACGGTCCCGGCCCACCGAGGGACCCGCGGACGCGGCGCTGCGCCGGATGAGCCACGAGTGCTTCGACCTCGGCCCCCTGCTCTCGCTCATCTTCGGCGACCCGCAGGCGCTGTCGAACTCGGCGTTCTGGGAGGGCCTCGGCGCGGTCGATGCACCGTTGCTCGCCCTGATCGAACGCGGCCAGGCCGACGGCACCTTCTCCTCGGCGCTCAAGATCCGCTGGATCCGCCGGATGCTCTGGTGGTGCCTGCTCACCGGGTGGGAGAGCTTCAACACCGAGGGTTACTCACGTACCGACGCGATCGAGTCCATCGACCTGACGGTCGCCCGTATCACCGATCCCGGCCGGTAGCCGGGCCCCATACGAACGATGCGCGCACGATCACCGGGTGATCGTGCGCGCATCGCGGGCGGTGCGGATTCAGCTACCGGTTCCAGTCCCCCAGCCCATCGGAGCCGTCGAGCGTCCCGCCGCTGGTGTTCGTCACGATCACCGGGTCGCCCTTCTTCGCGTTCTCGAAGAACCACTTGCCGTCTTCGGTGCTCACGTTCAGGCAGCCGTGGCTCGTGTTGGTACTGCCCTGCTGGTTCACCGACCACGGCGCGGCGTGCACGAAGATTCCGCTGTTGGAGATGCGGGTCGCGTACTCGACGTAGGTCCGGTAGCCCTCCGGCGCGTCGATCGGGACACCGTAGGTGGACGAGTCCATGTACATGTCGCGCAGCTGCTCGCCGACGATGTAGGTGCCGTTCGGGGTCTCGTGGCCGGTCTTGCCCATCGAGGTCGGCATCGTCTTGACCACCTCACCGTTGCGGGTGATGGTGATCTCCTTGGTGTTGTCGTCGGCGGTGGCCACCAGTGCGTCGCCGATGTGGAAGGCGGAGCGCGCCGCGCCCGCCTCGACCACGACATCGGTGCCCGCAGGCCAGAACTCGGTCGGCCGCCACCGCACCTGGCTGTTGTTGATCCAGTAGAAGGACCCCTCGACCTTCGGGCTGCTGCTGATCTTGATGGCCCGCTCCGCGGTGGCGCGGTCGTCGATGGCCTCGTCGAACCGGATGATGATGGGCTGCGCGACGCCGACCACCTCGCCCTCGGACGGGTTCAGGCTCGGCGCGGAGAAGTTGGCAGGCCCCACCTGCGGCTCCACCGGAGCCGGCGGCGCGAGGGGCGCAGCGGGCGCCGGTAGGCCGGGGAGCGTGGGCAGCGCGATGTCGGGGCCCCCGGGGAACAGCGGTACCGCCTGCGCGGGAACGACCAGCGCCGTACCTGCGGCCGCGGCACCGATCAGGGCCGTCGCGACCCGATTCGCCCAGCGCCGACGACTGGTGCTCCCGGTCTCGTTCTTGCGCATTCAAGTCCCATCATCCGACTGCAGAAGAAATCTGCGAATCCCGCATTAGCAGGCTTCGCCGTTTCCAGTAGACACAACAGGTTCGCCGTTGGCCAGGTGCCACTGCGCCCAGACAGCCCGTCGCACGGCTCCGTCCCAGGTCGCACGGCTGCCGACCCCGGTAGGTGATCCGCCTCTCAGCCAGGCGGATCACCGCATCCAGCGGCCCGGCGGTGCACTAGCGACCGCGCACCGTCTTCTGCGCCACCGCGCCGAGCCGGGCCAAGCGCAGGTCGCCGAGCGCGGTCATCGCGTTGCCCATCCGGTTGGTGACGAAACCGAGGGCGAGGCCGGTCTCCGGGTCCGCATACGCCCCCGACCCCCCGACCCCGTAGTGGCCGAACGCGGCCCTTGGCTGGGACCGGTTCGCGACGAACACCGGGTGATAGCCGAGCCGCCAGTTGACCCTGGCGCCGAGCACGTAGTCGCGTCCAAAGGTCTGCACCTCGCCCATCCGTTCGATGGTGTCGGAGGAGAGGAAGCGCTTGCCGTCGATGACGCCGTCGTTCGCGATCGCCGCGTACATCTTCGCGAGTGCACGCGAGGTGAACACGCCGTTCCAGCCCGGCATCACCGCGTCGTGCACGATCGGGTCGCGAACCAGCTCGTCGAAGCCCTCCGGCATGCCCGCCTCCGCGAGTCCGTTGAACGGGCGCAGCCGCGTCATCACCGAGGAGGCCACGCCCCAGGACACCGCGCCTGGGCTGAGGTGCGGGAACAGCTTCGCGATCCGATGCCGGTGCTCGGGCGGCACCCGGTACCAGAACTCCTCGACACCGAGCGGCTCCGCGATCTCGGTGCGCACCACCTCGGTGAAGCTGCGTCCGGTCACCCGCGCCACCGTCTCGGCGACGATCCATCCGTAGGTGACCGCGTGGTACCCGGGACCGCTGAGCCGGCGCGGGTCCGGCCGCGCCGCGGCGAGCGCGGCGACCACGCGGTCGTAGTCGAGGAGCCCGGTCTTGCCCGGGACCAGGCCCCGGACCCGGTGCAGGCCCGCCCGGTGGGTGAGCATGTCCCGGATCGTGATCCGCTCCTTGCCCGCCGAGGCGAACTCCGGCCAGTAGGTCGCCACCGGTTCGTCGTAGTCGACGACACCGCGGTCGGCCAGCCGGTGCAGCACGGTGCTGGCGACCCCCTTGCCGGTGGAGAAGGACAACGCGACGGTGTCGCGCCGCCAGCGACGGTCACGGTCCGCCCAACCAGCCCAGATGTCGAGCACCAGTTCGCCGTTCACATAGGCGGTCAGCGCTCCGCCGCCGTTGTTCGGCTGTCGGTACATCGCGAAGAACCGATCGGCCAACGGCAGGAACCCGGCGTCGACGTGCATCTCGGTCGGTGCGCTCCCGTCGCCAACGGGCGGACGGGAGCGCACGCCACGCCTACTCATGGCGGTCAGACCACTCCCGCGCGCTTGGCGGCGGAGCGGAGCTGGAATGCACCGGCCACGAACACGATTCCGAAGATGATGGCGAAGAAGCCGACCAGCCAGACGAGGCTACTGACGCCCTCGACGGGGAAGATGACCAGCAGCAGCCCGAACAGGACCGCGAGGATGCCCGCGACCAGGAGCCACACCCACTGTCCGCCCACGGATTTCACCTTGAACGAGCCCATGATCTCGAGGATGCCGACCAGGATCGCCCAGAAACCGATCACGTACACGGCAACCAGCACGGTGACCTCGGGCCACGCGAATGCCACGACACCGGCGGCCACGGACACGATGCCGCCGATCAGCCACCACACCCAGCCGGTGACGATCTTGCGCGCCTGGATCGACCGGACCACCTCGACGAGGCCGTCGACGATGGCATACACACCGAACACGACCACCATCGCCCACACGGTCACGCCCGGCCAGACCAGCGCGACGATGCCGAAGAGGACGGCGAAGATGCCGCGGATGAGCAGCAGCCACCAGATGTCCTTGCCGATCTGCAGCATTGCCTCGTTGCTGTCAACGATAGGGTTCTCCGTCATCGCATCCTCCGATGCTCGTGGCTTGCCTGAACAGCTGATTCGGAGCCTAATACCTCGTGCGCGAAGTCTCGCGACGATTCAAGCCGGCGTGACGCTACTTCCGGTCCCTGTCCTTGCTCGGCTGCACCCGCTTCGGTTCGCCCGGCATTTTCGGGTACTGCGGCGGATACGGCATGTCGCCCAGCCCGTTCGCCGCGTCCCGCTCCGCCATCTCCAGCAGCGCGTCCAGCGAGTATGCGACGTCATCGATCCGGGCCGCCGGGTCTCCGCGCCTGCCCACCAGCTCGGGCACGGTGGCGATGGTGAAGTCGTCCGGCTCGACATCCGGCAGTTCCGCCCAGGTGACCGGGGTCGACACCGTCGCCCGAGGGGTCTTGCGGACCGAATAGGCCGACGCGACGGTCTTGTCCCTGGCCGTCTGGTTGAAGTCGATGAAGATCCGTTCGCCCCGTTCCTCTTTCCACCACGCGGTGGTCACGCGTGCCGGGTCGCGGCGCTCGATCTCCCTGGCGATCGCGATGGCCGCGCGGCGCACCTCGATGAAGTCCCAGCGCGGTTCGATCCGGACGTAGACGTGGATCCCGCGGCCGCCGGAGGTCTTCGGGAACCCGACCAGCCCCAGTTCGTCGAGCAGCGGCGCGACGATGTCCACCGCGACGGCCCTGGCCTCCTCGAACCCGGTGCCCGGCTGGGGATCCAGGTCGATACGCAGCTCGTCGGGTCGGTCCGGGTCGGTACACCGCACCGGCCACGGATGAAAGGTCACGTTGCCCATCTGTGCCGCCCAGACGATGTCGGCGGCGTGCCGCACCCGCAGCGCGTCGGCCGTGCGGCCGTTGGGGTTGGTGACCGTGCAGGTGTCCAGATACTCGGGGCGCTTGGCGGGCAGTCGCTTCTGGTAGATCTCCTCGCCCTCGATGCCGTCCGGGAAGCGCTGCAGGTGGGTGGGCCGGTCCCGGAGGGCGGTCATGATCCCGGACCGCCCGCCGTCGAAGAGGGCGATGGTCCGGTAGTACTCGACCAGGTCACGCTTGCTGCCACCCTCGGCGCCGAGCTGCGGGAAGTAGATCTTGTCGGGACTCGAGAGCCGGACCGCGATGCCGTCCACGTCCAGTTCCATGGCCGGAGCCTTCGCCGCCATCAGTCCTCCCCCGCCAGCACGTCGCTCAGGTCGTAGCGCACCGGGACCTCCAGTTGCTCGTAGGTGCATTCCCGCGCCTCACGGTCCGGGCGCCAGCGCAGGAACCGCGCGGCGTGCCGCAGGCGGTCGCCCTCCATCTGGTCGTAGGCCACCTCCACCACCAGCTCGGGACGCAGTGGCACCCACTGGCGGTCCTTGCCGGCCGACCACCGGCTGGCCTCGCCGTCGTACACCAGGTCCTCGCCCTCGCGGTAGGGCTGCAGCAGCTCGAGCATCTCGATCCGCTTGGCCGCGGTGAACGCGGAGGCCCCGCCGATCATGTGCAGCGCGTCGCCGTCGTAGAGACCCAGCAGCATGGATCCGATACCCGGCTGGCTCTTGTGTGGCCGGTACCCGATCACCACGCAATCCGCGGTCCGCGCATGTTTGACCTTGATCATCTCGCGCTTGTTCGGAAGATAGTGCCCGGCAAGCTTCTTCGCGACCACGCCGTCGAGCCCGGCGCCCTCGAAGGCATGGAACCACTCTTCGGCGAGCCCGGCGTCGGTGGTGGCGGTGGTGACGTGGCAGGACGGTCCGCCGCCGACATGGTCGAGCAGGATGTCGCGACGCTCGCCGAACGGCCGCTTCGTCAGGTCGTCGTCCCCCAGCGCGAGCATGTCGAATCCGATCAGCTGCGACGGCGTCTGCTCGGCCAGCAGGCTGACCCGACTCTCGGCCGGGTGGATCCGTTCCGACAACGCCTCCCAGTCCAGCCGGGTGCGGCCGTCGACCTCGCGCGGCACCACCAGCTCCCCGTCGAGCACGCAACGGACGGGCAGCTCGGTCCGCACCGCCTCGATCATCTCGGGAAAGTAGCGGCCAAGGTCCTTTCCGCTACGGGAGCTCAGGACCACCTCGTCGCCGTCGCGAAAGACGATGGCGCGGAATCCGTCCCATTTCGGCTCGTAGGACCACACCGGCTCCTCGCCGTCGGGCTGCGTCGGGACCGCAGCGGCGGCCTTCGCCAGCATCGGTTGCAGGGGCGGGGTCAGCGGCAGCTCCACGCACCCATACTTGCGCACCGGGCCGGTATTGGCGAGGGAACTCGCCCTGGCCGCCGCCGATCCTCCGAGAGTGGTCATGCGCCGCGCGCCCGTCGGATCGGCGCCATCGTCGGCACCGGTTCGGTGGTCAGGAAGTCCAGGATGATCCGGTTGCAGAGTTCGGGTTTCTCCACCAGCAGGCCGTGCGAGGTGCCCGGCACCACCGCCAGCTCGGCCTCGGGCAGGCCGCGGTACAGCGCGAGCGCGTGCTCGATGGTCACCTCGTCGTCGTCGCCGACCATCACCAGTGTCCGGCCGGTGACCCGCCGCAGGTCGTGCGCGGTCAGCGTCGGCTCCTCGAGGTGCATCCGGTTCAGCTTCCCGGCCACCACCTGGTAGTGCCCGGCACCGTCCGGCGACACCTCGGCGTACATGTCCGCGAGGAAGGCGGGCGACGGCTGATCCGCATCCACGACCCCCGGCGCCCAGCCGTCCCGGTGGAAGACGCCCGCGACACAGACCAACCGCCGGACCAGGTCGGGCCTGCGCAGGGCCACCAGCAGGGCCACGGTGGCGCCGTCACTGCAGCCGAGCAGATCGACAGGCGCGCCAGGAACCGATTCGAGGAACGCGATGGTGTCCTCGGCCATCAGGTCGAAGGTGATGGGACCTGGCGCGTCGGGCGTGTGTCCGTGACCCCGACGCTCGGGGGTGAACAGGCGAAACCGGCGGGCCAACCCGTCGATATTCGACCCGAAGGCGCGCGCATCGACACCACCCGGGTGCAGGAGCACGAGCGGCTCGCCCTCGCCGTGCTCGTCGTACCAGGTGTTCAGGTCCCCCAGCCGCACATAACCCGCCACCGCCGGCCTCCCTCTGATGTCATGGTCACGGCACTGCCGTGGACAGCATTGCCGTAACTATGACCCCGCGGGGAGCCGGAACTCATCGGTCGGCGCGCGGGCACCCGCTCATTCGGCGTCGAGCCGGAACCCGAGTTTGAGGGTCACCTGGACGTGCCCGATGGCGCCGTCCACGATGTGCCCCCTGGTGCCAACCACTTCGAACCACTCGAGATTGCGGACGGTCGAACTCGCTCGGGCCACGGCCTGCGCGATGGCGTCGTCGATCCCCTTGCTCGAGGAACCCACGACCTCGGTGACGCTGTAGACGTGATCGCTCATCGGTCTTCCTCACTCGTCGGTGACGGAAACTCCCCGACCAGCGTATGGCGGCCCCACCGGCGGCGGGAGGGTTTCCCGGGCCCCGCCGGGACGACCTACGGCCGGACCGGCGCCGGGTGCTCTAATTGCCGTATGACGAACAACCGCCTCAGGCGCGGACTCGCCGCCGCGGGACTGACGATCGCCGCCCTCTCGCTCGGTGCCTGCGGCAGCGAGGTCACCGGTCGGGCGATACCCGAGGCAGGCAGCGTCGCGTCCGACACCCTCTTGCCGGATGTACCGAAGGCGGACGCCGGGGGCAGCGTCGACATCGACGTCGAGATCGGCGAGTGCGTCGAGCTGAGCGGCACCGTCGACGACGCGAACGTGGTGAAGGCCCCCTGCGGCAGGGCCCCGGCGAACTACAAGGTGATCGGGAAGGCGCCGACCAACGCACAGTGTGTGAGCGACGCCGACTCCTATTACTACGAGACCCTGATGGGTAACGAGCAGGGCGCGCTCTGCCTCGACATCGACTGGGTGGTCGGCGGGTGCATGGAGCTGGCCGACGATCAGCCCACCCACATCGACTGCGCGGCCCCCTCCCGAGAGGGCGTCCGGGTAGCGGAGATCATCACCGACGTCACCGACGTCGAGAAGTGCTCCACCCCAAGTGGATTCGTCTACGACGAGCGCAGGTTCGCGGTCTGCACGGACGACCTGTAGCCGCTGCTAGAGCCAGCCGCGGCGTTTGAAGATCGTGTACAGGGTGATACAGGTGAGCGCCATCATCAGCAGCGCCATCGGATATCCGCCCACCCAGTGCAGTTCCGGCATGCTGTCGAAGTTCATGCCGTAGACGGTGCCGATCAGGGTGGGGGCGAACAGGATTGCCGCCCACGCGGATACCTTCTTGATCTCCTCGTTCTGCGCATAGCTGGCCTGGGTGAGCGCCGACATCTCCTCGTTCTGGGTCTGCGACACCAGGGTCGCGTTCACCGTGAGGATGTTGCCGAGCAGCTGCCGGAAACCGTCCGCTCGCTCGACCACCGTGGTGGCGTGGTCGGTGACATCGCGCAGGTACTTCTGCAGTTCCTCGTCGGTGTTGTACTTCTCGAAGCCGGCGGACAGCCCACGCAGCATGTCGAGCAGCGGCTTGGTGGCGCGCTGGAACTCGATGACCTCGCGGGAGAGTTCGTAGATGCGCCGCGACACCTTCGGGTCGCCGCTGAAGACCTCTGTCTCGATCTCGTCGATGTCGTTCTGCAGTCCGGCGACGACAGGCGCGTACCCGTCGACCACCGCGTCCAGGATCGCGTAGAGCACCGCCTCCGGGCCGAGCTTGAGCAGCTCCGGGTCGTTCTCCATTCGTCTGCGCACCGCGGACAGGTCCGGCGATTCGCTGTGCCGCACCGTGATCACGAACGTCGGGCCGCAGAAGACGTGCAGTTCGCCGAAGTCGACCCGCTCGGACTCGTCCAGGTAACGGGCGGCGCGCAGCACCACGAACAGGGTGTCGCCGTAGCGCTCGAGCTTGGGTCGCTGATGCGCGACGATGGCGTCCTCGACCGCCAGCTCGTGCAGCCCGAACTGCTTGGCGGCGGCCTGGAGCTGTTCCTCGTCCGGCCGGTACATCCCGATCCACGCCATGGACGTCTCATCCGGCAGGCTGCGCAGCGCCTCGGCCAGGCTGGCGGGGGTCTCGATCCGGGCGCCGTCGCGGTAGACCGCGCTGTTGACCACGCTCGCCTCCACCGGCATCACCGCCGGGGTCGGCGGCGTCGGGTGCGGGGCCATCGAATGCTCGGGGACGATCAGATCGCTCGAGGGGTTGGCGGATCGGCTGGGAAGCAGCGGACGGAAGGGTCGCTTTTCACGCATGAGGGCGGCTTTCGCATGAGTCGGATGCACGGACGCGTGCCGCGGACTGGAGCGGCGCGAGTGTGATCGGAGAAGTCGCCTGGCGTGGGCAGGGGTGCCCGACGGGGGCTAGCGGCGACTTCGGTAGGTACTCGGAGGTTGGCTCTTCACGGCAAGCCACACCTCCTCTTCCCTCGACTCTTTCGGACCCCGATACCTTACTCCCCCGAGCGAGCCCTCGGTACACGTCGCCATTTCGGCCCACCCCGGACGGCACGACGTGCACACTTGTCCTGCGTTCGGCGGACAAGATTGTTTAACCGAAACTGAACGCTTGGGTCACACGCCCCGTTAGGCTCCGCGCCATGACGACAACCATCAGCGCATCCGGCGGCCTCAAGCGGCTGACCACTGCCTTTGGCGGCGCGATTCTTGCACTGTTTCTGGCAGCGTTCGGTGCACTGGTGATGCCCACCGCCGCGCACGCCGACCCCGCTTCCCTGCAGTACTCGGCGGACAACTCGACCTGGGGCGACATGTCCCTGATCCCCGACTTCCAGGGCGAGCTGATCCCCGGCGGCGAACTCACCACCACGTTCTACGCCAAGAACACGACCAGCCAGGGCGGCACCCTGCAGGTGTACCTCGGGAACTGGACGAAGTCCGCCCCGGACATGCAGGCGTACGTGCGCGTGGAGGTCAACGACGCCAGCGGCGCCATCGTGGACCTCACCAACAACCTGGCGGCTCCTGGCACCGAACTCCAGTCGACCCACCTCAGCCCCGGGCAGACCGCCAAGGTGATGCTGGTGGTCGGCATGCCCGCCACCGCAGGCAACGAGTCGCAGAACCAGACGGTCAACCCGGACTTCGCCCTCGACTTCGAGCTCGACGCCGCCGCGGTCGCGACCACCACCACGCTGACCGGACCGGCCACCGCCAACTCCACCACCTCGTTCGAGCTGACCGCGACCGTGGCCCCGGCAGGCGCAACGGGCACCGTCCAGTTCAAGGACAACGGCGCCAGCATCGGTAACCCGGTGCCGCTGACCAACGGTGTCGCGAAGCGCACGCAGATCCTCACCACCGCAGGCGCGCACAGCATCACCGCCGTCTACAACGGCGCCGACGGCTTCATCGCCTCCACCTCCGAGGTCCTCACGGTCACCGTCACCACCACCCCGGTCGAGCCGGGCACCGGCTCCGCCGGATCGTCCTCCGGCTCGCTCGGCGATCTGGGCAGCATCTTCGGCTCGTAATCGACTGCAGCACCACCGGAAACGCCCCCCACCGTAACGGTGGGGGGCGTTTTCGTGTGCGCACTACTTCCGGTACGCCCCCCGCGTCCGGCAAAGCGCGGCAGCACACACGTTCTGGCTCGGTCACACACCCATTCAGACGGCAATGGCTGTGTGATGGCGCGAACGGGCGTGTGGTCGCCCGGTTTCGCCCGGTCCACCGACATCAGTGGCGGAAACACAGAAGGCCGTCGACGGGAACGTCCCGTCGACGGCCTTCCTGTGTGCCTGTTACCCGATCAGTGCCGCGATCTCAGCGGGAACCGCCCCCGACTTCGGGTCGACCGCGGTCTTCGTCCAGCCACCGGACCCGCCGACGCGGTACAGCGCGTCGGACTCGATGATCCACAGCTCGTCCGAGCCGGCGGCCCACTGCACCATGGCCTTCTTGCCCACCGCCGTGCTGAACACCGTTGCCCCGGAGGCGTCGGATACCACAGCCTGGCCGGAACTCACCTGCGCCGCATAGGTTCCCGAGGAGGACTTGTTGGCAATGCTCAGTTCGCCGGACGGGGCAGGGACCGCCTCCTCGACCGCGGGGGCCGCCGTCGTCGTGGTGGCCTGCTCGGCCGACGTGGTCGACGGCGCAGTCGTCGTGGTCGACGGGGCAGTCGTCGTGGTCGACGGGGCCGACGTGGTGGTACCGGACGCCGCCGACGTGGTCGACGACGGTGCCGTCGACGTGGAGGCCGCAGCTGCCGTACCGGTCACCGACGTGGGTGCAGCCGAGGTGCTCGGCTCGGCTTGCCGTGCAGCCATGCGTGACAGTGAATCGCCGGCATCGGGCGCCATCATCGTCTGGGCGCCGTTGGAAACCTTGCCATCGCATTTGATGTTCCAGAGCGTGAAGGCCCAGAGGTTCTCGCCGACCCAGCTGGTACCGGTCTGCCCGTTCCGTACTGAATGCACCTCTATACGGGACGATGAGGCCGTCTCGTAGATATTGTTGTAGGCGCTCACATCGATGGAGACCACGTCACCCTTGTTCGGGGGAATAGTGGGGTTCCATGTGCCGCCCCATGCATTGAACAGTTTGATGTCATATGTGTAGCCCGGCCCGAGGTGCTCCCACTTCAATGTGACCGAGCCGCCGCCGCCGCTGCAGCCCAAATACTTGGGAGCAGGCAAAAAGTCCGCCGACGATCCGAAGGAACTCGCGCCGGCTGCCGTATCGGTGAAGGCGGCGGTCGTCCCCACCGCGGTCGCGCTCAGTGCCGTCAACCCCACCGCACCGAGCGCCATGATCGACCGCCGCGGATCTGGTCGAAAACCCTTGAACTGCATGAGATTTTCCCTAACCCTCATTCCCGGATCACGCCGTGGTTGCGTTGAAGTTGAACGAGGTGTTCACCGTCTGGTTCTGCACCGCCGTCGTCGCAGCCGAATCCAACGTCACCTGGAAACACAACGTCTCGGCACCCGTCGTCGCCGCCAACGGACGCGGAGTGGCGATCAGATTCGCACTACCACCGGACACCAGAGCAACGTTGTTCGCGATCACGGTGCCGCCACTGCACACGGTCCCATTCGAGGTACCCGTCGACACCGTCACCTTCAACAGAGGCGCCAACGCCGACGACG
>NZ_JMLO01000030.1:0-79788 GCF_000686785.1 Rhodococcus sp. UNC363MFTsu5.1
AGTTCATGATTCCGTCTTCCTATCCGATGCTGAACGGCTGGCCGTACAGGGTGGTCTTGGAGTAGTCGTTGCCGACGATCTCGACCACCGTGTACGCGCGGGCCTGGGCGAAGCCGCCGCAGTTCTGGATCTCGAGATGGGTGTCCTGGTACTGGACGGAGTACTTGCCGTTCTTCTTGATGTCCTTGCCCGCGACGTTCACGAACTTGACCTGGCCCGCGGAGACCGGGACGGTCAGCGAACCGGAGATCGAGGGGCCGGAGAGGTCGATGCCCGCGCCGATGGATCCGCCGAGGCCGGTGATGTCGACCTGGCAGCCGACGATGTAGCCGGTGCTGATCCGCGAGACGCCGTGCGTCGAGGAGTTGTTGGTGCCCTTGTCGTTGGTGGCACCGTTGAACGGCCCCACCTCGCCTTCCTTGGTGATGCCCTTGACATCGGCGGTGACCGTGCCCGAGACCCACGCCGTGCGGCCGGCGCCGTTGGCGGCCAGCGACGGGGAGATCAGGGCGCTCTCGCCGGTGCGGGTGAGTACCGCTCCCGGTCCGGCCTTCTGCCCGTCGGGCAGCGGCACGAGGGTGTCGGCGTGGGCCGCACCGGTCGACATCAGGCCGATCGCCACCGCCGCAGCGGCGGCGACGCCTCCGATGCGGGCGCCCCGCACCCCGGACACGCTCTTCACACTCAATGCAATCCCCTCACAAGGAATCTCGACCGGGCAACTCGGACAACCGAGGCGGGCGGGGCATGTCGTTGCCACCGCGAACAAGAAGTTAGCGAAGGCTAAGCTACTTTGCAATCGCTTGCTTTGGCGTTTACCCGGTGAAATGGGTCACCCCGGTCGGGATAGCCTTGCTCGCATGGCACCCGACAAGACGCCCGGCCGGGCCGCGAAGCAGAACACCTCGAAGCGGGGCAGTGCCTCGGTCAAGCACCGCGGACCGATCCTGCTGCGACGCGATCGCAAGGTGGGCACGAGCACCACCGATCAGCGGCTGCTCGACCAGCGTGGGCCGACCGACTGGGTGCACACCGATCCGTGGCGGGTGCTCCGGATCCAGAGCGAGTTCGTCGAGGGTTTCGGGGCGCTCGCGGAGGTGCCGCGGGCGGTGACGGTGTTCGGTTCCGCCCGAACCGGGTCCGATCACCCCGAGTACACCGCGGGCCGCGAACTCGGCGCCGCGTTGGCCGAGGCCGGGTACGCCGTCATCACCGGCGGCGGCCCCGGCGTGATGGAGGCCGCGAACCGCGGCGCCAGCGAGTCGGGCGGCTACTCGATCGGGCTCGGGATCGAGCTGCCGTTCGAGCAGGGCCTGAACGAGTGGGTCGACCTCGGCATCAACTTCCGGTACTTCTTCGCCCGCAAGACCATGTTCGTCAAGTACTCGCAGGCCTTCATCTGTCTGCCGGGTGGGTTCGGCACCCTTGACGAGCTGTTCGAGGCGCTGACCCTTGTGCAGACCCGCAAGGTCACCCGGTTCCCGATCGTGCTGTTCGGCACGGAGTACTGGTCCGGGCTGGTCCAGTGGATCAAGACGACGCTGGTGGAGAGCGGCAAGATCTCCGAGGGTGACGTCGAACTGCTGCACGTGACCGACAGCGTCGAGGAGGCCGTGCGCATCGTCGTCGAGTCGCAGCACGGCGTCGACGCCGCCGAGCTGATGGGCACCGAGGAGGAGTGGTGAGCCCGATGCGCACCATCTGTGTGTACTGCGCCTCCGGGCCGGTCGACGATTCGTATCTGGCACTCGCGGCGGAACTGGGTACCGAGATCGGCCGACGCGGGCTGCGGCTGGTCTCGGGCGGCGGCAATGTCTCGATGATGGGCGCGGTGGCCAAGGCCACTCGCGACGCAGGCGGCTGGACCATCGGTGTCATCCCGAAGGCGTTGGTGCACAGGGAGGTTGCCGATACCGATGCCGACGAACTGATCGTCACCGACACGATGCGTCAGCGCAAGCAGATCATGGAGGACCGCGCGGATGCCTTCATCACCCTGCCGGGTGGGATCGGCACGCTCGAGGAACTCTTCGAGACCTGGACGGCGGGCTACCTGGGCATGCATGCCAAGCCGGTGGTCCTGCTCGACCCGGTCGGTCACTACTCCGGGCTGTTGAACTGGCTGGACGGACTGCGCGACGGCGGCTTCGTGCAGCAGCGGGCCCTCGACGGGCTGCTCCTGACGTCCGGGGTCGGCGAGGCGCTCGACGCCTGCACCACCCCGTGATCGCCGGTGCCTGCGTGCCACTATGAAGCCCATGACCGAACCCCACCTCGCGGCCTCGCCGACCCTGTGCGGCAAGCCGGTGGCGACCGATCGGGCCCTGGTGATGGCGATCGTCAACCGGACCCCGGATTCGTTCTACGACAAGGGCGCCACCTTCACCGATGAGGCGGCCATGGCGGCCGTCCACCGGGCGGTCGACGAGGGCGCGGACCTGGTCGACATCGGCGGCGTCAAGGCGGGTCCCGGCGACGAGGTGGACACCGCCGAGGAGATCCGCCGGGTGGTGCCGTTCGTGGAGGCGATCCGCGGCCGGTACCCGGACCTGCTGATCTCCGTGGACACCTGGCGCGGCCCCGTCGCCCGGCTGGCGTGCGGTGCGGGCGCCGACCTGATCAACGACACCTGGGCCGGTGCCGATCCGACGCTGGTGGAGGTCGCGGCCGAACTGGGCGCCGGATACGTCTGCTCGCACACCGGCGGCGCCGTGCCCCGGACCCGGCCGCACCGGGTCCGCTACACGGACGTCGTCGCGGACGTGGTCGACGAGGTGGTGACGGCGGCGCAGCGGGCGCGCGATCTCGGCGTCCCCGCCGACGGGATCCTCATCGATCCGACCCACGATTTCGGCAAAAACACCTTCCACGGGCTCGAGTTGTTGCGGCGCGTGGACGTTCTTGTAAACACCGGGTGGCCTGTCCTGATGGCACTGAGCAACAAGGATTTTATCGGGGAGACTCTAGGTGTAGAACTCGCCGAGCGGTTGGAGGGTACGTTGGCAGCGACAGCATTGGCAGCCGCAGAAGGTGCCCGAGTCTTCAGGGTCCACGAGGTCGCGTCCACCAGACGAGTGGTCGACATGGTCGCCGCGATCATCGGCACCAGGGCGCCGGCCCGCACGGTTCGGGGGCTGGCATGAGGGCGAGCACGAGCGGTGAGCGCGTCTGGTCAGAGGCGAACAGTTGGGACCACCCCGCATGGAGCATCGCCGACCTGATCGCGGCGAAGGCGGGCCGGACGGTGTCGGTGGTGCTGCCTGCGCTGAACGAGGAGAAGACGGTCTCCGCGGTGGTGGACACCATCCATCCGCTGCTCGGCAGTCTGGTGGACGAGCTGATCGTGCTCGACTCCGGTTCCACCGACGAGACCGCGGAGCGGGCCGCGGCTGCGGGCGCAACCGTGGTCAGCCGGGAGCAGGCGGTGCCAGGACTCGCGCCGGTACCCGGCAAGGGTGAGGTGCTGTGGCGCTCGATCGCGGCGAGCACGGGCGACCTGATCGCCTTCGTCGATTCCGACCTGATCAACCCCGACCCGGAGTTCGTGCCGAAGCTGCTGGGGCCGCTGCTCACCGTCGACGGCATCCACCTCGTGAAGGGGTACTACCGGCGGCCGCTGCGGGTCAGCGGGACCGAGGATGCGAACGGCGGCGGCCGGGTCACCGAGTTGGTCGCGCGGCCGCTGCTCGCGGCGATGCGGCCCGAGCTGACCTCGGTGCTGCAACCCCTCGGTGGTGAGTACGCGGGGACGAGGGAGCTGCTGTCCGCGGTGCCGTTCGCGCCCGGATACGGGGTGGAGATCGGGCTGCTGCTCGACACCTACGACCGGCTCGGGCTCAGCGCCATCGGCCAGGTGAACCTGGGGGTGCGCAAGCACCGCAACCGGCCGCTGGTCGAGCTCGGCGTGATGAGCAGGCAGATCATCGGCACCATGCTCCGCCGGTGCGGTATCGAGGATTCCGGAGCCGGGCTGACGCAGTTCCTCGCCGACGGCGACTCGTTCGTGCCGGTGACCACCGAGGTGTCGCTGGCGGACCGGCCGCCGATGAACACGCTGAGGCCGTAAGGCGGCGGGTCACCGCGTTGCGGTGCATGTCGGACGGCCGTGACAGGATCGGATCATGTTCACGGTGCTGCTCTATCTGCTGATCATGGCGCTGGTCGGAGGGCTGTTGTTCCTGGCGGCCTCGGCGGTGTTCGGGCGCGGTGAGGAGATGGCCCCGCTGCCGCCGGGGACCACCGCAACCATGCTCCCGGCAGAGGACGTCACAGGGGCCGACGTCCGCGCGCTGCGGTTCCAGCAGACCGTGCGTGGGTACAAGGCCGCCGAGGTGGACTGGGCATTGGATCGGCTGGGGCGCGAGATCGATTCGCTGCGGGGCGAATTGGCCAGCCTGCGCGAGGCGCCGGTCTCCGGGCAGGAGGAGTCATGAGCGCGGACGCGTCCTACGACGGCCGGACCCGGTGCCCGTGGGCGGTCGACGGGTCGGGATCGCGGATCTATCGCGACTACCACGATGACGAATGGGGCGTGCCCCTGCACGGTCGGGACGAGCTCTTCGAGCGGCTGTGCCTGGAGGCCTTCCAGTCCGGGCTGTCCTGGATCACGGTGCTCCGCAAGCGGGAGGCCTTCCGTTCCGCGTTCGCGGGCTTCGACGTCGATACGGTGGCCGGGTTCGGAGCCGACGATGTCGAGAGGCTGCTCGCCGATCCGGGAATCGTCCGCAATCGGGCGAAGATCGAGGCCTGCGTCTCGAACGCGCGGGCCGTTCTCGAGATGACGGACACCGATCTCGACGCGCTGCTCTGGTCGTTTGCCCCCGAGCCACGCCCGAGCCGGTTGCGGACCGTCGGGGACGTGCCCGCGGTGACCGCGGAGTCGAAGGCGATGGCCAAGGAACTCAAGCGCCGGGGGTTCACGTTTGTGGGTCCCACCACGGCATATGCCCTGATGCAGGCGACCGGGATGGTCGACGATCACGTGCTCGATTGCTGGGTCGAGGCGCGTCGCTGAGCACGGATTCCGGTCCGCATTCGATCGGAAACGAGACTCAGGTTCCCGGCATTCCTTGCAATAGGGAAGAATGGCACATGTGATCCCCGACAACAGCTGTCGGGGTACCGACGGTAAGCCTAGGCGCAGAGCTTGTCAGCGCAGATCTGGAGGGAGCAGGTAATGGCGGCCATGAAGCCCCGGACCGGTGACGGTCCCCTCGAAGCCACCAAGGAAGGGCGAGGAATCGTCATGCGGGTTCCGCTCGAGGGTGGAGGTCGGCTCGTCGTCGAGCTGACCCCGGAAGAAGCCGCCGCGCTCGGAGACGAGCTGAAGGGCGTCACCAGCTAACTCCTGGAACGGTTCGGTGCGGCGCCCTCGCCGGACGCGAACCCTCAGGCATACGGCCCCGCTTGCCACCTCGGCTCGCGGGGTCTTTGCGGTGCAATCGACAGAGAGGCGGACCGATGCTGGCCGATGTCGTCGGGCTGCTCGCCTGCCCGCATTGCGGCGGTGGACTGGACGTCGCCGACCGCACCCTGCTGTGCGAACAGGGACACAGCTTCGACATCGCCAGGCAGGGCTACGTCAGCCTGTTGTCCGGGGCCGCGAAGTTCACCGGCGACAGCGCCGAGATGATCGCGGCCCGTGCCCGATTCCTCGACGGCCACCATTTCGACGCGCTGATGGACGCGGTGGCCCGCGCCTGCGCCACCGACGCCCCTGCCGACCCGGCGGTGCTCGAGGTCGGCGCGGGTACGGGCCACTACCTCGCGGCCGTCCTCGACGCCCTGCCCGCCGCGCAGGGCATCGGCGTCGACGTCTCCAAGCCCGCCGCGCGATGGCTCGCCCGCAGCCACCCGCGGGCGGCGTCGGTGGTCGCCGACATCTGGACCCAGCTGCCGGTCCGCGCGCACGCCCTCAGTCATGTGCTGTCGATCTTCGCCCCGCGCAACGCCGCGGAGCTGCGCCGGGTGCTGCGGCCGGACGGAACGCTGATCGTGCTCACCCCGACCGATCGGCACCTGCGTGAACTCGTGGACCTGCTCGGTCTGGTCCGGGTGGACGAGAACAAGACGGTGCGCCTCGGCGCCAGCATGGCCGGGCACTTCGAGCGGGTGGACCGGGTTGCGGTCGAGTACCCGATGACGCTCGCGCGCACCGATGTCGACAGCCTGATCGCGATGGGTCCGTCCGCGCGTCACCTCGGCGACGAGGCGAGGGCGCAGCGCATCGCCTCCTTGCCCGAGGCTTCGACGGTGACGGCCTCCGTCACGATCAGCAGCTACCGCCCGGTCCCGGAGGCGGGCGCAGACCCGGTGTAGCCCTCGACCGCGGCCTGGTAGACCGCGAGGGTCTGCCTGGCGATCTGCTCCCAGGAGAATTCCGCGATCGCCCGCGCCCGGCCTGCCCTGCCCATCGCGGCCGCGGCCGCGCGGTCGGCGGTGACCGTGTTGACCGCCGCCGCCAGCGCGTGCTCGAACGCCTCCGGCTCGTAGGAGTTGTAGTGCACCAGGCTCCCGGTGACGCCGTCCTCGACCACCTCGGGAATGCCGCCGACGTCGGAGGCCACCACCGCGGTCTCGGTGGCCATCGCCTCCAGGTTCACGATGCCGAGCGGCTCGTACACCGAGGGACACACGAACACCGTTGCGGCGGAGAGGATCTCCCGGACCTGCGCGGTGGGCAGCATCTCCCTGACCCAGAACACGTTGCGTCGCGCCTCGGACAGCTTCGCGACCGCCCGCTCGGTCTCCTCGGCGATCTCCGCGGTGTCGGGGGCGCCTGCGCACAGCACCAGCTGCACATCCGGGTCGAAGTCGTGGGCCGCCGCGATCAGGTGGCCTACGCCCTTCTGTCGGGTGATCCGGCCGACGAAGGCCGCGATGGGGGCGTCCGGGTCGACGCCCAGGTCGCGCAGCACCGAGGTCGGGCGTTCGCCGCCGAAGTCCGGGTACCAGACATCGGTGTCAATCCCGTTGCGCACCACGTGCACTCGATCCGGGTTGACGAACGGATAGGCGTCGAGCAGGTCGAGGCGCATGCCCGCGCTGACGGCGATGACGGCGTCGGCGTACTCGACCGCGTTGCGCTCGGACCAGGAGGAGATGCGATATCCGCCGCCGAGCTGCTCGGCCTTCCATGGGCGGCGGGGCTCGAGCGAGTGGGCGGTCATGATGTGGGGCACCCCGTACAGCTCGCCCGCGAGGTGTCCGGCCAGGCCGGTGTACCAGGTGTGCGAATGCACCACGTCGGCCGCCCCCGCCGCCTGCGCCATCCGCAGCTGCGACGACAACATGGTCAACGCGGGATTGGCGCCTGCCAGAGCGGGATCGGGCCGGTGCACGATCGCGCCCTCTCGGGGCTCGCCCATGCAGTGCACCTCGACGTCGCAGAGCCGCGTGAGCTGGGCCACGAGCTCGGTGACGTGGACCCCCGCGCCACCGTAGATCTCCGGGGGGTACTCCCTGGTCATCATCGCAACCCGCACGCGATAAACGTAGCCGCCGAGCCGACTTGGGGCTACCGCTGGCGGGGGTAATGCCCGACCGATAGGTTGGCAGGGTGAGGAGCCAGCCGCATGTGCTCGGAATCGTGCTCGCCGGAGGCGAAGGGAAACGTCTGTACCCCTTGACCGCCGACCGGGCCAAGCCGGCGGTGCCGTTCGGCGGGGCCTACCGCCTGATCGACTTCGTGCTGAGCAACCTGGTCAACGCCGGCTATCTCCGGATCTGTGTGTTGACCCAGTACAAGTCGCATTCCCTCGACCGCCACATCTCGCAGACGTGGCGGTTGTCGGGTTTCGCGGGCGAGTACATCACCCCGGTCCCGGCGCAGCAGCGGCTCGGCCCGCGCTGGTACACCGGCAGTGCGGACGCGATCTTCCAGTCGCTCAACCTGGTCTACGACGAGGACCCCGAGTACATCGTGGTGTTCGGCGCCGACCACGTGTACCGGATGGATCCCGAGCAGATGGTCCAGCACCACATCGACTCGGGAGCAGGGGTCACCGTTGCCGGGATCCGGGTGCCACGCAGCGAGGCGTTCGCGTTCGGCTGCATCGACAGCGACGAGTCGGGCCGCATCACCCAGTTCCTGGAGAAGCCGGCGCATCCGCCCGGCACCCCAGACGACCCGAACGTGACGTTCGCGTCGATGGGGAACTATGTGTTCACCACGAAGGTGCTGGTGGACGCCATCCGCGCCGACTCGGAGAACTCCGACTCCGACCACGACATGGGCGGGGACATCATCCCGGCGCTGGTCGCCGCCGGGATGGCCAACGTCTACGACTTCAAGGACAACGTGGTGCCCGGCGCCACCGACCGCGACCGCGGGTACTGGCGGGACGTCGGCACCATCGACGCGTTCTATGAGGCGCACATGGACCTGGTGTCCGTGCACCCGGTATTCAACCTCTACAACCGGCGCTGGCCGATCCGTGGCGCGGCCGAGAACCTGGCGCCGGCCAAGTTCGTGCAGGGCGGGCTCGCCCAGGAGTCGGTGGTGGGCGCCGGCTGCATCCTGTCCGCCGCGACCGTCCGCAACTCCGTGCTCAGCTCCAACGTGATGGTCGACGACGGCGCCACCGTCGAGGGCAGCGTGCTGATGCCGGGCGTGCGCGTCGGCAAGGGCGCGGTGGTGCGGCACGCGATCCTGGACAAGAACGTGGTGGTCGGCGAGGGCGAGATCATCGGCGTCGACCTCGAGCGTGACCGGCAGCGGTTCGCGGTCAGCCCCGGCGGCGTGGTCGCGATCGGCAAGGGCGTCTGGATCTGAGTCTCTGGCCGCGGCCGGTCGGGTAACGGTTCGATGTGCGGGTTCGCCGAGGCGTCTCGGATGAGTAACGAGATCTTCGTTCCGCAATCGGTGATCCTCGTTTCCCTGGTCTAATGGAATGCTCAGAGACAGAATGGATTTCGACAGCGAGTAAGCCCTAACCCAAGATCCGTCGGCCACCCGTTCCGGTTAGTCGCACGCCCGCGCGGGGGACCCAGAGTTTTCGGGATGCGCGATGATCGAAGCAGTGTTAGGGCTCTCCGCGGGCAGAAGTAAGCCGGCGGCGCAACCCCGACCCGAGCCGGCGAAGCCAATCGACGACGACGCCCGCGGCGGTCGTGTCGCTCTCCACGGGTTGCTCGCGATTGCGACGTTGACACCGGCACAGGCCGCGCTGCTCCTGACCGATGTGGTCGATCAGCTCGAGCTGGTGCGGAGCCGGGACGGCTATCCGATCATCCGGGACCACGGGGTGACGGTGTCCGATCGGGGGCAGCTCACGATCAAGTGCACCGGGAGTGCGGCGTCCTGGCACGACGTGGACGATGCGGTGGCGAGCCTGCTCCTGAGTATCGCGACGAACTGTCGCGATCGCGGGCTCGCCGACCGGTTGGCCGAATCGATCGCCCGAACAACGGATCTGACAATCCTGGCGCAACGGGTTCGCGACGCGGTCGCGACGGTGCTCGACCCGTCCATGGTGGGAAGGACGCGGCGCCAGCTCGCGGAGCTCGTCTCGGCGACGAGGGGGCTGGCACTCTCGGACGATCGGGTCGTGACGGACCGCGCGAACTCGCAGAGCCCACCGACCACGGCGACCACGGCGACCCCGCAGACCCCGGCGGCCGCATCGTCGCTAGCCCCGAAGGGCTGGTATCCACCCGTCGGGAATCCGTGGCATCGCAGGCGGAGGCGGATGTCGCGTCGTGGGGTTGTACTCGGCCTGATCTCGATCCTGCTGTTCGTCGGGGTGGTGTGGGCGGCTCCCGGTGCGTGGTCGGAGCTGCGCCGGGGCTGGGATGCCCTTCTCTATCCGGTGAATCCGTCGGAGCAGAATCAGATCAGTCCGGTGTCGCCGCCGCCGCCCGCGCCCGAAGCCGCCCAGGCGAACTCACCGACCGCGCAGGGAACCGCCGAAGCGGGTCAGGTGCATACCGGACTTCCCGGCAGCGCGGGGCCGATCACCCTGGTCACCGCCACCTTCGCCAACGGGGAATGCGCGACGGGACAACCGTGCACCATGCGGGTCGACGTCCACGTCGATCCCGCGGCGAATGTCGGCGCGGTGACCTGGCATGTGGTCGTGTACGACCGATGCACGGGAGCCGTTCATCCGGGCAATGACGTCACGACGCCCGTGCCGCCCGGTGGGCAGCAGGTGTACGGCATCGCAAAGGTCGTCCTGCCGCCCGCCCCCGCGCTCGCCGTCGCCGCGCTGACCAGCGCCCCTGCGGCAGCCGCGTCGGAGCCGGCATTCGTGCCCGCCGAGAACGCAAAGTGCTGAGGTGGGGTCGGCATGCAGGCGAACAAGCGAGAATCCGACCCCTGGCTCGTCGCGGCGGCGATCACCCTCGTCGTCCTCGGTCTGCTCAACCTGATCTCGACAGGGAAGACGACGGATGCCGTCCGCCACGCACTCTTCGCTGCCATCGGCCTCGGTGCGATGTACGCGATATCGCGACTGCGGACCAGCAACCTCCGACGATTCGGCTGGACGTTGTACGCCGCTGCGGTCGTCCTGCTCGCTGCGGTGCCACTCATCGGGATCGCGACCAAGGGTGCGCAGCGTTGGCTGAACTTCGGCCTGTTCACCGTTCAACCGTCCGAGCTCGCCAAGCTGGCGCTGGTCATGGTCCCCGCGGCGATATTGGCGGGTGGGTACACCCTCGGCCGATTCGCGGCGGTCCTGCTGGTCTCGAGCGTGCCGATCGGCCTCGTGGCGCTGCAGCCCGACCTGTCGACCGCCGTGGTGCTCGCCTCGACCGTGATACTCATGCTGATCCTGGCCAGGGTGCCGCTGCTGCCCCTGCTGCCGCTGTTCGCGCTCGGGATCGCATCGTTGCCCCTAGCCGTGCTGTTTCTCCGGCCCTACCAGCTCGAGCGCATTCACGTGTTCCTGTCGAGCAACGCCGACCCGCAGGGGTCGGGTTGGGCAGCGTTGCAGGCGGACATCGCGATCGGCAGCGGCGGGTGGTTCGGTCTCGGGCGTGAACCGTTCTACGACCTGAGGGCCGAATACCTTCCCGAATCGGAGCACGATCTCGCCTTCGCGAGCCTCGTGTACGGATGGGGGTTGTTCGCCGGTCTGGCGGTCGTGGTCGCCACGATGATCATCGTGTGGCGGGCCGCGCTGGCCGCCCGAACGGCACGCACCAGGGAAGCCGCCCTCGTCGCGGCCGGGATCGGTGGGCTGTTCGGAGTGCAGGCCGTGGTCTCCATTGCTCAGAGCCTGTCACTCCTCCCGCACACCGGCATGCCGATCCCGCTCTTCAGTTACGGGGGCACGGCGGCAATCGTCGGTTTCGTCGCGATCGGGCTGGTGCTCGCGATCCGCCGCGACGGCGTCACGCGTCCCCTGTGGGCCACCGAGTCCAGGCGGCGCCGCCTGCCCCGCGGAGTGTCCACAGGCGCAGTCACGGTCACGGCGATGCTCCTCGCGCTGTCGGTGTTCGCGTGGCAGCTGCAGAGCGGTCGGGGTACGGAGCTGCGCACGATGAGCGACGTGCAGATGGAGCGTTGCATCCGTCTACCCGCCGAGCGGGGTCACATCCTCGACCGCAACGGCGAGCCGCTCGCGTACAACGTCCCCGAGTACGCCGTCGCGGTGGTTGCCCGGATGTTCGACCGTGACGACGGGCCCGTGCGCGCCGAGCTGGCCGCGCTGCTCGGCGTCACGCCGGAACAGCTGGCGGCGACGCTGGAGAGCGGTGGCGCGGAACTGGAGGTCGTACTGGGCCGGGTCACCGCCGAGCAGGCGCGGCGGATCGTGGACGCCCGGCTCCCGTGGGTGCTCGTGTACCCGACCGGGCGTAGGCATTACCCGCACGGGGCGTCGCTGGCATCCGTCCTCGGGTACGTCGGGCTCGCGGACCCGCAGGACATGGAACGCTGGCCCCACCTCGCCCTCGGGTCACGGGTCGGCAAAGCGGGACTCGAGAAGCAGTACGACGCGCTGCTCCGCGGCACCGACGGCAAGCAGTGCATGTTCGTCGATCCCTCCGGGCGTCTGGTGGCCACCGGCGAGCGGGTGGACCCGGTGCGGGGACACGACCTGCGATTGCACCTCGACATGGGGATGCAGCAGCTCGCGACCGATGCGCTGACCGACGCGGTGCGCAGCAGCGGGGGCGACATGGGCGCGGCGATCGTCATGGACGCTCGCACCGGGGCGGTGCTGACGCTGGCCAGCGTGCCCGGATACGACAACAACGTCTACGGCCCCCCGGTCGACGCGGTCGCGCTGGCGGCACAAACCGAGGGACCGGGGCCGGGACGGATGCTCAACCACGCCGACCAGTCCGCGGCACCGCCCGGCTCGACCTTCAAGATCGTCGTCGCGGCGGCGAACGCGAAGTACAACGTGCTGTCACCGGACGCCCAACTCGCGGGCGGTGCGTCATACACCTATGGAGGGCACACATTCGCGAACTGGCAGCCGATGGGGCCGAACAGCTTGATCGGGGCGATCCAGTGGTCGGACAACGTCTACTTCTACCAGCTCGCCGAACTCCTCGGACCCGAGAGAATCGCGGCAACCGCCGCGGAGTTGGGAGTTGGCGAGGAATCGGGGATCGATCTGCCGGGCGAGGCCGTTGGCTTCCTCGGCACCCCGGAGAACGTCGGCAGCATCGGGGGAACCTGGTATCCGGGGTCGACGCTGCTGATGGGCATCGGTCAGGGCACCGTCAGTGCGACGCCCGTGCAGTTGGCGCGTTGGACGTCGGGCATCGCCACCGGCTCGACGGTGACCCCCCAGCTCGCCGCGGCGTACGGGCCGGACGCCCTGCCCATTCCCACCGCAGACCCTCGTCGACTGTCCTTCGCGGACCAACTCGGCCCCGTCCGAGCGGGGATGCGGGCATCTGCCGCAGCCGGTACGGCCGGGCAGTTGGCCACCTTGCCGGTCGCGGCGGGCGCCAAGACCGGGACGGCGGAGGATCCGTCGGCGCCAGGAAAGGGCCTCAATGCCTGGTTCTCGGCGGTGGTGCCTTTCGACGCTCCCGAGATCGTGGTCTCGGTACTGGTCCGTGGCGGTGGTTTCGGGTCGGCAACGTCCGGGCCCGTCGCCAAGAAACTCCTCGAGCGCTATCTCGCGCAACCACGGCCCGCGGTGCCGAACCGCTGATCCCGATCCACCGTGGGGGTGGACCGGATCGCAGTGGGGTGGACCGGGGCCGATCAGTCGCTGTAGGCGGCAACCACTTCGGGGTGATCGAGGCAGGCGGTCGCACCTTCGGCGACGCAGGTCAGCGGGCGCTCGGCCGTCTTCACCGGGAGCCCGAAGGTCTCTTCGAGCAGTTGCGACACGCCGCGCAGCAGGGACCCACCGCCGAGCGCCAGGAGCCCCTCGGACATCACGTCACCGATCGCCTGCGCGGGAATGTCCTCCAGGCATGCGGCCAGGGTCTGCACGATCCCGGTCGTGGTCGGCCGCAACGCATCCACGATCTCGTCGGTCTCGAGCGTGACCAGACGTGCCCGTCCTGTCACGGCGTCGCGGCCCTCGACGACGAGCGACTGTCCCTCGCCGGTCTCGGGCGCGCCGACCTTCACCCGCTCGGCGGTGAGCTCGCCGACGATGATGTTGTGCTCGGTCCGCAGGTAGTGATACAGCGCGTTGGTCAGTTCATCACCCGCGAGCCGGCAGCTGCGATGCGAGAGCATGCCGCCATAACAGAACGCGGTGACTTCCGAAGTGCCGCCGCCGATGTCGACGACGAGGTGGGCGCGGGGTTCGAGCGGGTTGATCCCGCAGCCGAGTGCCCCCGCGACCGGCTCCGGTATCAGCCCGACCTTTCGCAGACCGGCCTCGTGCCCGACCTCGAGCAGTGCCCGACGCTCGAGCGATGTGGCGCCCGCGGGAACCGAGATGACGCCCTTCGGCCGCACGCCGTACCGCCTGCCCGGTGCCGCGCGCTTGATGACGGCCGTGACGAATGCCTGGGCCGACTCGAGGTCCACGATCACCCCGTCGTGCATCGGACGAACGGGCGTGACTCCCATGGGATTGCGGCCCACCAGGTCTCGCGCTTCCGTGCCGATCGCGAGGGCGTGGTGCGGATCCTTTTCCCGCACCAGCATGAACGATGGCTCGTTCAGGACGATGCCGTCTTCAGGGGTCCCGACGACAGTGTTGGTGGTTCCGAGATCGATACCAAGTCCGCTCACGTCGGCCTCCGAGAGGTGTTCCAGCGAGATGGTTCGATGGTACGCAGCGGCTCCGGCGTTCGGTCGATATCGCGGTGACTCGCCGAAGATCCGCGCTCAACCGTTATCGACCTCACCGTTCGGTTGATCGCTCAGTGGACCTCCATCAGCTCGGCCCACGACTCGACGTTGGGGTGACGCTTGAGCAACGCCCGGCGCTGGCGCTCGGTCATCCCGCCCCAGACGCCGAACTCGACTCGGTTGTCGAGGGCCTCGGCCCCACACTGGATGATGACGGGGCACTGGCGGCACGCGGCGGCCGCCTCGCGTTGGGCGGCGCCGCGAACGAACATCTGATCGGGGTTCTGCGCGCGGCACAGCGCACGCTCCACCCAGGCGTGCGGCATGGCGAGGAGTGGGTAGTCGCAGTCCGCGGGGGCATAGCTCCCTGACTCCGGTCGGGGGCGGCTTGAGCACATCACGGGACCCCATGGTGCCCCGGATCGAGCCGGCCCGAAACCCGTTGGGGCGGAAGTTGGTCAACTGTCCATCTCGAGGTAACGGCGCGTTCCTCCCGGACCGGGGGAGCCGGGCGAACCGGCTATCGGAGGTCCCGCCGCCGGAACGCGACAAGGCCGGCGACGAGCAGCCCCGCATCGATCACCAGGAGCCACACGACAGGGGCGGCCTCGAAGCCCGCGCCTGGCAACTTGGGCGTGTGGCTGAAGGGCTGGAGGTCGAGCACCCACTGCGGGACGCCCGAGATGGAGCCGAGCAGGAACAGGGCCACGAACGTCACCAGCACGCCCCACGCCACCGGGGTGAAACGCGGAACCAGTCCGAAGAGCAGCACCGTCACCGCCGCCAGCATCCAGACGGCGGGCAGCTGCACGAGCCCGGTGGCCAGCACCCTGGGGAGCTTGCCCCCGACGTCGCCTGCCGCGACACCGTAGGTCACCCCGGCAACCAGTCCGGCGGCGAGCATGGCGACGGCCGGGCCGACGAACGCGAAGACGACATGGCTTGCGGCCCATCGGATCCGGCCGACCGCACCGGAGGTCACGGACTCGGCGCGCTGCGCGGTCTCCTCGCCGTGCAGGCGCAGCGCCGAGGAGATCGCGAGCGCAGCGGCGCCGACGGCGAGCATGGTGAACGCGATCGTGATGAACGCGTCCTCGAGGGCCTGCGTTCCGCCCATCCGGCTGACGATCTCCCGGATAGTGTCGCCGCCGCCGAGCTCGTCGCCGATCCCGTGCACGACGCTGCCGATCAGCAGGGCGTACAGGCTGATCCCGATGGTCCACGCGATCAGCGTGCCCCGCTGCAGCCGCCAGGACAGGCCGAACGGGCCGCTCAGCGCCCGCGCCGCCGTCGGCGAACCGAGGCGCTCCGCGATCACCCCCGCACCGACGTCCCGCCTGCGCAACAGCGCATACGCCGCCGCGGTGAGCGCGATCGCCGTGGCCAGGTGCAGTAGGAGCACCCACCAGCGGTCGCCCGCGTACGGCCGCACCTGCAGCGACCAGCCCAGCGGCGACAGCCAGGACAGCGCGGCCGGGCCGGCGTCGCCGACGGCACGGAGCGCGAAGGCGGTCCCGAGGACGGCGAAGGCGATGCCGCGGGCGGTGCGGGCACTGGTGCTCAGCTGCGCCGCGACGGCGGCGACCGCCGTGAACACGATGCCGGATGCCGCCAGCGCGAGCCCGAACGCGATCGAGCCCGAGCGCGGCACGTCGGTGCCGAGCAGTCCCGCCGCGCCGATCGCCCCGGTCGCGATGGACGCGCCGAAGGCGACCAGCAACGCGGCGGTCAGGCCCGCGTAGCGGCCGACGACGGTCGAGTCGAGCAGCTCCGTCCGGCCGCTCTCCTCCTCCGCCCTTGTGTGCCGGATGACGGTGAGGATCACCGCGATCGCGATCAGCGTGTAGAAGATCCCGGCTTTCCAGATGCCGACGGCGCCGAGGCTGTCGTTGTAGATCTCGCCGTACATGGCGCGTTGAGCCGGGCTTCCCATGATGGTGGCGGCGAATGCCGCACGCTCAGCCTCGTCGGGGTAGATGCTCTCGATGCTGCCCATGTAGACGGGCGCAAGCGGCAGCGAGAGGAGCAGCACCCAGAGCGGCAACACGATTCGGTCGCGCCGCAGGAAGAGCCGGACGAAGCCGAGCGTGCCGGTGAGATTCGACGCCCCGCGCGGAGCCGCCGCGGCCGGATGCCGCGGCCCCGCCACCGTCACGGTGCTCATGCCGTCACCTTCTCCCCGGTGGGCTCGGGTCCCTCGACCTGGTAGTGCCGCAGGAACAGTTCCTCGAGCGTCGGCGGCTTGCTGACCAGGCTGCGCACCCCGGCATCGCCGAGCACGCGGATCAGCTCGCCCAGGTGTTCGCTGTCGACCTGGCAGTGCAGCGTGTGATCGTCGATCGAGATGTCCTCGACGCCCGCGAGCCGGCTGAGGTCGCCCGGGTCGCCCGTCAGCTCGGCACTGATCGAGGTGCGGCTCAGGTGTCGCATCGTGGACAGCGAGCCGCTCTCCACGGTCTTGCCCAACCGGATGATGGTCACCCGGTCGCACAGCGCTTCCACCTCGGACAGGATGTGGCTGGACAGCAGCACGGTCACACCGCGGCGGGCTGCCTCGGCGATGCAGTCGCGGAAGACCTGTTCCATCAGCGGGTCGAGGCCGGAGGTCGGCTCGTCGAGCAGGAGCAGTCGGGCGTTCGACGACAACGCCGAGATCAGGGAAACCTTCTGCCGGTTGCCCTTCGAGTACGTGCGCGACTTCTTGCGTGGGTCGAGGTCGAAGCGCTCGATGAGCTCGGAACGCCTGGCCTCGTCGATGCCGCCGCGCATCCGGGCCAGCAGATCGATGGTCTCGCCGCCGGTCAGGGACGGCCACAGCGTGACGTCGCCCGGTACGTAGGCCAGGTCGCGGTGCAGGGCGACGGCGTCGCGCCACGGGTCGTGGCCGAGGACTCTGGCGCTGCCCGTGGTCGCGCGCAGGCTGCCGAGCAGCACCCGGATGGTGGTCGACTTGCCTGCACCGTTGGGGCCGAGGAAGCCGTGCACCTCGCCCGGCGCGACCTGGAGGTCGAGACCGTCGAGGGCCCGGGTCTGACCGAAGGTCTTGACCAGGCCGCGAACGTCGATGAGTGGGGTCATTGCATCTCCTCGGTCGGGGACTCCGCGTCGGGATGGGTGGATTGCGCGTCGGCGTCGGTCGCCAGGAACGCATCGAGCAGCGAGGAGTCGGTGAAGATCCCCTCGGCGTACATCTCGAGAGCGGGCAGGGTGATCTCGTCCGACAGGTCGCGGATGGCCGTGGCGTAGTCGAGCGCTCCCTCCCGGTCCGCCCTTATCTGTAGGTAGAGCAGCAGCGCGCCGACGTTGTTCAGGGTGAGATACCGCGCCCGCGCCTTCGGGTCGCGGCTGGCTCGCAGCTTGCCGGAGCGCACTCCGATCGCGAGGTACTCCTCGGTGTCGGCCACCATGTGCTCGAAGAGGGACTCGGCGAGTCGGCCGCCTGCCTGGAAGCTGCGGACCATGTATGCGACGACCGGGGCGTACTGCTCGAGTTCGCTCAGCGCCGCGATCGCGCCCGCAGGCCCCGGCGTCGACATGGCCTGCGCCTTCTGCTCCCTGATGATCTCGAGGACGCGCGCGTCACATTCGGCCCGCAGTCCGTCCTTGGAGCCGAAATGGTGGTTCACCAGTCCGGGGGAGACTCCCGCCGCGGTCGCGATGGTGCGGACGCCGGTGACGAAGCCCTGCTCGCCGAAGACCCGGATCGCCGTGTCGCGGATCCGCGCACGGGTGGTCAGGTCCCGGTCGGGGGTGGCTGGCTCGGCTGGCATTGAACGCATGTTTAGAAGATTAAACACTTGTTCAGTCGCTCGGCAACGGTTCTCCCGTCAAGAGGCCGTAAAAATTCGCCGACGCGGCCGGGAGTCGGTGCCGCTACTCAGAACGCGACGCGCAGAGCAGGCCGTCGCCCACCGGCAGCAGCACCTTCGTCAGGCGGTCGTCCTCCGCGATCGCCCGTGCTGCCGCACGCACGGCGAGGGTGGTCGCATCGCGCTGGTTGGGGTCGGCGACCCGGCCGCCGAGCAGCGCGTTGTGCAGGACGATCACACCTCCTGGCCGGAGCAGCCGGACCCCCTCGGCGACGAACTGCGGGTGGTCGGCTGGCGAGGTGTCCACGAACACCAGGTCGTAGGCGGCGTCGGCGAGGCGGGGCAGCACGTCCAGTCCCCAGCCGTTGATCAGCCGGGTGCGGCCGGGCGCGATCTCGCCGGACCGGAACGCGTCCTTGGCGGCCCGCTGGTGCTCGGGTTCGGTGTCGATGGTGGTGAGCACCCCGTCGGCACGCATGCCGTCGAGTAACCACAGCCCGCTCACGCCTGCACCGGTCCCGATCTCGACCACGGTCTTGGCGTCGAGCATCTGGGTGAACAGGCTCAACAGCGCGCCGACGGACGGCGGGACCGGGGTCGCGCCGAGATCCTCCGCCCGTTCGCGTGCGAGCGTGAGGACCGCGTCCTCCAGGACCGATTCCTCGGTGTGAGCCAGCAGCTGCTCGGCGTTGTTGTGCACGAATCCGAGGTTATAGCCGACATGCTGCGGTGGAGTCGAGGCGCGCACGTGATATTGGCCGCTGACCCGCAGATTCTCAGCTGAACCTCAGGTTGCTCACACATCTCACACATTTGGATCAGAAAAGGTGGGTCCACACGAGATCGCTGACCGCCCCGGAAGGGGGTGCCGGACGAAACCGGCGAGGGGAACAAACCCGAGACTTCGGGGGTTGTGCCTTTTGTCCAGATCGTCCTGTGCTCGCTCACCAGCTGTCCTTAGCAGGAGGTTTCCACAATCTCGATGGTCAACGCCGTTCCCGCCTTCGATGCGGAATTCACCGAGTCGGCTGATCTGAGCGGCACCGCCGCCTTCGATGCCACCGGCGATCAGACCGCCATGCCCTCATGGGACGAGCTCGTCCGTGAGCACGGCGACCGGGTGTATCGGCTGGCCTACCGGCTCTCGGGCAACGCCCAGGACGCCGAGGACCTCACCCAGGAGACCTTCATCCGGGTGTTCCGGTCGCTCTCGAACTACCAGGCGGGCACCTTCGAGGGGTGGCTGCACCGGATCACCACGAACCTGTTCCTCGACATGGTGCGGCGCCGCAACCGGATCAAGATGGAGGCGCTGCCCGAGGACTACGAGCGGGTCCCGTCCGACCGCCCGAACCCCGAGCAGATCTACCACGATGCCCGGCTCGATCCCGAGTTGCAGTCCGCGCTGGACTCGCTGGCGCCGGAGTTCCGCGCCGCGGTGGTGCTCTGTGACGTCGAAGGCCTGTCATACGAGGAGATCGGTGCCACACTGGGAGTCAAGCTCGGTACCGTACGCAGCCGAATCCACCGTGGGCGGCAGGCGCTCAAGGAGTATCTGACCGCGGTGTCGGGGACAGGGAAGATGACATTCGCATGACCGTGCAGGAGGGTTGGATGACGCAGGCCAGGAAACCGCGCCGCTTCAGCTCTACCGAGCACCTGGCCAGCGAGGCGATCGCGGCGTACGTCGACGGCGAACTGCAGATGAACGCCTACCTGCGGGCCGCACAGCACCTGTCGATGTGCCCCGAGTGCGCGGCCGAGGTCGACGCCCAGCACCATGCGCGCGGCGCGCTCCGGCAGGCCTCCGAGATCAGCATGCCCAGTTCGCTTCTCGGGATACTCAGCCAGATCCCGATGTGCACCCCGCTCCCGGACGCCGACAGCACGACGCCGGACCGCGGTCGTCGGTTCGCCGAGCGGTCCGGCTTCCGGCGCCCCGACGGCAGGGCAGGAGCCGTGCTCGCGGCGATGGTCACGTCGTACTCGTTCGCGTCGTGGCGCAAGCGGCGGTAGGCGCCGCCGCGTCGGTGACCGCGCGACGCACCGCGTCGGTGACTCCGGGTCGCGCCGCGTCGGTGATACTGGGATCCGTGACTGACGCCAACGAGGGGTACCCAGCCGCGTGAACTCGGATCCCACATCCCCGACCGCGGGCGCGCGACCGGATGCAGCAGCCGAACAGGATTCGGCCCCGCCCCGCCTGGCACCGCGGCCGCTCTACCGTCCCACCGTCGACCCCGCGGCCGCCGCGGCGTTCGGGCGGCCCGACGGCGTCGACTCCTCGTTCGCGCCGGGCGCGGACCGCGGCGCGGATCCGAAGCTCGCCGTGCGGCGTCCCGATCCGGTGCTCGCCGAGGCCTTCGGCCGCCCGGCAGGCGAAACCGATTCGATCCAGCGCGATCCGTCCGCGGGCGACGCCGACGAGGCCGCGGACGCGGCGCCAGCCGATCCGTGGCGCGATCCGGACGCTCCTGCGCGCCTCGGTTCCCCGGCCCTCGACGCCCCCGCGGCAGGGGACCTGCCGCCCGCGCCCGCCCTCGGCATCCGCGACGTCCTGCTCGGCGAGCGCATCGCGCCGCGGGCGCTGGCCGCGCTCGCGGGCGTCGCGTTGGCGATCGGCCTGGTCGGCGGCATCATCGGGCGCGTCACGGCCGAGAACGTCGGCGCGCTGACCAGCCAGCGGGTCGAGCTGACGCAGTCGAGTGGCGACGACACCGAACTCGGCCAGGTGGCGAAGGTCGCCGAGGCGGTGCTCCCGTCCGTGGTGTCCATCCAGGTCGCGCTCGGTGAGCAATCCGGCACCGGCTCCGGCGTGGTGATCGACGGCGAGGGGTACATCGTCACCAACAACCACGTGATCTCGATGGCGGCGACGAACCCGGACACCGCGACGCTCCGCGTCGTCTTCGCGGACGGCACCAAGGCGCCCGCGAAGGTCGTCGGCCGCGACACGAAGACCGACCTCGCGGTGCTCAAGGTGGATGTCGGCAACCTCACCGTCGCCGAACTCGGCAAGTCCGCGGACCTGAAGGTCGGCGACGACGTGGTCGCGGTCGGATCGCCGCTTGGTCTGAGCAAGACGGTCACCAGTGGGATCGTCAGTGCGCTGCACCGCCCCGTCCGGCTCAGCGGCGAGGGCACCGACACCGACGCGGTCATCGACGCGGTCCAGACCGACGCCGCGATCAACCCAGGCAACTCCGGCGGACCGTTGGTGGACCACGAGGGCCGGGTGATCGGGATCAACTCCGCGATCAGGAGCGAGAGCGGGGGATCGGTCGGCCTCGGGTTCGCCATCCCCGTCGACGACGTCACCGCGGTCGCGCAGGAACTGATCAGGACCGGAGCCATGCATCACCCCGAGATCGGGGTGAACGCGCGGTCGGTGACCAACGAGCAGACCAGCGGCGCCGAGGTGGCCAACGTCAAGGAGGGCGGGCCAGCGCAGCAGGCCGGGATCATCGAGGGCGACGTCATCGTCAAGGTCGGTGAACGCGACGTGACCAGCGCGGACGAGCTGGTGGTCGCGGTGCACCAGCAGGCCGTCGGTCAGCCGGTTCCTGTGCAACTGGTGCGCTCGGGCCGGACGGTCGAAGTCCAGGTCACGCCCGCTTCGGACTGAGCGGCGCCATCGGAGGGCAAGCGGTATGCGATGTGAATTCGGCACTGATAGCGGCGCGGATCGCCGCGGGCACGTAGGCTGACCCGGTGTTTGGCAACATTGGCTGGGGCGAGTTCATGGTCCTACTCGTCGCGGCGCTCGTGATCCTCGGACCCGAGCGGTTGCCCGGTGCCGTCTCCTGGGTGACGAAGTCGCTGCGCCAGGTCCGTGACTACGCGGGCGGCGCGACTCAGCAGCTCAAGGACGAGCTCGGTCCCGAGTTTGAGGATCTGCGCAAGCCGCTCTCCGATCTGCAGCAGTTGCGGGGGATGACGCCCCGCTCGGTGATCACCAAGCATCTGCTCGACGGGGACGACTCGATCCTGACCGGCAACTTCGATGCGAAGCCGAAGAGTAGCGGCGGGCCGGGCGGCCCAGCCCTGCCCCCATCGCCGCAACGCGATTCGACACCGCTCGCCTCCGGTGAGCGCCCGCCGTACGACGCCGACGCCACCTAGGGGCCGTCGAACGGAATCCAGTCGCTGGTCGCCGGATGTCGGTGGAAAGCAACGAATATCGAACTCTCCTCGCCCGGGCGTTCCGGGTCGAACAGGACCTGTGTCGTGCCCTGGTCCGGTGCCCGGTGCAGGCTGGGAACCCGCCGAGTGACCCACCGCGTGACGCCCTCGGTGTCGGTGAAGGTCACCGTCGCGTCGATGCCCGCGATCGACACGGAGCCGTCCTCCTGGGGACTGTCGACGAGCACGTTGACGTCGGCGACCGTGCCCGGCACCCGTAGCCCGCGTACCAACAGGCGGTCACGCTCCTCGAGTTGGGCGGACTGCCTGCGGAACCGGGACACGGTCCGTGACACCGCCGCCACGGTCGTCGCCAGCAGGAGCAGGGGAATCCAGACGCCCGTGTAATAGCCCACCCAGGCGAGCGGGCTCCACGGCGTCTCGGTCATGGTGATCGGGTCGATGGCCGCGCCGACCTGCGACGGTGGCCACCAGTTCGTGGTGGACACCACGAAGCCGAGGGTGACACCAGCCCAGCCCGCCGCGGCCATGATGCCGGGGCAGCGGTGCCGCCCGAGGAAGGTCGCGAGATCGTCGGACATCCCGACACCGAGCAGGACATAGCCGAGGGCCGCCCCGAACGTCCACCAGAGCCACGTCGGCGCCTCGTCGAACCTCGCCTCGTCGGGGAAGGTCGTGTCGATGACGGCGTGCCGGAAGATGTCGGCGACACAGGCAAGGCCGTATCCCAGCAGGGCCGCGCAGGCGACGAACACCGCGAACCGGAAACAGAGCCACAGCAGGAAGGAGTGGCTGCCGCGCCTGGACTCGAGTTCGTCGTGCCGTCGCCTGGCCGGATCCAGTGTGCTCAATGCCCCCGCCTCGTCCACCGTCAAGGAAGCCACACTGTAGCGCCGTTCCTGCTTCGGTGATCCGCGCATTCGGCGTAGCGTCCAGCCATGGGAACCACCCGGGGCGCCCGCAACCAGCCGGTCGACGCGGAGGGTGACGTCTGATGCGCGATGTCCTCGCCGAGCTGTTGGCGATCTGGCGTGCGGGCGGGACCGCGGGCGTCGGCACGGTGGTGCAGACCTTCAGGTCCGCGCCGAGGCCCCCCGGCGCGGCGATGGTGGTCGCCCCCGACGGCAGCGTGGCCGGCTCGGTCTCGGGTGGCTGTGTGGAGGGGGCCGTCTACGAGCTGGCCCTCGAGGTGGTCGAGTCCGGCAGGCCGGAGCTCGAGCGGTACGGGGTCACCGATGACGATGCCTTTGCGGTGGGGCTGACCTGCGGAGGCATTCTCGACGTCTACGTCGAGCCGATCTCCCGCCGCACCTTTCCCGAGCTCGCCGAGGTGGCCGAGGACATCGAGCGCGAACGCCCGGTGGCCGTGGCGACGGTGATCGAACACCCCCGGTCCGCCTGGGTCGGTCGCCGGATGATCGTGCGACCGGACGGGATCGGTGGAACGGTCGGGTCCGTGCGGGCCGATGCCGCGATCGCCGATGACGCCCGCGGTCTGCTCGCGGCGGGACGGACCGGGGCGCTCACCTACGGCCCCGACGGGCAGCGGCGGGGAGAGGGGATGCGCGTGTTCGTCGCGAGTCATGCCCCGAGTCCGCGGATGCTCGTCTTCGGCGCCATCGACTTCGCCGCGGCGGTGGCCCATCAGGGGGCCTTCCTCGGCTACCGCGTCACGGTGTGCGACGCACGGGCGGTGTTCGCCACGCACACCCGCTTCCCGACCGCGGACGAGGTCGTCGTGGACTGGCCGCACCGCTACCTGCAGTCGCAGATCGACGCCGGCGCGATCGACGGCCGCACGGTGATCTGTGTGCTCACCCACGATCCCAAGTTCGACGTCCCGCTGCTGGCCCTCGCGCTCCGGCTGCCCGAGGTCGGCTATGTCGGGGCGATGGGGTCGCGGCGTACCCACCGGGACCGGCTACAGCGCCTGCGCGAGGCCGGGCTGACCGAAGCGGAGCTGGCGCGGCTGTCCAGCCCTATCGGACTCGACATCGGGGCCCGCACACCCGAGGAGACCGCGGTGTCCATCGCCGCCGAGATCATCGAGCTGCGCTGGGGTGGGGGTGGCGAGCGGCTGACCGCGATCGAGGGCCGGATCCACCACGACGAGTCCCTCTGACGCCCGCCCGCGCGAGCCGTTCGCGGACAGGTCGCGGTGATCGCACGGGGCGCTTGACACCCCCGGTGGACCGGTCGAGTCTGGATTTGTCCCCATGCGATGCGAGGTGGATCAGATGCAGGTCCCTGGACCTTTTGAATACGAGCGAGCGACGAGCGTCGACGACGCGATCGGACTGCTCGAACGGCTGGGGAGCGAGGCTCGACTGGTGGCCGGCGGCCACAGCCTGCTCCCGATGATGAAGCTGCGGCTGGCGAACCCCGAGTACCTCATCGACATCAACCCGCTGCACGACGAGCTCGGTCACATCACGGTCGAGCCGTCGGGCGTGCGGATCGGTGCGATGGTGCGACACCGGGAGTTGCTCGAGTCAGCGGAGCTGGCCGCGCTGTGGCCGATCTTCCGGGACGCCGAGCGGGTGATCGCCGACCCGGTGGTGCGCAACCGAGGCACGATCGGCGGATCGCTCTGTCAGGCGGACCCGGCCGAGGACCTCAGCACGGTGTGCGAGGTGCTCGACGCGACCTGCGTGCTGCGCGGGCCGGGCGGCGAGCGCACGATCGGCATGTCCGAGTTCCACCTCGGGCCATACGAGACCGCCGCGGCGGACGACGAGATCCTCACCGAGATCCGGATCCCCTTCCGCGATCACGGGTCGAATGCCTACGCGAAAGTGGAAAGACGCGTGGGGGATTGGGCGATCGCCGCGGCGGGAGCCGCGGTGTGGCTGGACGGCCCGACCATCGTCGAGGCGAGGATCGGTCTCACCGCGGTGAACGCCGACCGGTCCGGATTCGGTGAGGTGTACGAGTTCCTCCTCGGCAAGCCGTGCACCGACGAGGTGGCCCTCTATGCGGGTGATCTGGCGTCACGGCACTGCGAACCGGTCACCGACATGCGTGGGACCGCGGAGTACAAGCGGCACCTGGCCAAGGAACTCACCCGTCGCGCGTTGCGCACGGCGGCCGGACGGGTCCACTAGCGAGGGTAGGTCGGGGGACCAGGGAAGGACGAGAAGACATGCAGGTGACGATGACCGTCAACGGCAGTGAGGTCACGGAGGACGTCGAGCCCCGAATGCTCTTGGTGCACTTCCTGCGAGATCAGCTGGGACTGACCGGAACCCATTGGGGCTGCGACACCAGCAACTGCGGCACCTGCGTGGTGCTGGTGGACGGCGAGCCCGTGAAGTCCTGCACGATGTTGGCCGCGATGGCCGCCGGGCACGAGGTGCGAACCGTCGAGGGCCTCGAACGTGACGGTGAACTCGACCCGGTCCAGCAGGGCTTCATGGAATGTCATGGCCTGCAGTGCGGCTTCTGCACCCCCGGCATGATGATGACCGCCAGGGCCCTGCTCGACAGCAACCCACACCCGGACGAGCAGGCCATTCGCGAGGCGATCTCCGGGCAGATCTGCCGGTGCACCGGGTACACCACTATCGTCCGCTCCGTGCAGTGGGCCGCGGCGCACGAGGAGGGCGCGGCCCGTGAACCCGAACCGGAGCGCGGCACCGGTCCCACCGCGGCGCAGCCCGAGGCGAGCACACCGCCGCGCGTCACCGAGCACGTCGGAGGTGCATCATGACCACCGTCGAACATCCACCGACCGGACCACTGACGGACGAGTCGGACAACGAACACTTCGACAACAACAAGAAGCCGGTCGGGTACGGGCGGATGCTCCGCAAGGAGGACCCCCGCTTCATCCGCGGTCGCGGGAACTATGTCGACGACATCGTGCTCCCCGGCATGCTGCACATGGCCATCCTGAGATCCCCCGTCGCGCACGCACGCATCGTCGGCATTGACACGACCGCGGCACAGGCCCACCCGAAGGTGAAAGCGGTCATCACCGGCGCCGACCTGGCCGAGCAGGGCCTGGCCTGGATGCCGACCCTCTCCAACGACGTGCAGGCGGTCCTCGCCACCGACAAGGTGCGTTTCCAGGGGCAGGAGGTGGCGTGTGTCGTCGCCGAGGACCGGTACTCGGCTCGTGACGCGCTCGAGCTGATCGAGGTCGAATACGACATCCTCGATCCGGTGATCGACGCCCGCAAGGCGCTCGCTCCCGATGCCCCGGTGATCCGCACGGACCTCGAAGGCAAGTCCGACAACCACGTCTTCGACTGGGAGGCGGGCGATCCGAAGGCGACCGAGGAGGCCTTCGCCAGGGCCGAGGTGATCACCACCCAGGAGATCGTCTACCCAAGGGTGCACCCGGCTCCGATGGAAACCTGCGGTGCCGTAGCGGATTTCGACGCGGTCAACGGCAAGCTGACGCTCTGGTCCACCTCCCAGGCACCGCACGCCCACCGGACCCTGTACGCACTGGTGGCGGGGTTGCCCGAGCACAAGATCCGGGTCGTCTCGCCCGACATCGGCGGTGGGTTCGGCAACAAGGTGCCGATCTACCCCGGATACGTGTGCGCCATCGTCGCCTCGCTGGTGACCGGGAAGCCGGTCAAGTGGATGGAGGACCGGAGCGAGAACCTGATGAGCACCGGGTTCGCGCGGGACTACATCATGCAGGGCGAGATCGCCGCCACCAGGGACGGCAAGATCCTCGCGATCCGGACGAACGTGCTCGCCGACCACGGCGCGTTCAACGGCACCGCGGCTCCCGTGAAGTACCCGGCCGGGTTCTTCGGGGTGTTCACCGGTAGCTACGACCTCGAGGCGGCCTACTGCAAGATGACCGCCGTCTACACCGACAAGGCTCCCGGCGGGGTGGCGTACGCCTGCTCCTTCCGGATCACCGAGGCGGTGTACCTCGTCGAGCGACTGGTCGATTGCCTCGCCTACGACCTCGACATGGATCCGGCCGAGCTGCGGCTGAAGAACCTCCTCAAGCCGGACCAGTTCCCCTACACCTCGAAGACCGGCTGGGTCTACGACTCGGGCGACTACGAGATGACCATGCGCAAGGCCATGGACATGATCGGCTACGCCGACCTGCGCCGAGAGCAGGCCGAGAAGCGTGAGCGGGGCGAGCTGATGGGCATCGGCATGTCCTTCTTCACGGAGGCGGTCGGCGCCGGGCCCCGCAAGCACATGGACATCCTCGGGCTCGGCATGGCGGACGGTTGTGAGCTGCGGGTGCACCCCACCGGCAAGGCCGTCGTCCGGTTGTCGGTGCAGACCCAGGGGCAGGGGCACGAGACGACGTTCGCGCAGATCGTCGCCGAGGAGCTCGGCATCCCGCCGGACGACATCGACGTGGTGCACGGCGACACCGACAACACCCCGTTCGGCCTCGGCACCTACGGCAGCCGGTCGACGCCGGTGTCAGGGGCGGCCGCCGCGCTCGTCGCGCGGAAGGTGCGGGACAAGGCGAAGATCATCGCATCGGGGATGCTCGAGGTGTCGGTGGCCGATCTCGAATGGGAGAAGGGCTCCTTCCACGTGAAGGGCGATCCGACGACGGCGGTGACGATCCAGGACATCGCGATGCGCTCGTACGGTGCGGGCGACCTGCCCGAGGGGATCGAGGGCGGGCTCGAGGCCCAGATCTGTTACAACCCAGAGAATCTCACCTACCCGTACGGATCGTATTTCTGCGTCGTCGACATCGATCCCGGGACAGCCGAGGTGAAGGTGCGCAGATTCCTCGCGGTCGACGACTGCGGCACCCGGATCAACCCGATGATCATCGAGGGACAGGTGCACGGGGGCATCACCGACGGGATCGGGATGGCGCTGATGGAGATCATGGCCTTCGACGAGGACGGGAACTGCCTGGGCGGCTCGCTGATGGACTACCTGATCCCGACCGCGCTCGAGGTGCCCCACCTCGAGACCGGTTTCACGGTGACGCCCTCGCCGCACCATCCGATCGGCGCCAAGGGCGTCGGTGAGTCGGCGACCGTGGGTTCGCCGCCCGCCGTCGTGAACGCCGTGGTTGACGCGCTGAAGCCGTTCGGCGTCCGGCACGCCGACATGCCGCTGACACCCTCGCGGGTGTGGGAGGCGATGCAGGGCAGAGCGGCGCCACCGATCTAGCCCTCGGCAGGAGACCGGGCAGGACCCAGCACAGCGCAGGAGGGTGCGGGTATGGAGACGAACGCGCGGATCGCCGAGCTGATCGACCGCAGGCAACCGTTCGTGCACGCGACCGTGGTTCGCGCCGAGCCGCCGACTTCCGCGCGCACGGGCGACGAGGCGATCGTGTTGCCGGACGGCTCCATCGAGGGGTTCGTCGGCGGCCAATGCGCCGAGAGTTCGGTGCGCAAGGCCGCGCTCGACGCCCTGCGGTCCGAGGAGAGCGTGCTGCTGCGGGTGCTGCCGGACGGCCAGGCGCAGTTCCCCGAGGCGCCGGGGGCGACGGTCGTCGTCAACCCGTGTCTGTCCGGTGGCGCAATGGAGGTCTTTCTCGCGCCGCGACTGCCAGCCGCGCGGCTGTACCTGATGGGAACCAACCCAGCCGCGGACGCGGTCGCCGACCTGGCGCGGATGCTGGGGTTCCAGATCGAGCGGGTCGAGGAGGGCGGCGGGCCCGACGGCGCGGTGGCGGCGGTGATCGTCGGGCTCGGGGGGAACGAGTCGGAGTCCATCCGGGCCGCGCTCGACGCGGGTGTGGGATACATCGGACTGGTCGCCAGCAGGATCCGCGGCGCCAGCGTGCTGGCGCAGCTCGAACTCGACGAGGCGGAGCGGGCCAGGATCCACACCCCTGCCGGGTTGCCCATCGGCGCGCGCACCCCTGCCGAGATCGCGTTGTCGATCCTCGCGCAGATCGTGCAGGGCATCCGGCTGGGGGGACTGGCCGGCCGAAGCCCGGCACTGGATGCCGCGCTCGCCGCCGCAGCACAGGACACGGTCACCGATCCGATCTGCGGCATGGCGGTGACGGTCCGCGCGGACACCCCTCGGGTCGAACTCGGTGGGCAGACGTACTGGTTCTGCAGCACGGGGTGCCGAGACCGGTTCGAGAGCGAGCGGTCCCCGTGACGGTCACCGGCATCGTCCTCGCGGCAGGGGGATCGACCCGGCTCGGCAGGCCGAAGCAGCTGTTGGAATACCGGGGCGCCCCGTTGCTGACGGCGGTGCTGCGGGTCGCGCGCCAGTGCGACTTCGACCAGGTCCTGGTGGCCCTCGGCGGCGCCGCCGCCGAGGTGGAGGCCGCCGTCGACCTGTCAGGGGTGCAGGTCGTGTACAACCCCGACTTCGGTTCGGGCTGCGCGTCGACGATCTCGCGCGCGCTGGACGAGGTCGACCCGCACGCGAGCGGCGTCGTCCTGATGCTCGGCGACCAACCAGGGGTCGGCTCGGCGACGATCGCGGCGCTGCTGGACGCGGCGACGCCGGACGCGAGCGCGGTCTGCCGGTACCGGGACGGACGCGGGCACCCGCTCTGGTTCGGCAGGAGCATGTTCCCCGAGCTGCGCACGCTGCACGGCGACAAGGGGGTGTGGAAACTGCTCGAATCGGGCCGGATCCCGGTGCTGGAGGTACCGGTCGATGCCGAGATCCCGCTCGACGTCGACACCTGGGACGACTACGTGGCGCTGCGGGCACAGGATTCTCGGTGAGCCATGGACCAGCTGGGGTTCGCCGATCTCGCCGATGTCGTCGGGCGATTCGACGCGCAGGACTACCTGCTGGACGAGGGCACGGCGTCGGCGATCTACCTGGCACTGGCGCTCGGGCGGCCGCTGCTGCTCGAAGGCGAGCCGGGAGTGGGGAAGACGACCGCGGCGAAGGCGCTCGCGGCCGCTCTCGACACCACGCTGATCCGGCTTCAGTGTTACGAGGGGCTCGGTGCCGGTGAGGCCCTGTACGACTGGAATTACCAGCGGCAGCTGCTCGCGATCCGGATGGCCGAGTCGCGCGCAGGCAGGCTGGACGAGTCGGATCTGTTCACCGAGGAGTTCCTGCTGCCGCGCCCGATCCTGCAGTGCGTGCGGCACAGGGGCGCCGGGGCCCCCGTCCTCCTTGTCGACGAGATCGACCGTGCCGATGACGAATTCGAGGCCCTGCTGCTCGAGTTCCTCGGCGAGTCGTCCGTGACGGTGCCGGAGCTGGGCACGTTCTCCGCGGAGCGTCCGCCCGTGGTGGTCCTCACCTCGAACCGCAGCCGCGACCTGCACGACGCGCTCCGCAGGCGCTGCCTCTACCACTGGATCGAGTATCCGAAACCCGAACGCGCGGTGGCGATCCTGCGGCGCACCGTGCCGGAGGCGAACACGGCCCTGATCAAGCAGGTCACCGAGTTCGTCGGCGATGCCCGCGGGCTCGACCTGGACAAGCCGCCGGGCCTGGCCGAGTCGATCGACTGGGTGTCGGCGCTCGCGGCACTGGGCGCGACCGAACTCGGCCGCGCCGAGGCGGTCACGAGCCTCGGTGCGATCGCCAAGACCCCGGACGACCGGGACTCGATCATCGCGCTGATCGACGACAACGAACGGGAGCGGGCCACGCCGTGCTCGGCGCCCGATGCAACCACATGAGAGGCCAAGGGCGATGAAACTGGAGAATCAGTTCACGGTGAACGCACCGATCGAGACGGCCTGGGACACCCTGACCGATCTCGATGCGGTTGCGCCACTGCTCCCGGGTGCGCAGCTGACGGGCCGCGACGGCGACGCGTACCTGGGCAAGATGAAGGTCAAGGTCGGCCCCGTGACGAGCGAGTTCTCCGGCCGGGCGGCGCTGACGGAAACCGACCGCGCGGCACACCGAGCCGTGATCGAGGCGAACGGCAGGGATTCACGGGGCGCTGGCAACGCCTCCGCCACCATCACCGCGCACCTGGTCGAGGACGGCGCCGCGACGAGGGTGACCGTCGACACCGATATGAGGGTCGTCGGGAAGTTGGCGCAGTTCGGCAGCGGCGTCATCGCGCAGGTGTCGGAGAAGATGATGAACCAGTTCGCGGCCTCGCTCGAGGCCAAGCTGGCCGCGGGGGAGCCGCCGACCGAGCCGGAAACGGCTGTCCCTGCCGCGCAGGGGGCCCCGTCCGGAGCGCTCGTCGCGGCGCCCGAACCGGTCGGGGAGCCCGAGCCGCTCGACCTGCTCGGGCTGGCCGGGCCTGCACTCGTGAGGCGGCTGCTCCCACTGGCGGCCGCGGTGCTGGCCGGTGTCGTGGCCGGGCTCGCCATTCGATTCCTGCGGCGGCACGAGAGGTGACGATGGGCGATCCGGCACTGGCCAGGGGGATCGACCTGGCGGCCTTCTCCATCGCGCTGACGATGCGCCTGCGTGCCGCGCGGATCCCGGTGACCGAGGGCGGCGCGGCCGAATTCGCAAGGGCGCTGTCGTCCTTGCGGCCGACATCGATGTCCCGCCTCTACTGGGCGGCGCGCCTGACGCTGGTGCGCAGGCAGGCCGATCTCGCCGGTTTCGACAGGGTGTTCATGGGCGTCTTCGGTGCGTCGCTGTTGGCGATGGACCCGAATGCGCGGCGCGCGGTTCGTGATTCGCTGCCCGATTCACACATCGCGGCGTTGGTCTCGAGCGCGGGGAGTGAATCGATGGAGGCGCAGGGGGTGGGACTGCCATGGGCGACGATGGAGGCGGTCCGGGTCACGCGCGACCGTGGCGATGAGGGGCCGACCCTGGAACTGCGATTGCCCGGCCGGCTCGAGGCGGTGGAGGGCAGGCCGTTCGGGCAGTTCAGGGAAGACGAGCTGCGGGCCCTGCGCAGCTGGCTGGACCGGGCGTCGGTCGACTGGCCGCAACGACGTACGAGGCGCAGGCGACGCCACCCGGCAGGCAGGCGGATCGCGCTGCGGGAGACGATCGCCCGGTCTCGGCACACCGGCTGGGAGGCCCTGACGATCGTCCGCACCCGACCGGTGATCCGACCGAGGCGCATGGTCGTGCTCTGCGACGTGAGCCAGTCCATGCAGCCGTATGCCGACGTCTATCTACACCTGATGCGTGCCGCCGCCACCCGCGGCAACGCGGAGGTCTTCGCCTTCTCGACGCGGCTGACCAGGCTCACCGCCGTGCTGGCGCACCGATCCGCCGAGGCAGCCCTCGCGCATGCCAACGACAGGGTGGTCGACCGGTTCGGCGGCACTCACATCGGCGGCAGTGTGCGTGACCTGCTCGCCTCGCACCACGGCAATGCGTTGCGCGGGGCGGTGGTCCTCATCGCCTCGGACGGCTGGGACAGCGACAGTCCGGAGGAGCTGGGTGCCGCAATGGCCCGCCTGCACCGCAGGGCGTACCGCGTGATCTGGCTCAACCCCCGCGCGGGGGCGACGGGCTTCGAGCCGCTGGTCGGGGCGATGGCAGCGGCGCTGCCGTACTGCGACCGGCTCCTGGCGGCCGACACCCTGATCGCGGTGCGCGAGGCGCTTGAGGTGATCGGTACCGCCGCGTGGCAGGGCCGATGAGCCGGACCTACAGGTGGCGCGTGGTGTCGATGCCGAGCGACATGCCCGCCAGGCCGCGCGAGCGGACCGAGAGCTTCTCGGCGATCTCGCGCAGTGCCGTGCCTGCCGGGGAGTCGGGCGCGCTGAGCACGATCGGGACGCCCTCGTCGCCGCCCTCACGGACGGCCTGCTCGATGGGGATCTGTCCGAGCAGTGGGACCTTCGCGCCGACGGCCTTGGTGAGCCGGTCGGACACGGCCTGACCGCCGCCGGAGCCGAACACCTCCATCCGGGTGCCGTCGGGCAGCTCCAGCCAGGACATGTTCTCCACGACCCCGACGATGCGCTGGCGGGTCTGCAGCGCGATCGCGCCTGCGCGCTCGGCCACCTCGGCAGCCGCCTGCTGCGGGGTGGTGACCACCAGGATCTCCGCTCCGGGGATCAGCTGGGCGACGGAGATCGCCACATCGCCGGTGCCGGGCGGCAGGTCGAGCAGCAGCACGTCCAGGTCGCCCCAGAACACGTCAGCCAGGAACTGCTGGAGCGCGCGGTGCAGCATCGGCCCGCGCCAGACGACGGGGGTGTTGCCCTGGGTGAACTGCGCGATCGAGATGAGCTTCACGTCGTGCGACTGCGGCGGCATGATCATCCGCTCGACCTGCGTCGGCTTGGCGTCGGTGCCGAGCATGCGGGGGACGGAGTGGCCGTAGATGTCCGCGTCGAGGACGCCGACCGAGAGGCCGCGGGCGGCCATGGCTGCCGCGAGATTGACTGTGACGCTGGATTTTCCGACGCCGCCCTTGCCGGACGCCACGGCGTACACGCGGGTCAGCGAGCCGGGCTGGGCGAACGGGATGACCGGCTCGGCCGAGTCGCCGCGCAGCGACTTGCGCAGCTCGGTGCGCTGCTCGTCGTTCATCACGTCGAGCTCGACGCGGATGGCGCCGATGCCGGAGACGTCGGCGACCGCCTTGGTGACCCGATCGGTGATCTCGGTCCGCATGGGGCAGCCCGCGGTCGTCAGGTAGATCTCGATGTCGACGCTGGCATCGTCGGACAGCGCGACGCTCTTGACCATCCCCAGCTCGGTGATGGGTTTGCGGATCTCCGGATCGAGCACCCGGGACAGCGCGCTACGAACGTCGGACTCGGTCACTACTGGCATGCCCTAATCCTAGGTGGCCTGGACTCAGTGGATACGCGGCAGGGCGTCCGCGGTGGGGGTGATGCCGGTCGAGTAGGCCAGCGCCCATGCGGTCACGTTGGCCACGTATGCCATCGAGTTGTTGTATCGGTGGATCGCCATGGTGGCCGAGCCGATGTCGCGCATGTTGGTCCCGCGGTCGCACAGGTACTTGGCGGTCGCTGCGGCGGAGTCGAAGAGGTTCTGCGGATCGATCTTGCCGTCGCCGTTGCCGTCGGCGCCGAACTGCGCCCAGGTGGTCGGGATGAACTGGGTGGGGCCGACTGCACGGTCGTAGACGGTGTCGCCGTCGAGGGCGCCGCCGTCGGTGTCCATGATGACGGCCTGGCCGGGCAGGCTGCCGTTGAGGGGCAGGCCGATCACCGGCTCGAACACGTCGCCGTTGTCGTGGGCCTGGCCGCCGTTGGCGTGGTGCGACTCGACCATGCCGATGCCTGCGATCTGCATCCAGGTGATGCCGCAGCCGGGCAGGTCCTTGGCGAGCAGCTTCTCGGCGGCCTGGTAGGCGGCGAAGTTGACGCCGGGGATGCCGAGCGGTCCTTCGGGCAGGGGGGCGGGCGCGGGCGCCGGTGCGGGCTCAGGGGCGGGCGCGAGGGCAGGCGCGACGTCGGGGGCGGGCGTGTCCACGGCGACGGGCGCGGCCTCCGGCTCCTGCGGGGCGGCGGGGACGTCATCGATCGGTGCGGAGTCGGCGGCGACCGTGAACGGGAGCGAGGGGGAGGCGCTCGCGGTGGTTCCGACGACCAGCCCGGCGGGGACCAGCCCGGCGAGCGCCACGACGGAGTTGCGGCGAAGGTTCGAGTCCTTCTTCTTGCTGTGGCGACCCACGGTGATCCTCCTGCGTCCCGGTCGGGGGCACTGATTCGTTATCGACCGGAGACGAGGTTACCCGAATTCGAGATAGTTCCGTTACTCAACCGTGATTTGCGTTGTCGGAATTGAAGGATATCCGCTGGTCAAATGGATAAACGAAATAATTTCAGTTAGGTCACGCCGAGGTGGGTCGTGGCCGACCATGAGCACCGTTCTGAGACCTTGGCGGACGCCGGGGGTCGGGGGTCCTGCCGCGCGCTCAGGGCGCGGGCAGAGGGGCGGGCGGCGCGGGCGCGGCGGGCGCGGGAGCGGGCGGCGGGCAGAAGATCAGGCACGGCAGCTCGGGCAGGCCGGGGATCAGCGGCGCGGGCGCCGGGACTCCGGGTGCGGCGGGCGCCGCGGGCGCGGCCGCGTCGACCGCGCGATCGCCGTCGACCTCGCGGCTCGGCTCGGGTGGTGAGGTCGGCTCCGGCCGGACGTCCGGGATCGACCCGGGGGCGGGCGTTCCGCCGCCCGCGTACGCCGCGGACCAGGCCAGCACGTTGGCCGCGTAGGCCATCGAATTGTTGTAGCGCAGGACCGCCCTGACCTCCTGGGCGCTGTCGCGCAGGTTCAGCCCGCCCGAGCAGAGGTACCGGGCGGCCGCGAGCGAGGCGTCGAAGACGTTGTTCGGGTCGGCGGTGCCGTCCCCGTTCCCGTCGGCGGCGTACCGCGCCCAGGTGCTGGGGATGAACTGCATGGGCCCGACCGCGCGATCGTGCTTCTTGTCTCCGTCCAGGGCGCCGCCGTCGGTGTCGGTGATGACCTGGTTGCCCGCGAGGTGCCCGTTCAGCACCGGCCCAAGGATCGGGGTCACCGTGGTGCCGGCCGCGTCGGTTCGGCCACCGCCGGCGTGCCCGGACTCGATCCGGCCGATCCCGGCGAGGAGATGCCAGGTCACCCCGCAGCCCGGTGCCTCGGTTGCCATCGTCGACTCGGCCATCCGGTAGGCGCCGAGCACCAGTTCGGGGATGCCGAGTTCGCTCACCGTCACCGCGGCGGGCATCGGCGACAGGCGGGGGACCAGTGCGGGCGGGAGTTCGAACCGGACCGGCGGGGGCGGGGTGTAGGCGTGCGGCGCGCGGACGGGGCGGGGCGCGGGCGGCAGCACCCCTACGGTGCCCGCGGGATCCGGCGCGTCGGGGGTGGCGACCGCGACCCCGGCCATGGCTGGTGCGGCGGTGCCGAACGGTCCGAAGCCGAGCGCGGCGCCGACGACGGTGGCCGCGGCCCCGACCGCGAGGAACGTGGCCGTCGATCCGGCCGCAAGACCCCTGATCCGCATGCGCCCACCCTTCGCGATGCCCGACCCACGAAATGTGACCCAGATTACATTCCGGAAACGCGGGTTGTGCCCGTTTCGGGTGCTGTTACCGCCGCGGCGGCCTCGGCTCCTCCTCGTCCTGGGGGGTCAGCAGGGACTTGATCTCCTCCAGCTCGCGGCGCAGGTAGTCCCTGGTGGCCACCTCGCCGACCGCCAGGCGCAGTGCGGCGAGCTCGCGGGCCAGGAACTCGGTGTCGGCCTTGGTCTGCTCCGCCCTCGCCCTGTCCTCCTCGAGCGAGACGCGGTCCCGGTTCTCCTGTCGGTTCTGGGCGAGCAGGATCAGCGGTGCCGCGTACGCGGCCTGGGTGGAGAACGCCAGGTTGAGCAGGATGAACGGGTACGGATCCCACCGCAGCCGGACCGCGAACACGTTGAGGACGATCCAGACGACCACGACGATGGTCTGGATGGCCAGGTAGCGCCCGGTGCCGAGGAATCGTGCGAACCGCTCGCCGACCCGGCCGACGGCCTCGACGTCGATCTGGAAGTTGAACAGGCGTGAACCGCGCGGTGTGTCGAGCCGCTGGCGCGCGCTCAGCGCCGTCGTCTTGTCGGTCGCTGTCCGCTTCTCACTCATCGGCTACTTCCTGTTCGCGCCAGTCCTCCGGGAGCAGGTGGTCGAGCACGTCGTCGACGGTGACGGCACCGAGCAGGTGCTCCTCGTCGTCGACGACCGGGCCGCACACCAGGTTGTATCTCGCGAAGTAGCGGGTCACCGCCGTCAGCGAGTCGTCCGGGTCGAGCCTGGTCAGGTCGGTGTCCAACACCCCGCCGACCAGGGACGCGGGCGGCTCCCGCAGCAGCTGCTGCAGGTGCACGCAGCCGAGATATCGACCGGTCGGGGTCGAGATCGGCGGCCGGACGACGAACACCAGGCTGGCGAGCGCGGGCGTCAGGTCCGGATTCCGGACCCTGGCCAACGCCTCGGCGACGGTGGTGGCGGGCGTGAGGATCACCGGTTCGGGCGTCATCAGGCCGCCCGCGGTGTCGGGGGAGTGCTCGAGCAGTCGTCGGACGGGCTCGGAGTCCTCGGGATCCATCAGCTGCAGCAGCGACTCTGCCTCCGCGTCGGGCAGCTCGCCAAGGAGGTCGGCGGCGTCGTCCGGGTCCATCGCCTCGAGCACGTCGGCCGCTCGCTCCACCTCGAGGTGGGTGAGCAGGTCGGTCTGATCGTCGGACGGCAACTCCTGCAGCACATCCGCGAGCCGCTCGTCGTCGAGCGCGACCGCGACCTCGTGCCGACGTTTGTCGGGGAGCTCCCGGATGGCGTTGGCGACGTCGGCGGGGCGCATGCCCTCGAACTGCGCCAACAGCTGCGAGACGCCCTGTCCCGGCAGAGCCAGCTGGGATTGCGTCAGACCCTCCACGTGCTGCCAGTCGACGACCTGCATCGCGGTGCGGCGGGCGAGTCGGCCCCGGGGCTTGCGGACCGCGACCCGGGAGACCACCCAGTCGCGCGTCCGGGTCAGCTCGATGCCCAGGTCCGCGACGAGGACCTCCTGGCCGGCCAGGTCCTCGTGTTCGGGGTCGTCGACGCGCACCCGGCTGTCGAGCACCTGGGCCAGCGCCAGCACCTCGCCCGGCTTCTGGGTGAACCGGCGCAGGCTCACGTTGCCGGTCAGCGTCACGGAGCCGGGCTCGATGGCCGTCACCCGCAGCATCGGGATGAATATCCTTCGCCGGGTGAGCAATTCGACGACCAGCCCGAGGACCCGGGGGCGTTGTCGACCGACCCGGATGGTGATGACGACGTCGCGGACGCGGCCGATCGATTCTCCGTCGGGTCCGAGCACAACCAGGCCGGCGAGCCTGGCTACGAAGACCTTGCTCACTGCTGCCATGATGGCCAGGCTAATTCACACTGGAGGTCCACATGCAGGTCGCGCGCCCGCGCCGGTCGATTCTCGCCGTTCCCGGCAGCAGCAGGAAGATGATCGACAAGGCCAAGGGATTGCCCGCCGACGAGATCTTCCTCGATCTCGAGGACGCCGTAGCGCCGATCGCCAAGGCGCAGGCGAGGGCGGAGATCGTCGATGCACTGAACTCCGACGGATGGGGTGAGCAGATCCGGGTCGTCCGGGTCAACGACTGGACCACCGAGTGGACCCACGCCGACGTCATCGAGGTGGTCTCCGGCGCTGGCGCCCACATCGACGCGATCCTGTTGCCGAAGGTGACCGACGCGAGTCACGTGCAGGCGCTCGACCTGCTGCTCACCCAGGTCGAGCGGGCCAACGGGCTCGAGGTGGGCCGGATCGGCATCGAGGCGCAGATCGAGAACGCGATCGGCCTGACCAACATCAACGCCATCGCGACCGCGAGCCCGCGGGTGCAGACGCTGGTCTTCGGCCCGGCGGACTTCATGGCGAGCATCAACATGCGCACCCTCGTCGTCGGCGAGCAGCCCGAGGGATACGAGCCGGGCGACGCCTACCACCACATCCTGATGACGATCCTGATGGCGGCGCGGGCGCACGGGCTCGAGGCGATCGACGGACCGTACCTGCAGATCCGCGACGTCGAGGCGTTCCGGCGCGCGGCGGGGCGGACCGCGGCGCTCGGTTTCGACGGCAAGTGGGTGCTCCACCCCGGCCAGATCGACGCGGCCAACGAGGTTTTCAGCCCCCGTCAGGCCGACTACGACCACGCCGAGATGATCCTCGACGCGTACGAGTTCCACACCTCCGCGGCGGGCGGTGCACGCGGCGCCGCCATGCTCGGTGACGAGATGATCGACGAGGCGAGTGCCAAGATGGCGCTGGTCGTCGCGGGCAAGGGGCGCGCGGCAGGCATGGTGCGGACCACGCGGTTCGACCCGAACTCTCAGTAAGATGGACATCGACGAGAGTGCAGTTCTCACGAGCTGAATCACCGATGAGGGAGCACAGACGATGACCAATCCGCTGGCACAGCCGAATCCGACCGGGCGCGGCGGGGGGCTGCCGACTCCTCCCACCGGGTGGCCGATCGGCTCGTACCCGACCTATGCCGAGGCGCAGCGCGCCGTCGACCACCTGTCGGATCAGGCCTTCCCGGTCGAGGACGTCACCATCGTCGGCGTCGACCTGATGCAGGTCGAGCGCGTTCTCGGACGCCTCACCTGGGCGAAAGTGATTGGTGGCGGAATTGTTTCGGGCGCGTGGCTTGGTGTGTTCCTGGGTCTGCTGCTCGGACTGTTCACCGACAGCTTCCTCGGTCCGCTGGTCGCGGGCATCATCGGCGGCATCATCTTCGGGTTGATCTCCACCAGCATCCCGTACGCCGCAACGCGGGGACAGCGTGATTTCGCGTCCACGATGCAGCTGGTGGCCGGCCGTTACGACGTGCTGTGCGAGCCGAAGACCGCCGAGCGGGCGCGGGACCTGCTGGCCAAGCTGGCCATCTGATCGCTTCGGCCCCGCGCCGGCCGCTCACGCCGCGGACAGGGCCTCGACGACCGCGGCGGCCGTGTCCGCAACGGCCTGGTTGTTCCCCTGCGCGTCTGCCTGATTCGTCAGACTGTCGGTGAGGATGGCGAGGACCAGGGGATTGCCGTCCGGGTCCCACACGACGCCCGCGTCGTTGACGGTCCCGAAGCTGCCTGCGCCGGACTTGGTGGCAGCGGTCCACCCCGGCCGCAGCTCGGCACGAATCCGCTTGTCCGAGGTCTTGCTCGCCCGCATCCAGTCGCCGAGTTGTGCACGTTCCGCCGATCCGAGCGCGTCCCCGACGATCAGGGCCCGGTATCCCTGGGCGAGGCCGTCCGGTGTCGAGGTGTCCCGCGGGTCGCCTCGGAGCGCGGTGTTCAGTTCGGGCTCCCACCGATCGAGGCGAGTGCTCTCGTCGCCGATGTCGCGGGCGAGCGCGGTGACGGCAGGCGGCCCGCCGATCTCCTCGAGCAGGTAGTTGCCCGCCGTGTTGTCGCTCCTCGTCAATGCCGCCTCGGCGAGCTGTCGCAGCGTCATCGTCGTGCCTGCAGCGGCTTCGGTCGCGGGCGAGTTCTCGACCACATCGCCCGGGTCGACCATGACCGGCTCCTCGAGCGAGGAGGCGCCGGTGACCGTTCGGCGGAGAACCTCGGCCGCCGCGTATGTCTTGAACGTCGAGCACAGTGCGAACCGTTCCTCGCCCCGATGCCGGTAGGTTCGGCCCGATGCGGGATCGATCGCGGTGACCCCGATTCGCGTTGAGTATCGGGCCTCCAACGCGTCGAGGGTCGAGTCGAGTGACTGAAGTGCGGGTGCCGGGGCCACTGATGTGACGGGCGCGAGGTGGTCCGCGGCGGCCGTGCACGCACCGAGCAGCAGGGGAAGTGTGAGTGCGAGCGCGAAGGCACCGCGATGGCGGGCGGCGCGCCCCGGTTTCGGCTGAACTCGAAGTCTGGTCATGAACCCAATGTCGTGATCGTCCGCGACCGGCGCAAAGACGGACGCGACGTCGCCGCCAGTCGAGATGACTATCCCCCCAGTTCGGGGGTGCCCTTTGTGTCGGGCAACTCGTCACGGGCGCCCGACGGCCCCGGATCGGCTGGTTCAATGGCGGCCATGGATCTGCTCCGCCATCTGAGCTTCTTTGTCGCCGTTGCGGAGGAGGGGCATTTCGGGAACGCCGCGTCGCGATTGGGGATGACGCAACCACCGTTGTCGCAGGGGATGCGGCGCCTCGAGCAGAGGCTGGGCACCGATCTGGTCCACCGCGGTGCCCGCGGCGTCGTCCTCACGGATGCTGGACGTCAATTGCTGCCTCGGGCACGGCTTCTCGTCTCCGATGCCGCCCGTTTCGAGGACGAGGCCAAGCGCATCGCAGGCGGGCGCGACCGGACGGTGAGGTGGGGTGTCACACCCTCGCTCGGTGACGAGGTGGTGGTGCGGTGTGTCCGCGCGCTCCGAGGCGCGGACGGCGCCCGGCCCACGAGGATCGTCACAACCACTGCCACCACAACCGAACTCGTGGAGAGTCTGCGGGCCGGGAGTCTGGATGTCGCGGTGGTCGAACACCCGGCCCTGCTCACCGGCCTCGACAGCGGGCCCGTCCTGAAGATCCGGCGCTGGGTTGTGGTGCCGGAGGACCACCCCGTCGGCACCGCGAAGAAGGCGCAGGTCCGGATGCTCCGAGGGCTGGCGTTGAGCACGGGTCCACGGTCGGACAATCCTCCCGCCCATGATCTGTTCGTCGACATGTGGAAGGCGCGAGGGGTCGATCCGGAGGTGGTCGTCTCGACCGGTACCCGGGAACTACTCACCCATGTCGCGGCCGGTGGGTGTTTCGGGGTGACGACGACAGCTCCGACGGTGATGCCGGGGGTGAGGTGGGTTGACCTGGTTCGTGAAGACATTGCGCTTCGGCTCCGGATCGTCTGGCGGTCGGGTGCCGAGTTCTCGTCGGCGGCCAGGGAACTGGATCGGGTGCTCCTCAAGGCGGGGCGATGAGGACGGCCGCCGAGAAGCGGATCCGCGACGTGTTCGCCGACGCCGGCTGTACCGGTTGGCTGCATGCCCGTCGTGTCGGAGAACAGCGAGTCGACGACGGTGATGCCGTCTCGGTCGAGGCCGACGATCTCGTCGTGACGGCATCGGTCTACAAGCTTCCCCTCCTGGTCGCGTTGTGCAGGGAGTTCGATACGGGCGCCCTCTCGCCGACGGCGACGGTGCGTGTCAACCCCGCGGACTGCACGCCGGGGCCGACCGGGGTGTCGATCTTCCGGGACCCCGTGGTCATGAGTTGGCGTGATCTCGCCCTGTCGATGATGACCGTGTCCGACAACGCCGCGGCGGACCTCATCCTCGGGAGTGTCGGCCTCGATGGGATCGATCGGGTCCTCACCGAACTCGGACTGAGGCGCACGCGGATCATCGGCGGCACAGCGGATGTCCACCGGGCCCTGCTCGTCGAGTCGCACGCGCACACGACGAGAGAAGCGTTCGATGCGCTGGCCGACAACGACGAGGCATGGGCGGCCTCGGCCTACGATCCGGCGTTCACGAGTGCGACCACACCCCGGGAGATGACGTCCCTCCTCGACGCGATCTGGACGGGCAGGGCGGTGTCCGCGGCTCAGACCGAGTTCATCAGGGAGGTCATGGCCGGGCAGATCTGGCCGCACCGGATCCGCTCCGGATTTCCCTATGCGGGGGTCACCGTTGCGGGCAAGACCGGGACGATCGGGGCGATCCGCAACGAGGTGGCGGTGGTGGGCTTCCCCGGCGAGACCCCCGTTGCCGTGGCTGTTTTCACACGGGCGGCGCGCGCCGATCCGGTCCTTCCCGTTGTCGATCAGGCAATCGGACGGGCCGCCCACATCGCGGTGACCGAACTTCGTTCCGGCCGCATCGACTGAGAGCGCAGTGCACCGGATCTCGTGGTGCGGTGTCCTACCCTTGGTGCGGCGATGGAAGTCCTTCGGCGGTAGGGGAGTGCGATGTCAGCGGGGACAGAGGTCAGGCGTGAACGATTGTCCCGCAGGGCACTGAGCCGCGCGACGCTCGAACGCCAGCACCTGCTGCGCCGCACCGGCGACAACGCGCTCGCGGTGATCGGGCACCTGTACGGCCTGCAGGCTCAGGCGCCGATGGCGCCCTATTTCGCGTTGTGGGCTCGGCTCAAGGGATTTCGGCCGACCGACCTGTCCTCGTTGATCGAGAACCGTGATGTCGTCCGGATCGTGGTGATGCGCGGCACGGTGCACGCGGTCACCGCGGCCGATGCCCTGGCGTTGCGACCGTGGGTACAGCCGATCATGGATGCCGACATGCGGACGAACACCCTGCACAAGAACGGCCTCGTCGGGATGGACCTCGCGGCGCTGGCGGACTGGAGTCGGGCGACGCTCGAGCACACCCCGCTGAGCATGGCCGATCTGCGACCGTTGCTGGCCGAGCGTTGGCCGGACCGCGACCCGGTGGCCCTCGCGCATGGGGTCCGGAACCTGCTCCCACTCGTGCAGGTCCCCCCGAGGGGGATCTGGGGCCGGTCCGGTCAGCCGGTCTGCACCACCCTGGAGCGGTGGACGGACGCGCCGCTGTCCGAACCGGTGCCGGACGAGATGATCCTGCGCTATCTGGCGGCCTACGGCCCGGCATCGGCCGCGGACGCCCAGGCCTGGTCCGGCCTGACCAGGCTGGGCGAGGTGTTCGACCGACTCCGCCCGAGGTTGCGGGTGTTCGTCGACGAGGACGGCGCCGAAATGTTCGATCTGCCCGACGCCCCGCGGCCGGACCCGGCTGGCAGCCTGCCGCCACGGATACTGGCGCCGTACGACAGTGTCCTGCTCGGCCACGCGAACCGGAGACGGGTGCTGGCGGACGAGCACCGCAAGGTGGTGTTCACCGCGAACGGGATCATCAAGCCGACGGTCATGGTCGGTGGCCAGGTCGCCGGATTCGTCACGGTCACCGCCAAGAAGCGTTCCGCGGCCGTCGAGATCGCGACATTCGCACCGCTCGCGAAGGGCGCCACGTCGGCGCTCGAGGCCGAGGCGCAGCGGTTGCTGAAGTTCGCGCACCCCGACGCCGACGACAACGACGTCCGGTTCACGGCCGTGCGGTAGCCGTCTCCGCGATCGACGACTCGTTCTCTGTGGGAAGGTCATTGCCCGATTCCGGTGCCGCCGCACCCCTCGTGATCCGCCGCGCGAGCGCGTTGGCCGCGCCGACGAACAGCCCGACGATCGCGCCCCAGAGCACCGACACGAGCGCTCCGCCGACGAGCGAGGCCAGGTAGGCGCCTGGACCCTCCTGCAGCACGAAACTCAGGTACACCGTGCGGATCAGGTTCCCGGCGAGGACGCCGATCACGGTGGCGCCGAGGCCCGCCGAGAAGGCGCGCCCGACGCCGCCGCCGGGGTGCCTGCGCGCGGAATTCACCAGCCGCATCCAGACGACGGCGAGCATCACGAGCGCGGCGGCGCAGTCGACGAGCCAGTTGATGGTGGTCGTCTCGCCGAGCGGGAACAGCCGCAGCGCCGGGATGCCGAACGGCAGCCCGATCGCACTCGGGACGAGCAGTTCCGGGAACCGGGTGAGCACGGCGCCGGTGATCGACCAGAGCCCGAACAGGACCGAGATCACGGCGAGCGCCGCGACGCCAGGCCACGGGGCGCGAAAATCGGCATCGACCTGCGGATTCACCGAATCGGCAGCGCTGGCGTCAGACATGCCGCAACATTAACGGGATCAAATGGACCAAGCGTCCAGAATCATGCAGAAAGTCGAGTGTGAGTCCCGTGCGGCGAATCAGAGTGGTGTCCCTCGTTGCGGCAGGCGCGCTCGTCCTCGCCGGTGGTGTCGGCGCGGTACTCCGATCCGACCCGGCGCCCGCCGAGTCGTACCTCACCGACGACCAGGGACGCTCGCTCGTGCTGCGTGGATTCAACACGGCGTCCAGCGCGAAGAGCACCCCCGACGGCATGCCCGACTTCACCGAGGCCGACCTCGAGCGGGAACACGCCGACATGGGTACGAACTTCGTCCGGTTCCTGATCTCGTGGCGCTCGGTCGAGCCGGAACCCGGTGTCTACAGCCAGGATTACCTGGACCGGGTGGAGGAACGCATCGGCTGGTACGCGGACCGCGGCTATCACGTCATGCTCGACATGCACCAGGACCTCTGGTCGGGCGCGATCACCCCGGACGGCAAGACCGGCAACGGCGCCCCCGCATGGGCCACCTACATGGACGGGTTGCCGGTCGGATCCCACGACATGTGGGAGCAGTACTACCTCGACCCCGGCGTGATCCGGGCCTTCGACAACTTCTGGAACACCACGGGGGCACACCCCGAACTCTCCGAGCACTATGCGAACGCGTGGCGGGCGGTGGCCGAGCGATTCGCCGACCATCCCGCGGTCGTCGCGTACGACCTGATGAACGAGCCGTACGGTGGCACCCTGCAGGGCCCCGTCTTCGAGGCCGGGCCGCTCACGGCGCTGTATCAGAAGTCGACCGACGCGATCCGCACCGTCGACCACGACACCTGGGTTTGCGTGGCACCGCAGGCGATGGGCACGAACTGGGGCACCCCGAGCGGCCTCGGCGCGATCACCGACAACCGCGAGGGCGACCAGCGGATCGCCTACTGCCCCCACATCTATCCGCTGCCGATGGATCTCGGCGGTGGCTACGAGGGCACCTCCCGCGACCTGGTCGACGCGACGGTCGCCTCGTGGCGCGGCAACACCCTGCGCACGGCGGCGGCCCTCGGCGACGCCCCGATCATCCTCGGGGAGTTCGGGCTCGACACCACGCTCCCCGGTGCGCTCGACTACGTGGACCGGATCTACGCCACGGCCGCGGAGATCGGTGCGGGCGTGAGCTACTGGTCGCGCGACCCGGGACCATGGGGGCCGTACGGCGAGGACGGCGCCGCAAGGAACCTCGTCACCGCGCTCGACACGCCGTATCCGCGTGCGGTCGCCGGGACGCCGATCACCTGGGCGGCATCCGGGGACCGGCTCGAGCTGACCTTCCGGCCGGACCGCGATGTCTCGGCACCGACCGAGATCTACCTGCCGCGCAGCGGCTTCCCCGCAGGCGTGAGTGTCGACGGCGGCGAGGTGCTGACCTGGGATCAGCAATCCCGGCTGCTCACCCTCCGGCAGCCGCAGTCGGGCGAGGACGTCACCGTGACGCTCACCCCGGCGCCCTGATCGGAGAGCATCGGCAATGGGGTGTTAGATGAACGGGTGAGTGACAGCGTCATCGCCTCCGTCCGTGCGCACCTCACCGATCGGATCGGTGGGCCTGCGCCCTCCGCCGCGTCCGTGACCTTCCTCGGGCTCGAACCGCTGGAGGTCCTCCGCTTTCCCGCCGACTCCGACGATCTGGTCCGGTACGTCTCGCTCGGCTGTTCGCGGCATCCGATGGGTGATCCCGCCGAGGCCGTGGCGGACCCGGTGCGTGGGCCACGCGCGGAGCTGATGCTGACCCTGCGAGGCGGTGTCGGAGTCGCCTCCGGCGTGCACAAGACGCTGGCCGTGCTGGCCGCGGCGCCCGCGGTGGAGGGCGTGGTCCTCACGGTCGACGGATTGCTCGACGTGGGTGAGCCGCTGTGGAAGGGCGCGCCGTTCACCGCGGTGCTGCTGGGGGAGAGCGACGTCGAGGACCTAGAGCTGCCCGAGCCGGCCGATCCGGTGCGTTTCCTCGCCGCGGTACCGATCACCGGCACCGAGGCCGCCTGGGTGCGCCTTCGCGGCGCGGGAGCCCTGCGTGAGGCGTGGGCGGAGGCCGGGATCGACGTGCGCGACCCGGCGCGTGGGGCAGCCTCGCTCTAGTCAGAGCCAGTTGTTGCGGCGGAACGTGACGAACAGTCCGGTGCACACGATGGCGATCAACCCGACCACCCCGTAGTAGCCGTAGGTCCAGCGCAGCTCCGGCATGTGGTCGAAGTTCATCCCGTAGATGCCAGCGATCATCGTCGGCACCGCGGCGATCGCGACCCACGCCGAGATCTTGCGCATGTCGGTGTTCTGCTGCACGGCGACCTTGGCCAGGGCCGCCTCGACGAGGGTGCTGAGCACCTCGTCGAACTCGGCGATGCGCTCGGCGACGACGGTGTGGTGGTCCTGCACGTCGCGTAGATAGCGCCTGACCTCCTTCGGCACACCGGTTGTGGTGTCCTGGCTCAGCCGCTGCAGTGGACTGGCCAGCGGGTTCACCGACTTGCGCAGCTCGACGATCTCCCTCTTGAGCAGGTAGATCTGCTCGATCGCGACCCGGGTGCGGGGACTGAAGACCTCCTCCTCCATGAGATCGACGTCCTTCTCGACGGATTCGGTGACCGCGAGGTAGTGATCCACCACATGGTCGGCGATCGCATGCAGGACTGCGGACGGCCCCAGCGCGAGCCGGGTCGGGTTGGCCTCCATCAGCGCCCGCACGCCTGCCAGGCCGGAATGCTCGCCGTGCCGGACGGTGACCACGAAGTCGGTGCCGAGGAAGATCATGATCTCGCCGGTCTCGACCACCTCGTTGGCCGTGGTGATCGACTCGTGCTCAACGTAATTCACGGTCCGAAGTACCAGGAAGAGGACATCGTCGTACAGCTCGAGCTTGGGTCGCTGGTGGGCGTGCACGGCATCCTCGACCGTCAGCTCGTGCAAGCCGAAAACCTCTGCGACACTGCCCATCTGATACTCGTCGGGGGCATGCAATCCCACCCAGGCGAAGCCCTTCCCGCGGGCGCGGACCTCGGCGAGGGCGGCCGAGTGGGTGAACTTGCCCGGCAGTCGCTCGCCGTCGATGTACACGGCGCAGTCCACGATGGCCCTCGCGGTCGGCACGGGAATCCGCGCCGGGGCGGGGCCGGGCGACCTGCGGGTCGGGCGTAGCGACGGCATGGACGGCACGGCAGCCACTCCCTCTCGAGCCCGGCGATGATCTCGGGTCAATCCTAGCCCGGGGGATCCGGGCGGACGCCGCGCCGCGAGGTGTCGGGTCCGCTTCCCACAGCCTGAGACAATGGCCCGGTGCGCATCGACCTCCACACCCATTCATCTGCCTCGGACGGCACGGACAGCCCCGCTGACCTGGTACGGCACGCCGCGGACGCCGGGCTCGACGTGGTGGCCCTGACGGACCACGACACCACCGCGGGCTGGGCCGAGGCCGCAGCCGCGTTGCCCGCGGGGTTGAGCCTGGTCCGCGGCATGGAGATGTCGTGCGAGGGCAGGGGCGAGGACGGCAAGCCGGTCGCGGTTCACCTGCTCGCCTACCTCTTCGATCCGACGGCCGCGGCCTTCGCCGCGGAACGCGAGCGGCTCCGATCCGAGCGGACGACGCGGCTGCGGGCCATGGCCGAGCGGATGGCGCTCGACGGGCTGCCGGTGGACCCGGACGAGGTGATGGCGGCTGCGGGGCCCGCGGCCGGTCGCCCGCACCTGGCGCGGGCGCTCGTGGCGGCAGGGGTGGTCGGGTCCGTCGACGAGGCGTTCGGCGATCTGCTCAAGACCGGCGGCCGCTACTACGTGCACAAGGCGGACACGCCGCTGCCCGAGGCGGTGTGGATGGTGTCCGACGCGGGCGGGGTGAGCGTGATCGCGCACGGGCGGGCCGCCAGCCGCGGCCGGCTGCTCGCGATGGAGCAGATCGGCGAGCTCGTCGCGGACGGCCTCGCGGGTGTGGAGATCGACCACCACGACCACCTGCAGGTGGATCGGGAGATCCTCGCCGGGATCGCCCGTGAGCACGACCTCATCGTGACCGGGTCCTCGGACTATCACGGCGTCAACAAGGCGGTGAAGCTCGGCGAATTTCTCACCGCACCAAGCGAGTTCGACAGGATCGTGGCCAGGGCCACCGGCGTCGACGTGATCTCGGCATGAGGGAGGAGCGCTGATGTCCTTCGATACGACCCTGTACATGACGGCCGTGATCACGCTCTTCGTGATCATGGACCCGCCGGGCGCCATCCCCGTGTTCCTGTCCCTGGTCGGCCGCAAGAGCAAGGAGGCGCGCAACCGCGCCGCGTGGCAGGCGCCGCTGGTCTCGCTTGCCGTCATCACGGTGTTCGCGATCGGCGGCCAGGCGATCCTCAACTACCTGCACATCGGGATCCCCGCCCTGCAGGGCGCGGGTGGCCTGCTGCTGTTGCTGATCGCCCTGGAGTTGTTGACCGGCAGGGACGCGAATCAGCCGAGGGGAACGGAGGACGTCAACGTCGCGCTCGTGCCGCTCGGGACCCCGCTGATGGCGGGGCCGGGTGCGATCGCCGCCGTGATCGTCTTCGTGAACCAGGCCGAGGGGCATTCGGGCGCCCCGCTGGCGGTGGGGTTGGCGATTCTGACGATTCACCTCATCCTGTTTGTGGTGCTGCGGTTCTCCACGGTGCTGATCCGGCTGCTGGGCGTGAGCGGCATCTCGCTGCTGGCCCGGATCGCCGGACTCCTGCTGGCCGCGATCGCGGTGCAGCTCATTGCGGACTCGGTCCGCGGATTCATCGCAGGTGGGTAGGGACGTGTCGGTCGACGAGTACGAGGACCACGCCGAGAGCAGCGGGGCAGTCGCGCGCGGTCTGCGGGCGCTGAGCGGTGCCGTCGCGGCAGGCGTGGTGGTGCTGGCAGTGGTCGTTCTCGGCACGTCCTATCTCGGCGGCCAACGCGGGTTCCCCGGGCCGGGGAAGGTGTCGGTCGGCGCGCACATCGTTGCTGTCGTGCTGGTGTTGCTGGCGCAACGAGTGGCCGATCATCGGCGGGGTGTCACGGGTATCTTCGGCTCGGTGGGCGTGTTCTTGGTCACAGGCCTGCTGCTGTGGACCCAGTGGTGGCGTTAGCTCACCAAAAAAGCTACTCACCGGTGAGATTTGCGTGCGGTGAGGCCGCGGTGGCACACTTGTTGCACTTCGCGCCGGTGCTACCCCCCGGTAACGGAGCGAGAGTCGGATTCACCAGCGGCAGATTTCGCGCCCGGGCTCACCCCGCCCGGCGCCTTCGCGCTTCCGAGTTGAGTGCAGCGGCCCGTAGACCAATCGGGAATTGATCGTGCACCCTCGGTTAGCCTCACCCCCATCTCGACCAAAAACCTGCGGCTGCGTCGATTTCCAACCTCGGCGCTGCTACTTCCCAGTAACCCGCCCCCGAGTGGGAGCGGCATGAGTAGGAGTGCAATCGTGTCTCTTGTGTCTGAAGCAACCACACCGAAAAAGGTTGAGCTGACCGACGAAGAGATCTTCGCGGGCCACGTCGGCGGCAAGCTCTCTGTCGAGACGACCGCCCCCCTCGATTCTCAGCGCGCCCTGTCTATCGCGTACACGCCCGGTGTGGCACAGGTCAGCCGCGCGATCGCGGCGGACGAGACGCTCGCGGACCGGTACACCTGGACCAGCCGTCTCGTCGTCGTCGTGAGCGACGGCACCGCGGTGCTCGGACTCGGCGACATCGGACCCCGCGCCTCGCTGCCGGTGATGGAGGGCAAGTCCGCGCTGTTCAAGCAATTCGCCGGCCTGAACTCGATCCCGCTCGTGCTCGACACCAAGGACCCCGACGAGATCGTCGAGACCCTCATCCGGCTGCGCCCGAGCTTCGGCGCCGTCAACCTCGAGGACATCTCGGCCCCGCGTTGCTTCGAGATCGAGAAGCGGGTCATCGAGGCCCTCGACTGCCCCGTCATGCACGACGACCAGCACGGCACCGCCATCGTGGCGCTGGCCGCGCTCAAGGGTGCGGTCAAGGTCCAGGACCGTGACATCACCGCGCTGCGCGTGGTGATCTCCGGTGCGGGTGCGGCAGGCGTCGCCTGCGCGAACATCCTGCTCGCTGCGGGCATCGCCGATGTCACCGTCCTCGACTCCAAGGGCATCGTCTCCAGCGACCGCGGCGACCTGAACGAGATCAAGGCCGACCTCGCCGCCCGTACCAACCCGGCGGGGCGCACCGGCGGCATCGTCGAGGCGCTCGACGGCGCCGACGTGTTCCTCGGCGTGTCCGCGGGCACCGTGCCGGAGGAGATCATCGCGACGATGGCCCCCGAGGCGATCATCTTCGCGATGTCCAACCCGGACCCGGAGATCCACCCCGACATCGCGCGCAAGCACGCCGCGATCGTCGCGACCGGCCGCAGCGACTTCCCGAACCAGATCAACAACGTGCTGGCGTTCCCCGGCGTGTTCAAGGGCGCGCTCGACGCAGGCGCCCGGCGCATCACCGAGGGCATGAAGCTCGCCGCGGCGGAGGCGATCCTGTCCGTCGTCGCCGACGAGCTCGCCGTCGACAAGATCGTGCCGAGCCCGCTCGATCCGCGGGTTGCCCCGGCGGTCGCCGAGGCGGTCGCAGCCGCGGCCAAGGCCGAGGGCGTCGCCTAAGCACGCACGTTCGTCCCGCTGAAGGGCGCCGCCGCTCGGATCACCCGGGCGACGGTGCCCTTCGGCCGTTCTCGGGGCGGTCAGTCGAGCGCGGGGGTGCGGCGCAGCCTGCCGGTGCCGGGCACCGAGGCCCACACCGCGAGCGCGAGGACGCCGTCGAGGACCAGGGCCAGCGCCGCAACGAGGATCGCGCCGACCAGGACGCGGGCGTAGTCGCCGAGCGCAAGCCCGTCGAACATGTACCGCCCCAGGCCGCCCAGGTTGACGTAGGCGGCGACCGTGGCGGTGGCGATGACCTGCAGCGTCGCGTTGCGCAGCCCCCCGACGATCAGTGGCAGCGCATTGGGGACCTCCACCCGGCCGAGCACCTGTGCCCGTGTCATCCCCATCGCCCGCGCGGCATCGACCACGACCGGGTCGACGTTCGCGACGCCTGCGTAGGTGCCTGCCAGGATCGGCGGGATGCCGAGCAGGACCAGCGCGATGATCGGCGGGATCAGGCCGAGCCCGAGGAGCAGCACCAGGAACGTCAGGATGCCGAGGGTCGGCAGCGAGCGGAGCGAGTTGACCAGTCCGACCAGGATGGCGTCGCCCCGCCGGAAGTGTCCGATGAGCAGACCCAGCGGGATCGCGATGGCCGCCGAGATGGCCACCGCGAGCAGGCTGTACCAGAGGTGTTCGACGATGCGGGCGCCGATGCCCGTCGGGCCGGACCAGCTCGACGGGTCGGCGATGTAGTCGAAGGCGGCGCCGAAGAGGTTCATGCGGGGCCCTCCGTCGCGCGCAGGACCGCGGCCGGTTCTTCGGCCTTGCGGCTGCGGGCGGTCCTGGTCCACGGCGTCAGCACGCGGCCAGCGACGTAGAGCAGGCCGTCGATCACCAACGCCAGGAAGACGATCGCGATGAGCCCCGCCATGATCTGGTCCGGGTAGTCGCGCTGGTAGCCCTTGGTGAACAGTTCGCCGAGCCCGCCGATGCCGATCAGCGAGCCGACCGAGACCAGCGAGATGTTGGTGACGGCGACGACCCGGATGCTGGAGATCAGTACCGGGACGGCAAGCGGCAGTTCGACGGTCAGCGCGCGCCGCAGCGGCGTGAAGCCCATCGCGGTTGCCGAGTCGATCACCGATGCGGGAACCGAGTCGAGGGCCTCGGGCACGGCGCGCACCAGCAGCGCGGTCGAGTAGATCGACAGCGCGATCACCACGTTCATCTCGTCGAGAATGTTCAGCCCGAGCAGGGGCGGGATGGTGACGAACAGCGCCAGCGAGGGGATCGTGAACGCGAGCGAGGCGAGCGTCATGGTGGTCTTGCGCAGCCACGCGACATTCCGGATGGCGATGCCGACGGGCACCGCGATCAGCAGCCCGATCAGCAGCGGCAGCAGTGCCAGGTAGAGGTGTGTCTTCGCGAGGTCGACAACCTGCGAGAAGTTGTCGATCAGCCAGCGCATCAGCCGGCCGTCTCGCCGTTGAAGAAGTGCCGGTTCCTGGCCTGGTCCTCGGCCTGCCGCTGGTCCGCGAGCTTGCGGATCACCTCGGATCCGTTGACCCCGCCCACGACCGAGCCGGATTCGTCCACCACGACGCCGATTCCCGACGGCGACGAGATCGCGGCGTCCAGCGCCTGCCGCAGGTCCCCGCCCCTCGTGAACAGCGAGCCACCCGCGGATGTGCTGTCGACCAGGGTGTTGCCCGCCCGGATGCCCTCGACTCCGGTGACGTCGATCCAGCCGCGGGGCGCCCCGTCCTCGGTGACCACGAGCACCCACTCGCCCTGGTCGAGTCGCAGCGCGGCGAGCTCGGATTCGACGGCGGTGCGGACCGCGTGCACCGGCACCTCGTCGGCGGGCCGGAACGACAGCCCGCGATATCCGCGATCGCGTCCCACGAAATCCGCAACGAAATCCGTTGCGGGGGAGGCGAGTACGGTTTGGGGATCGGCATATTGCTGGAGCAGGCCGTGTGGGCCGAACACCGCGACGCGATCGCCGAGCCGGACCGCCTCGTCGATGTCGTGGGTGACGAACACGATGGTCTTGCGCAGTTGCGCCTGCAGGCGCTGCATCTCGGCCTGCAGGTCCTCGCGGACCACCGGATCGACCGCGCTGAACGGCTCGTCCATCAGCAGGATCGGCGGATCGGCCGCAAGGGCCCTTGCGACGCCGACGCGCTGCTGCTGGCCGCCGGAGAGCTGGGAGGGGTATCGGGTGGCCAGCGCGGGGTCGAGCCCGACCCGTTCGAGCACCTCGAGCGCCGCCCTGCGGGCCGCGCGCCGCGAATCGCCGCGCAGCACAGGCACGGTGGCCACGTTGTCGATCACGGTCCGGTGCGGCAGCAGGCCCGCGCTCTGGATCACGTAGCCGATGCCGAGGCGCAGCTTGACCGCGTCGGTGCGGGTGACGTCCTGGCCGTTCACGATCACCTTGCCGGCGGTGGGCGTGATCATCCGGTTGATCATCCGCATGGACGTCGTCTTGCCGCAGCCCGACGGTCCGACGAACACGGTGAAGGACTCGGGCTCGATGACCAGGTCGAGGTTGTCGACCGCGGTGGTGCCGTCCGGGTAGCGCTTGGTGACCGACTCGAAGGTGATCAAGGCCGGCCGCCTAGGACACCGGCTTGTCGAGCCCCTGCGCCGACACCCACTCGGTGGCGGCTGCGTCCGGTTCGGTCTTCGAGTCGCCGGACACCGAGGTGTTCAGGGCGATGAGCTCCTCGGTGGTCAGCTTGGCCGACACCGCGTCCAGGACCGCCGCGAGCTTCTCGGACTGCTTGTTCGCCCGCAGGACCGGGACCACGTTCTGCGCCGCGAAGTTGTTCTTCGGGTCCGCGAGGACCACGAAGTTGTTCTTGGCGATCGCGGGCGAGGTGGTGAAGATGTTCGCCGCGGTGACCTGGCCGGAGGAGAGGGCGGCGACCGTGGCCGGTCCGCCGCCGTCCGCGATCGGCACGAAGTTCTGCGGGCTGATGACGAGGCCGTAGTCGGCCTCGAGGCCGGGCAGCCCTCCCGCGCGCTCCTGGAACTCGGCGGGTGCGCCGAACTTCACTTCGGCGGAGTGGGGCGCCAGGTCCCCGATCGAGGTCAGTTGCCACTTGTCGGCGGTCTCGCGGGTCACGACCACCGCGTCCTTGTCCTCGCCGGGCGCGGGCGTGGTGATCGCCAGGTCGGGGCCGAGTGCCGCGGGCAGGGCCGCGTTCACCTCGGCGGCGCTGGTGGCGGTCGTGTCCTTGTCGAGGTACTGCAGCAGGTTGCCCGTGTAGTCCGGGATCACGTCGATGGATCCGTCCTTGACCGCGGGGATGTAGGTCTCCCTGCTGCCGATGTTCAGCTTGGTCTGCACGTCGAAGCCGTTGGCACGCAGGGCCTCCGCGTAGATGTTCGCCACGGTCTCGGACTCGGGGAAATTCGCCGACCCGACGATGATCGCGTTCGGGTCCGAGCCGGTGCCACCGCCGCTGCTGAGCGGGTCGGAGTTGCCGCATGCGGTCAGGACCGTGAGGGCGGTGACCGCCGCGGCGACGGCGATCGGGCGGGCGGAGCGGCGAGCTGAGAACCTCATGGCGTCCTTCCATCGGTTCCGGCGTTAGCACCCGTCCCCTTCGGACTGGTTGCTGCGGCGTCAACAAGCCGGATCTCTCGGCCGCTCGAGATGGTGCTGGCCACCGAGTGTAACGATAGGGAGGACATTCGCTGGGTGAGGAGAGGAGCGTGGCGCGCCATGACGGCTCGGTGGAGGAAGGCCGCGGGGACGGTGATGTCTACGGCCGTGGTGTTCGCGCTCACCGGATGCACGGTGGACAACTCCCGCCTCGACGAGGCGCAGGCCCCTGCGGCGATCACCGTCGGGTCGGGAGAGAGTGCCGAGTCGCAGGTGGTTGCGGGGATCTACGCGGAGATCCTGCGCGGCACCGGATCCCCGGTCGAGGAGGGTGCCGCGGAGACGCGGGCGCAGTATGTGGAGGATCTCGGGACGGCGGACATCACGGTGGTGCCGGACTTCACCGGGCAGCTCCTGCACTTCTTTCAGCCGGACTCGACGCTCACCGATCCCGATGAGGTGTTCGAGGAGCTGAACAGGTCTCTGCCGGAGGGGCTCTCGGTATCCGATTACAGCGACGCCGAGGTGAAGACCGAGGGTGATGCGACGGCCGAGAACGTGGTGCCTCTCATGCGCAGCGGGGTGCTCACCGAGGATCAGGTCAAGGCGCTCAACGTCGTTGCGGGCGAGCTGACCTCGGCCGACCTCGCTGCGATGGTGGAGCGGGTTCGCGTCGGCGAGCTCACCCCGGCGCAGGCGGCGGACGAATGGCTCGCCGCGCGTTGAGGAGGATCCCATGCGAGTAGTGAGCTGCCGCAGAAGCGAATCCGGTAACCAGGGGGACCGGCTCTGCCGGTGATCGGTGGGCAATGTGGCCACCCGAATCGCGTCTGTAATGTCGAACCTCGACGCAGCAGAGCACACGAAGCAGGCGGGGGCCAATGCCGAGGATTGCCGAGTTACCGACCAAGCTGATCGCAGGGCTGGCTCTAGCCCTGATCGGCCTCTCGATTGCCGCACCACTGGCCCAAGCGCAGGAGAGCTCGGATTCGGCTCCGGAGTACGCGCCGACCATGCTCATCCTCGACGCGTCCGGATCCATGCAGCGTCCGGATCCGGCGGGCACGATGATGGATGCCGCGAAGACGGCCGTCCGTACCTTTGCCGGCGCTGCGCCTGCCGAATCGAAGGTAGGGCTGACGGTGTACGGCACCGGCACCGGAAACGCCGAAGCGGACAAGCCAGCGGGATGTCGTGACGTGCAAGTGCTGCACCAGCCCGACACCCTCGACAGTGCCGCGCTGATCAGCGCGGTCGACGGCATCAAGGCGAGCGGGTGGACGCCGATGGGCACCGCATTGCGCCAGGCGGCCGCCGCCCTCCCTGACTCGGGACCGCGGTCGATCGTGCTCGTCTCCGACGGCGACGACACCTGTTCCCCACCGGATCCGTGTGAGGTCGCCAGGGAATTGAAGCAGCAGGGCGTCGATCTGGTGATGCACGCGATCGGCTTCGCGGTGGACGGCAAGGCCCGCGCCCAGCTCACCTGCATGGCGCAGGCCACCGGCGGCACCTACACCGACGCCGCCGACGGACCCGCGCTGGAGCGGACGCTGCCCCGGGTCACCGCCGCCGCGCTCCGCAACTACAAGGCGGCCGGGACACCGATCACCGGGACGCCCACGTACGACAACGCCCCGGTGGCGACACCTGGTCAATACCTGGACACCATGGGGCAGAAGGAGACGCGTTACTACGCGGTCGACGTCCCCGACGGGGCCACCGCCTATTTCAGCGGCACCATCTCCTTTCCCCGTCTACCCGACATCTCGAGCACCGAGGACATGAATGTTCTCAACGTGCGTGTTTACGGCAGGGACGGCCGAGACTGTAACGAGTTCGTGTTCGAACAGGTGACGAGTTCGAGCGACGGTGCGGCGCTGACGGTGGCCGAGACCTTCGACGGGGCGACCGAGAAGCGCGCGGACGACGGCAGTGGTGCCGACAAGTGCAGGGGCGGCGGACGCTACTACTTCGCGCCGACCTGGGCCACGGTGTCCCACGGTGTGCCGGAACGGTTGCCGATCGAACTGCTCGTCGGAATCGAGCCCGCCGCAACCGATCCCGGGCCGATCGCGGTGGCACCGCCGACCGCCTTCACCGAGCCCACCGGTCCGGGTACCCCGGTCGTCGGCGGCGGGTCCTTCAACGTGGCCACCGAGCTCGACGGCAGTGGTCGGTACACCGACACGCTTCAGCCGGGCGAGTTCGTGTTCTACCGGGTCCCGCTGGATTGGGGGCAGGGGCTCGCGTATCGGGTGCAATACGGGGCGAATGGCGGCCGAGGTGTGGAGAACGTCTCGAACATCCAAACCGCCGTGTACTCCCCGTCCCGCGAGGAGATCGACTTGGACACCGGGGCGTACACCGGCACCGACCGGACGTTGCCGTCGAACGGGGCATTCGCCACCGTGCCGATCCGCTACAACAACCGCACCTCCGATGTCCTCGACACCCGCAAGGAAGCCGTGGCCGGGTCGTACTACATCGCGGTCAAGGTGGGCTCGACTGCGGCGGAGGGCGAGAAGCATCCGGTGCCGATCCGGCTCGACCTGACTGTCGGGGGGACGCGTGAGGACGGTCCCTCGTACTCGTCCGGGGTTGCGAACGGGATCTTCGGCGAGAACGCCACGACGCAGGCCGTCGGCTCCCCGTCCGCCGGCGGTCCTGCCGCCGACACCGTGGTGGTCGAGGCGGCAGGCGAGGTGGGCGCCGCGGACTCGAGTTCGTCGACCTCCGTGATCGCGGTGGCGGTGGCCGGAGTCGTGTTGTGCGGCGCGCTCATCGGCTGGGTCGCCGTGCGCAGGCGCCGAAGGTAGACGGCTGGGGCGGTGACGCACGAACGGGTGGTTACCGGGTTCGCCTCTCAGCGATCGTCCCGGTAACCACCCGTTCGACGGGTGAGCTAGACCTCGGTGCGGTCGAGCGTCGTGCGCAGGAACCCACCGAGCTCACGCACGGCGTCGTTCGCCTCCCGCAGGATCGACGCCTGCAGGTGCGCGACGTGCCACAGCCGTGGGTACTCGGTGAACTCGACCGTGACGCCCGCGGCCCGCAGCTTGTCCACCAGCTCCACCACCTGCGGGTAGAGCACCTCGGACGTGCCGACGTGCACGATGGTCGGCGGTAGCCCGGCCATGTCGCCCTGCAGCGGCGCGTATCCCGGATCGGCGGGGTCGCCGCCGCCGAGGTAGGCCTCGGCCGCGATGAACGACCACGCCGTGTTGATCACGAGATCGCGATCCTTCGGGGCGTTGCGGGCGCCGGGATCGACCCACGGGGCGATCAGCGCAAGGGCGGCCGGTCGCACGTCGTGCGTGTCGATCAGGCGGCGCGCGGTGGCCAGCGAGAGTCCGCCGCCCGCCGAATCCCCTGCGATGGCAACCCGATCGGCGGTGTATCCGTGCTCGACCAGCAGCTCGAGGTACGCGTCGACCGCGTCCTCCAGCCCGGCCGGGTACGGATTCTCCGGGGCGAGGCGGTAGTCGAGCAGGTACACCGCTGCCCCCGACTCGCGTGCCAGGTACGCGGCCAGTGACCGGTGGGTGGCGAGCGATCCGAGGGTGTAGCCACCGCCGTGCAGGTAGAGCACGGCGGTGCGGCGCTCGCTGGCCCCGACCGTGATTCGCTCGGCCCTGCGGCCGGCCAGGGTCAGCTCCCGCACGACGGTGTCGCGGGGGAGCCGCTGCAGCGGGGAACCGGCGTCGAGCAGGGCGCGCGCCGCAGGCACCGGCATCTTCGCGTGCAGGGCCACCCGGTAGAACGCGCCGAGATTCGCGGCGACCAGCGGTCGGGGTAGGAACACCACTGGGCTACTTCCCCTTCGGCATCACGCGGCCGGCGATCTCGGCGACCACGCGCTGATAGCTCGAGCCGACCAGACGGACCCAGGCGTCGAGGAACTTGGCGTCGGCGCCGATGAGCACCCGCGCCCTGCCCTTCTGCACGCCGTTCACGATGACCTTCGCGGCCTGCTCGGGCGTGGTGCGCGCCAGTTTCTTGTCGAAGAACTCGGCGAAGACCGCGAGGTCCTCGCCCGGCCCCGCGGTCGCGTTGCGGGCGATGGCGGTCTTGATGCCGCCGGGGTGCACGCAGGTCACCTTGACCGGGTGCTTGGCGATCAGCATCTCCTGCCGCAGCGACTCGGTGAAGCCGCGGACCGCGAACTTCGCGGAGTTGTAGGCGGACTGGCCGGGCATCGAGAGCAGGCCGAACAGGCTGGAGACGTTCACAACGTGCCCGTCGCCGGACGCGACCAGGTGCGGCAGGAATGCCTTGGTGCCGTTGACGACTCCCCAGAAGTCCACGTCCATGATCTTCTCGATGTCCTTGAACTCGGACTTCTCGAACTCGCCGTGGTACGCGATGCCTGCGTTGTTGTAGATCTGGTTGACCTTGCCGAAGTGCGCGGCGATCGTCTCGGCGTACTGCAGCACGGCCTCGCGCTGGGTCACGTCCAGGTGATCGGACCTGACCTCGGCGCCGAGGGCCTCGACCTGGCGGACGGTCTCGGCCAGTCCGACGCTGTCGAAGTCGGAGAGCGCGAGCCGGGCGCCCTTCTCGGCCAGGTTCAGCGCGAGCGCGCGACCGATGCCGGACCCCGCTCCGGTGATGACAACGACCTTGCCTGCGAAATCGCTCACTGTGCAACAACCTTCTCGTCATCGTCGTCAGCGGTGCCGACAACAAGGGCGCTGCCGCGCTCGATCTCGGCGGCGATCTCGTCGCCGGTGATCCCGGGCAGGTCCCTGGTGGCCACGCTGCGGTAGGCGGCGAGGTCGAACTTCTTTGTCGCGTTACGGAACTGGAAGGTGAAGCCCGGCCACAGCGTGGTGTTGTTGCCGTGCTTGTCGAGGTACCAGCTGGCGCACCCGCCGTTGTTCCAGACGCTCTGCGCGAGCTTGTCCTGCAGGTCCTTGTTGTATGCGTCCTGCGCGTCCTGGCGGACCTCGATCGTCCCGATGCCGTTGCGCTCGATGGTGTTGATCGCGTCGACGACGTAGTTGAGCTGCGACTCGATCATGAAGACCATCGACGTGTGGCCGAGGCCGGTGTTCGGGCCGACGAGGAAGAACATGTTGGGGAAGTTGGCGATCGCTGATCCCTTGTAGCCCTGCTGCCCGCTGGCCTCGAAGACCTCCGCGGCGGAGCGGCCGTCCTTGCCGATGATCCCGGCGAAGGTGGGGGAGTCGGTCACGTGGAAGCCGGTGGCCACCACGATCGCGTCGACCTCGCGGGTGGCGCCGTTGCGGTCGACGATGCCGTTGGCCGTGACCTCCGCGATGCCGTCGGTGACCAGGTCGACGTTCGGCTGGGTCAGCGCGGGGTAGTAGTTGTTGGAGATCAGCATTCGCTTGCAGCCGATCTGGAAGTTCGGGGTGACCTTCTTGCGCAGGTCCCGGTCCTTGATCTGCATGCGCAGGTGGCGTTCGGCCGCGAACTGCAGCGGCTTCATGAAGATCGGTGCCTTGGCCAGGCCGACGACCTGGGTCTCGCGCATCCAGTAGATGCCGGTGCGGGAGAGCTTCTGGAACCCGGGCACGTACTTGAACGCGAGCTTCTCGAGCGTCGTGTACTCGCGGTCCGCGCGGGGCAGCACCCACGGCGCCGTGCGCTGGTAGACGTCGAGCCGGCCTGCCTTGGCGGCGAGTTGGGGGACGATCTGGATGGCGGAGGCGCCGGTGCCGATCACGGCGATGCGCTTGCCGGTCAGGTCGGCGTCGTGGTTCCAGCGGGCGGAGTGGAAGATCTCGCCCTCGAAGCCGTCGATGCCCTTGATGTCGGGCAGCGACGGCTCGCACAGTGCGCCGACGGCCGAGATCACGATCTTGGCGGTGAACGCACCCTGGGAGGTCTGCACCTCCCAGCGCGCGTTGACCTCGTTCCAGCGTGCCTCCTGGACCTCGCAGTTGAAGACGTGCTTGTCGAGCACGTTGTACTTGCGCGCGACCGAGCTGATGTAGTTCTGGATCTCCGGCTGCTTGGAGAACGACCGGGTCCAGTTCGGGTTCAGCGCGAAGGAGTACGAGTACAGATGCGACGGGACGTCGCAGGCCGCGCCGGGGTAGGTGTTGTCGCGCCAGGTGCCGCCGACCTCACTGCCGCGCTCGAGGACGACGAAGTCCCGCTTGCCCTCTTGAACCAGCTTGATCGCGGCGCCCAGACCCGCGAAGCCACTGCCGATGATCAGCGTGTCGACGTGTCGCGGAGTTCCACCCGGCTTCACGGCGGTATCTGTAACTGGAAGACTCATGTACCACACAGTAGGGGCTTGTTGAGTCGCAGTCAATAGCTTATTGACGACAATTCAGTAAGCTGATGGCCATGGCGGTCACCAAGCGCACCCGGCTCAGCCCGGAGGAGAGGCGCGCTCAACTCATCGACCTGGGCGCACGCATGCTCGCGGAGCGACCCCTCGAACAGATCTCGGTCGAGGAGATCGCGGACCAGGCCGGCGTCTCTCGGGGACTGCTCTTCCACTATTTTGCGTCCAAGCACGACTTCCATCTCGCCATCGTGCGCCACACCAACGTCGAGATGCTCGCCCACACCGAACCCGACCTCAGCCTCGAGCCGCTCGAGATCCTCAGGTCGGCGATCACCTCCTACATCGACTACGTCTCGGAGAACCGGAACACCTACGTCTCGCTGCTCCGCGGCACCGCGAGCGGGGACCCGGAGATGCGGGACGAGTTCGAACGGACCCGCGCGACGATGGCCGAGCGGATCGGCCTGCAGCTCCCCAAGCTCGGCATCGAACCGGGACCCCGGATCACCCTCGCGGTCCGCGGTTGGATCGCGTTCGTCGAGGAGGCAACGATCAGCTGGCTCAAGGATCCCGAGATCACCCGCGAGGAACTGATCGACCTGATCGTCACCGCCCTGCCCGCTGTCGCGCTGAGCTCGGAGACGGCGGCGGCGCTGATGGGCGCGTAGCGGCCGGCCTGCTCATCGGGGCTAAACTTGTCGCTGTTCTCAGCGGAGGGTGCCGCGATGGATGCCGTGTCACGCAGGGTCTTCCTGAAGTACGCCGCCGCGGCCACGGTGTCGGGCGGCCTCGCCGTGGCGTGCGCGAGTTCACCCCCGCAGCCGCGCTTCATCACCCCCGCCGACCCCGAGATCGCGGCGCGCGATCGGGCGCTTGCTCGTTCCGCGTCGGTGGTCCCGATGGCCCTGTCGGCCAGGCCGGTGACCGTGGACCTGGGCGGCGTCGCGGCGAACACCTGGGCGTTCGGTGACGTCGCGGTGGGCCCCGAGATCAGGCTGAAGGCGGGCGAGCGACTGCGCGCCGAGGTGGCCAACGCCCTGCCGGTCGGCACGACGATCCACTGGCACGGCATCGCGATCCGGAACGACATGGACGGTGTCCCTGTTCTCACCCAACCGCCCATAGGGCCGGGGCAGACGTTCGTCTACGAGGCGATGATGCCGGACCCGGGAACGTATTGGTACCACTCGCATTCCGGGTTGCAGCTCGACCGGGGACTGTCCGGACCGCTCATCATCGAGGACCCGAACGAGGGCCTGCGCTACGACCACGAATGGACGGTCTTCCTCAAGGACTGGATGGACGGGGTCACGGGCACACCCGACGACGTCTACCGCGAACTGACGACCGGGATGGGAGGCATGAGCGGGATGCCCGGCATGACCGGGATGCCCGGCATGGCCGGGCCGCAGTACATGCTCACCGACGGAACCAGCGCGCTGCTCGGCGGCGACGCAGGCGACGTGAAGTACCCGTATTACCTGGTGAACGGCAAGATCCCCGCCGATCCGCCGCAGTTCGCAGGGAAGCCGGGCGACCGGGCCCGGCTGCGCATCGTCAACGCGGGCGCCGACACCGCATTCCGGGTGGCGCTCGGCGGACACGAGCTCACGGTGACCCACGCCGACGGCTACCCGATCGAGCCGGTGCGGGCCGATGCCCTGCTGCTGGGGATGGGCGAGCGGTACGACGCCCTGGTCACGTTGGAGGACGGGGTGTTCCCCCTCGTCGCCTCCGCGGAGGGAAAGAACGCCCGAGCGCTGGCGATCGTCCGCACCGGCCCCGGCGAGCGCCCGCCCGCGGACGCGCCGGTGGCAGAACTGGACGGACGGATCCCGATGGCGTGGGACATGTCGGCGACGGAGGCCGACCGGCTCCCGCGCCGCGAGGTCACCCGCGCCCTCGACATCCGGCTGACGGGGTCGATGAGTCCGTACACCTGGAGCATCGACGGCGTCCCCTTCGACCCGAGCAGCGTCGAGTCGAACCGATTCGGGGTGCGCAGCGGTGAGCGGGTACGGATCAACTGGCGCAACGACACCGATATGTGGCACCCCATGCACCTGCACGGCCACACCTTTCAGCTCGCCGAGTCGGGCGCGCGCAAGGACACCGTCATCGTGCTGCCGAGGAGCACGATGGCGACCGACTTCGACGCCGACAACCCTGGGGTGTGGGCCTACCACTGTCACAACAGCTTTCATCAGGATTCGGGCATGATGGGGAACATCTCCTATGAGATCTAGCCGCGTCCCCTAATACCTGGGTATGGGACCCGATCTCACTCCGCAGCGGGACGCGCCGATCGGCCTCGCGTCCATACCGTCGGTGCATGGACATCCTCGGATCGCAGGTCCGCCCCATGCTCGCCCGTCAGCGGCCCCTCATGGTGATGGTCGCCGCGATGATGTTGCTCGCGTGCGTCAGCGCGGTCGGAATTGTCGTCGACGACCGCACGCTGCTCGGTGTCTCGGTCTGGGTCAAACCGTTCAAGTTCGCGATCGCCTTCGTCCTCTACGGCGCCACCCTGGCGTGGCTGCTGAACCTGCCGCACAGGGGAAGTCGCTGGACTCGCCGGTTGGCTCTCGTCTTCGTGGTGGCAGGCCTCGCCGACGTCGCCTTCATCGCCATTCAGGCGGCACGCGGAACCTTCAGCCATTTCAACAAGTCCGACGACATCGTCAACTCGGTGGGGCAGACGATCTTCATGTACGGCGTCCTCGGACTGTTCGCCGCCAATCTCGTGATCGCCGTGATCCTGCTGCGCCAGCGGCTGGCCGACGGTCCGACCACCCGGGCCGTCAAGGCCGGGCTGTGGCTCGCGCTGGCAGGGATGGCGATCGCCTACCTGGTGGGCTTCCAGGGCGAGCAGTCGGCGCGCGATGCGAACGGTCGCGTGGTCGAGCTCGGTGCGGGGCACACCGTCGGAGCGACCGACGATCGTCCCGGCATGCCGATCACCAACTGGAGCACCACCGGTGGGGACCTGCGCATCCCGCACTTCGTGGGGCTGCACGCGCTGCAGGTGCTGCTGCTGGCGGCGGTCGTCCTGGCGGCGCTCGCTCCGCGCGTCCCGTGGCTCCGGGCGGAGGGCGCGCGAACCGCGGTGATGGGTGTGCTCGCCGGTGGATACACGGGCCTGCTGGCGCTGCTGACCTGGCAGGCGCTGCGCGGCCAGCCGCTGACCGCACCCGACCTGCTCACCGTGGTCGGGGTGAGCGTATTGGTCGCCGCGACGGCGATCGGTCTGGCAACTGTGCGTGACCGGTACCGAGCTCGGGTGTGCGCTGTCTCAGGACTTCGCGGTTAGCCGAGCAGCGCGAGGCGTACCGCTACCGGTAGCAGTATGAATCCGAGGATGCGTCGCCGCCCTGAAGGCGAACCTGGTGCACCCGCAGTCCCCGGAAGTCCTCGTCGTGCGGGAAGAAGGCCTCATCGATGGTCATGCCGCCGCTGGGAACGGTGTGCATCTCGGCCATCCAGGCACCAACTCCGTTCGGGTAGAACTGGTCGTCCCAAGAACCGTAGAGGGAGTTGGTGAGGTAAACCCGCTTACCGTCGCGGCTGATCTCGACCATTTGTGGACCACCGGACAACGGCTGGTTCGGAGCCGCCGGATGAGCAGTCTTGGCGACGATCCCGCCGAGCCGGATGGACCCGGTCTCTTTCGGGGCGGCAGGGTCGTGCACGTCGAACTGCTTGAGCTCGCCTGTACCCCAACAGGATACGTAGAGGAACTTGTCATCGACCGACAGGTCGATGTCGCTGACCAGGGGCGGCACCGCGCCGAACGGCTTCAGGGCAGGCGGCAGCAGTTCGGGATCGGCCGGCTCGGCTGGGATCGTGATCACCTTGTCCACTGCCCAGTTGCCGTCGTCACGGTGCCAACGCCACACTGATGCCGACAGATCCTCAGTCGAGATCACGACGCCGAGGAACCCCCAGGTGGCGCCCGGGTCATGCGACGGGCGCAGCTCGAGCGGCATCTGGTGATGCGCGCCGAGATCCACCCGCTGCTGGTGCTCGCCGGTGGCGAGGTCCCAGAAGTGGATCGCGTGGCCATACTTGTTCGCCAGCAACAGCTCTGGTACCAGCCCGCCCTCGATCATCGACGGCGTGCCCCACTCGCTGCTGATCAGGGTGTTCTGGTTGAGATGCCACCAGGCGTCGTACGCGAGGTACTGCGGGCCGCGGTCGGTCTCCCACTGCCGGAGCACCTCGAATGTGTCGTGATCGAGCAGCGCTATCCCGCCCGGTCCGTCCGATCCGTGTGCGCTGCCGAGACACGTCATGAACACGCCGTCCGGCCCGCAGTGCAACGTGTGTGGTCGGGAGTAGCCGGCCTTCGCCGCGAGCTCGGCGCTGTCCACGACCTTGGTGAGGGTGGGCAGCCGCGGGTCGGGTTGGGTGTCGAATATGTACAGGGACGATGACCGCAGACCCGGCACTATCAGGTACCGGCGGGCCAAACCCTCCATCTGGTGACCCTCGTGTTTCAGCGCGCTGCTACAGGCGTTCCAGCCGAAGTGGTGCAGCTCGTTGCCTCGGTCAGGAACCTCGGTCCAGCCCACCACCCTGCCGTATGCGTCCGAGCCGGGGTCCACGTCGATCACGGTCAGAGCGTCAGGCTTTTCCCCCGCGCGATCGAAAGCGACGACGTAGGCCAGTTGCTCCGGCGGGGCGGCGGCTGCCTCGGATGCAGTGCGATAGAAGGTGGGGTCCACAGTTGGCTGACTCATCTTCAGCCTCCTTCGAGTCAGAGAGGCGAGACCCGAGCACATCGACATCTGCCCCTGCCGCAACCCAGCGACTCAAGGGTTCGCGGCAATCGGAGAAGACGGATGGGCTCTCTCGGCGAACACCAACCTCGCCTGCGCGTGCAAACACCCAGCCCGTCTGCCGCGTACCGGGACATCGATACCCATCAAGAATAGGAGCAGCGGACGAAGGGCGGAACCGGGGTGAGTCGACGGCGAGGGTCGAGTTTTGATTGTTCGTTGTGAGCAGCACGGACGCCCGCGTCACAGGTGCCGCAGGAACCGGTCGGGGCCGTCCAGGAATGAGCGCCAGTTCCGGACCAGCTCGAGCTCGTCCCACTGCGGGTACTCGATGCCGCCGTCGGTCAGCTCCCAGATCTCGGCGCCGGGACAGGCGGCAAGCACGGGGGAGTGGGTGGCCATGATCACCTGGGAGCCCTCGGCCGCCAGGTCCTTGATCACCCCGAGCAGCGCCAGGCAGGACTGGAACGAGAGCGCGGCCTCCGGCTCGTCCAGGATCCACAGGCCGACTCCGATCGGCCGGTCCGCCACGTAGCGCAGGAACGACTGGCCGTGGGAGAGCTCGTTGAGTCCCTGGTCGGTGTCCCGGACACGATCGGCGTCGGCCCGGTCGAAGAGCGAGTGCATGGACTCGGCCCGCAGGAAGCAGCCGCCGTACGGTCTCGGCTGCGACCCGACGCAGGTCAGGTGGCGGGGCAGGTCGGTGTCCTCCGCGCTGCCGCCCGCCGACCAGAGCCGGTCCTGGGCGCCGCGGAATCCACCCTGCCAGGCGCCCGCGATGGCCTCGACCAGGGTCGACTTGCCGACGCCGTTCTCGCCGACGACGACGGTCACCGGGCTGGTGAAATCGAGCCCGTCCCGGCACAGTTCGCCGATCGCGGGCAGGTCGAGATACCACGAAGCCGGGTCGAATCCACTCCTGCGAGTGAACTCGACCCGGCTCAGTGGCAGCACGGGTGCGGTCAAGCTACGCGATCGGCTTGAACGCCTCGTCGATGATCTCCTGCTGCTCGACGGCGTGCACCTTGCTCGAGCCCGAGGACGGGGCCGACATGGCGCGGCGGGAGATCCGCTTGATCCCGGTCAGCTTGTCGGGGATCAGCTCCGGCAGCGCCAGGCCGAACAGCGGCCAGGCACCCTGGTTCGCCGGTTCCTCCTGGACCCAACGGAACTCGGTCGCGTTCGGGTACCGGTCGAGGGTCTCGCGCAGGCGGCGGCTCGGCAGCGGGTACAGCTGCTCGATGCGCACGATCGCGATGTCCTCGCGGTTGTCCTTCTGCTTGCGGGCCAGCAACTCCCAGTACAGCTTTCCGCTGACCAGCAGGACGCGCTTGACCTTGGCGCGCTCGCCGCCGCCGGTCTCGTACTCCGGCTCCTCGAACACCGAGCGGAACTTGCCGGTGGTGAAGTCCGCGAGGTCGCTGACCGCAGCCTTGTTGCGCAGCATCGACTTCGGCGTGAAGACCACCAGCGGGCGTCGGATGCCGTCGAGGTGGTGACGACGCAGCAGGTGGAAGTACGACGCCGGGGTGGACGGCACCGCCACGGTCATCGAGCCCTCCGCGCACAGCTGGAGGAAGCGCTCGATGCGGCCCGAGGTGTGGTCAGGGCCCTGGCCCTCGTGGCCGTGCGGCAGCAGCAGCACGACATCCGAGAGCTGGCCCCACTTGGCCTCACCGGAGGAGATGAACTCGTCGATGATGGTCTGCGCGCCGTTGACGAAGTCGCCGAACTGCGCCTCCCACAGCACCAGCGCGTCGGGGTTGCCCACCGAGTAGCCGTACTCGAAGCCCACGCCGGCGTACTCGGTCAGCGCCGAGTCGTAGACCATGAACTTGCCGCCGTTGCCCGCGTTCGCCGCGATGGCCGCGATCGGGTTGTACTCGTCGCCGGTCTTGCGGTCGATGAGCACCGAATGGCGCTGGGTGAACGTGCCGCGACGCGAGTCCTGACCGGTCAGGCGCACCAGGGCGCCCTGCTCGACCAGCGAACCGAACGCGAGCAGCTCCGCGTACGCCCAGTCGATCTTGCCGTCGCGGGACATCTCCTGGCGCTTCTCGATGACCGGCTTGACGCGCGGGTGCACCGTGAAGCCCTCGGGCACGTTGACGAACGCCTCGCCGATCCGCTCGAGGACGGCCTGGTCGACGGCAGTGGTCAGGCGCGCGGGCGGGGTCTGGTCGAGCTCGACCGACTCCGACGGTTCCGGCTTGAACTTCTCCAGCTCGCGGACCTCGTTGAACACCCGCTCCAGCTGACCCTGGTAGTCACGCAGCGCGTCTTCCGCTTCCTTGAGCGAGATGTCGCCACGGCCGATCAGGGCCTCGGTGTAGCTCTTGCGGACGCTGCGCTTGGTGTCGATCAGGTCGTACATCGCTGGCTGGGTCATCGACGGGTCGTCGCCCTCGTTGTGGCCGCGGCGGCGGTAGCAGATCATGTCGATGACGACGTCCTTGCCGAACTCCTCGCGGTAGTCGACGGCGAGCTGCGCGACCCAGACACAGGCCTCGGGGTCGTCGCCGTTCACGTGGAAGACCGGCGCGGCGATCATCTTCGCGACGTCGGTGCAGTACTCCGAGGAGCGCGAGTGCTCAGGGGCGGTGGTGAAGCCGACCTGGTTGTTGACGACGATGTGCACGGTGCCACCGGTGCGGTAGCCGCGCAGCAGCGACAGGTTCAGCGTCTCCGCGACCACGCCCTGACCGGCGAAGGCGGCGTCGCCGTGCAGCATCAGCGGCAGCACGGTGAAGCCTTCCTCGCCCTTGTCGAGGATGTCCTGCTTGGCGCGGACGAGGCCCTCGAGGACCGGGTCGACGGCCTCGAGGTGCGACGGGTTCGCGGTGAGCGAGACCTTGATGTCGTTGTCGCCGAACATCTGGATGTAGGTGCCCTCGGCGCCGAGGTGGTACTTCACGTCGCCGGAGCCGTGCGCGGCCGCCGGGTTCATGTTGCCCTCGAACTCGGTGAAGATCTTCGAGTACGGCTTGCCGACGATGTTGGCGAGCACGTTGAGGCGACCGCGGTGCGGCATGCCGATGACGACCTCGTCGAGCTCGTGCTCGGCGCTCTGGTCGATGACGGCATCCATCATCGGGATGACCGACTCGGCGCCCTCGAGCGAGAACCGCTTCTGGCCGACGTACTTGGTCTGCAGGAAGGTCTCGAAGGCCTCGGCGGCGTTCAGCTTGCTCAGGATGTACTTCTGCTGAGCGACTGTCGGCTTGACGTGCTTGGCCTCGACGCGCTCCTGCAGCCACTGCTGCTGCTTGGGGTCGAGGATGTGCGTGTACTCGACGCCGATGTGCCTGCAGTACGCGTCGCGCAGGATGGACAGCACGTCGCGCAGCTTCATCCGCTGCTTGCCGTGGAAGCCACCGACGTTGAACTGACGGTCGAGGTCCCACAGCGTCAGGTCGTGGGTGGTGACGTCGAGGTCGGGGTGGCTGCGGAACTTGTCCTTGACGAACTGCAGCGGATCGGTGTCCGCCATCAGGTGTCCGCGGTTGCGGTACGCCGCGATCAGCTCGAGCACACGGGTGCTCTTGTCGATGTCCGTCGCGGAGATGTCCTGACGCCACCGCACGGGCTCGTAGGGGATGTGCAGCGAGTGGAAGACCTCGTCGTAGAACTCGTCGCTGATCAGCAGGTTGTGGATGGTGCGCAGGAAGTCGCCGGACTCGGCGCCCTGGATGATCCGGTGATCGTAGGTCGAGGTCAGCGTCATCAGCTTGCCGACGCCCATCTCGGCGATCTTCTCGTTGCTCGACCCCTGGAACTCGGCCGGGTACTCCATCGCGCCCGCGCCGATGATCGCGCCCTGGCCCTGCATGAGGCGCGGCACGGAGTGCACGGTGCCGATGCCGCCGGGGTTGGTCAGCGAGATCGTGACGCCGGACATGTCGTCGGCGGTCAGCTTGCCGTCGCGGGCACGGCGGACGATGTCCTCGTACGCGCCGTGGAACTGCACGAAGTTCATCTCGTCGGTGCCCTTGATGGCGGCGACGGCCAGCGCGCGGCTGCCGTCCTTGCCGGGCAGGTCGATCGCAAGACCGAGGTTCGTGTGCGCGGGGGTGACGACGTTCGGCTTGCCGTCGATCTCGGCGAAGTGCCGATTCAGGTTCGGGAACGCCTTGACCGCCTGCACGATCGCGTAGCCGAGCAGGTGGGTGAACGAGATCTTGCCACCGCGCGTGCGGGCGAGGTGGTTGTTGATGACGATCCGGTTGTCGAACATCAGCTTCGCGGGGATGGCACGCACGCTGGTGGCGGTGGGGATCGCGAGCGAGGCGGACATGTTGCGCGCGACCGCGGCGGCAGCGCCACGCAGGACCTTCGAGTCGGGCTCGGAGGCGGTGGCGGCGGGCTTCGCGGCGGAAGGGGCGGCGGGCGCGGGCTTGGCCGCGGGCGCGGGAGCTGCGGGCGCGGGCGGGGCTGCCGGTGCAGCTGCCGCCGGGGCCGGGGCCGGGGCTGCCGGTGCGGGGGCAGGCGGCGCGGCTGCGGCCGGTGCCGGCGGCGTGCCGTTCGTCGCGGCGTGCGCGGCGGTGCCGTTCGTCGGGGCCGGCGCAGCGGGCACCACGGGGGTGCTCACGCCGTTGCCGGCGCCGGAAGCATCTGGCGTGTAATCGGTGAGGAATTCGTGCCAACTCGCGTCAACGGATGCCGGGTCCTTTTGGAACCTCTGGTACATCTCGTCGACCAGCCACTGGTTCTGTCCGAATTGTGACGTAGAACTGCTGCTCACGGCAGGTGTTCGCCTCGTTTCTCTCTTGGTCCCAGATCAGCGCGGATAGACCTGAGGCTAGACCCCATCTGTGACGAGCGCGCACCGGGCGCCCGCCGAGTGAAGTACATCACTTCAGGCCGCCGGGTTCACTACTATCGATGACGGTTAGTCCCCGCGAATTATTCCCTTCCTGGCTCTGCGCTGCATCCCAGAGTCGCTCATAGTGACCACCGGCACGCCGCAGCTCGCCGTGCCGACCGCTCTCCACGATCCGCCCGTCGTCGATCACGACCACGAGGTCGGCCTGCGCTGCGGTCGCGAGGCGGTGCGCCACGATGACCGCGGTCCGGCGGCGGGTGAGCAGCCGGCCCGCCTCCAGCACGGTCCGCTCGGTCGCGGGGTCGAGCGTCGCGGTGGCCTCGTCGAGCAGCAGCAGGTCGGGGTCGACCAGCTCGGCGCGGGCGAGGGCGATCAGCTGTCGCTGCCCGGCCGACAGGCCCTGGCCTCGTTCCCCGATCGGCTGGAACATCCCGCCCCGGAAGCCTGCGATGGTCTGCAGCGCCCCGACCGCGCGGGCCGCGGCCACGATCTCGTCGCGGGTGGCGTCGGGCCTGCCGTAGGCGATGTTGCTCGCCACGTCCCCCGAGAACAGGTGCGCCTCCTGTGGGACCACGCCGAGGCGGCCGCGGTACCGGTGCAGCGGGTAGGCGCGCAGGTCGACGTCGTCGACGCGGACCGAACCGGTGCTCGGGTCGTAGAACCGGGCGAGCAGCTTGACCACGGTCGACTTGCCCGCTCCGGTCTTGCCGACGAGCGCGACGGTGGTCCCGGACTCGATCCGCAGGTCCACCCCGCTCAGCGCATCCCGTTCGGCGCCGCCGTAGCGGAAGCTCACCGCGCCGAAGGAGACGTCGCCGCGCAGGTGGCCCTCGATGGGAACGGTGTCGGATTGGGCCGCGGTCTCGATGGAACTAGAGGTGCGCAGCAGGTCACCGATGCGGCTCAGGCCGACGCTGGCCTGCTGATAGCCGTCGAACACCTGCGAGAGCTGCTGGATCGGACCGAACAGCAGGCCGAGGTAGAGGACGAACGCGACGAGCGTCCCCGCGGTGGCGTCACCGGCTGCGACCTCGCGGGCGCCGACCAGCACCACGGCGGCGAGCGCCAGGTCGGAGAGCAGCGTGATGAACGGGAAGAAGATCGAGATCGCGAGCTGCGAGCGCATCCGGCTGCGGCGGTAGCTGTCCGACCGCTCCGCGAAGCGCTCCGCCGCGAAGTCCTCGCGGCGATACGCCTGGGCGGCGCGTAGGCCTGCGATGTTCTCCTGGAAATCGGCGTTCACGATGGAGATGCGTTCACGCGAGACCGAGTACGCGACGGAGGACACCCGCCGGAAGATCAGGGTGGCGACGAGCAGCGGTGGCACCACGGCGAGGGCGACGAGGGCGAGGACGACGTCCGTGAGCAGCAGCGCCACCGAGATGCCGACGACGGTGAGCACGCTGACCACGGCGGTGGACAGGCCGGTCTGGAGGAACGACGACAGCGCGTCGACGTCGGTGGTCATCCGGGTCATGATCCGGCCGGACAGTTCGCGCTCGTAGTAGTCGAGTCCGAGCCGCTGCAGGTGGGCGTAGCTGCGCACCCGCAGGCCGTAGAGGACCTTCTCGCCTGCACGGGCGGTGATCACCGTCATCACCGCGACCACCGCCCAGTTGGCGGCCACCAGCGCGACCCCCGCCAGGGTCGCCCACCACAGCGCCGACGGCCGGTCGGGGACCACGCCGTGGTCGATGGCGAACTTCACGATCGACGGGAACAGCACACCCGCGAGCGAATCGAGCGCGAGGCACACGACCACCGCGGCCAGGATCCAGCGCACCGGCCGCAGCAGCGAGGACAGCCGGAAGTCGGGATCGGGTTTGCGGAGGCCTGCGTCGTCCATCCGCGGGTCCTCGGTCGCGGGCGGCAGCGCCTCGACCGCCGCCCGCAGCTCGGGGGTCGCCGCGACGTCGCCGAGGGCGCCCGCCATCGGTCCGCCACCACCGCCCCCGCCGCCGCGGCCGGAGGCGCCGCCGTGCCCGTGCCCCGCCGACGCGGCCGGATTGTCGGAGACGATCGAGCCGAACTCGGTGGGCGGCACCGTCTCGGGCCACAGTTGGTCGTCGGTGGGTTCGGGCCCGGCCGGCACCGGGGCCGGATCCGAGTGCGCACCCTCCGGGTCCGGGTCGGCGAGCAGTGCCCGGAACAACGGACAGCGCTCGTCGAGCTCGGCGATCGTCCCGCTGTCGATGATCCGGCCGTCGTCGAGAACGGCGACCCGGTCCGCCAGGGTCAGCGTCGAGCGCCGGTGCGCGAGGATCAGCGTTGTCCGATCGCGCTGGGAGCGCAGGGTGTCGAAGATCGCGGCCTCGGTGGCGGCGTCGACGGCCGAGGTGGCGTCGTCGAGGATCAGCAGCCGGGGGTCGACGAGCAGCGCGCGGGCCAGCGCGACCCGCTGGCGCTGGCCGCCGGAGAGGGTGAGCCCGCGCTCGCCGACGACGGTGTCGTAGCCGTCGGGCAGCGCCTCGATGAACTCGTCGGCCTGCGCCATCTTCGCGGCCATCGCGATCTCCTCGGCGCTGGCGTCGGAGCGGCCGAGGGCGATGTTCGCGGAGATGGAGTCGGAGAACAGGAACGGCTCGTCGAAGACCAGCCCGACGGCCTCGCGCAGCTGGTCGGCGCGCAGGTCCGACACGTCGATGGCCTGTCCGTCCGACGTGAGTCCCACGCTGCCAGCGGTGGGTGCGTAGAAGCGCGGGAGCAGCAGCGACAGTGCGGTCTTGCCGGACCCGGCCCGGCCGACGACGGCCACCGTCTCGCCGGGTGCGATGTCGAGGTCCAGGTCCCGCAGCACCTCGCGGCCCGTCTCGAAGCCGAACGTGACCCCGCGCAGCCGGACCCCGATCGGCCCCGGCGGCAACGGGATCGGCCGTGCCGGGTCCGCGACCGACGGCTCGGTGTCGATCACCTCGTAGACGCGTTCGACCGCCGCCCGCGACAGTTGGGCCATGATCACCACCGACGACAGCAGGCGGCTGATGTTCGACATGGTCGCCACGTAGGTCGCGAAGGCAAGGAAGGTGCCGACCGAGATCGAGCCGCGCAGCGCCAGCGCGCCGCCGAGGGCGATCACCCCGACCAGTCCGAGTTGCGGTAGCGCGGCCATCGTCGGGGTGAAGCGCGAATTGATCCTGGCGGCCCGCATCCGTTCGGCGTACAGGTCGCGGCCGAGGCCCTCGAGGTGCTGCACCGCCCTGGCCTCCTGCCCGAATCCCTTGACCACCCGGACACCGGTGACGGTTTCCTCCACGTGCTGGGCGAGGTCGGCGGCGCGTTGCTGGGCGGACCAGGTGGCCGCGTACAGCTTGGGCCGGATCAGCCAGACGACGAGCGAGACGGCCGGGACGACGAGCAGCGCGACAACGGTGAGCAGCGGGGAGAGGTAGGCCATCACCACGACTGCGAGCAGGAACTGGATCAGCGCGCCCGCGGACAGCGGGACCATGGCGAGCAGGCCCTGGACCAGCTGCAGATCGGTGATCGAGCGGGACACCACCTGCCCGGTGCGGATCTGGTCCTGGCCTGCGCCGTCGAGGCGTTGCAGCGAGCCGAGCAGCCCGAGTCGGAGGTCGTGCTGCACATCGATGGACAGCCGACCGGCGAGCATCCGGCGGCCGAACTGGCAGCCGAACCGGACCACCGCCAGCGCCGCGATGGCCGCGGCCACGGTGGCGATCATCTCGGTGGCGCCACTGGTGGCGTCGTCGATCGCCATCCGGGTCAGGAGCGGGAAGGAGATGTCGATGATCGCGGCGATCACCGTGACCGTGAGCGCGCCGAGCACGACGGTCCGGTGGGCCCAGCATTCGGCCGTGAGCCGACGTATCCAGCCGCGTTCGCTCTCCGAGTTCGCCATCGAAAACCACGGTAGCCCCGGGGTCCGACGCGGACGCCTCAGGCCTAGGTGATGTCGCGGGTCCGCGTCAGCCACCAGCCGAGGCCGCAGGACAGCGCCGCCCATGCCAGCAGTGCGATCGGCGCGAGCGGCCATGGCGCGGTGTCGGAGACCCCGTCGGTGGCCGCGCCGAGCACGGTGGACAGGGTCAGCGCGCCGGGCAACCACTGCACGACCGATCCCGCGCCGAACCCGGCGAGGATCGCGCCGACGATCATCTCGCCGACCGGATACCAGGCCAGCAGTGCGACCGCGGCGCCGATCGAGGAGGCGAGGGCCAGTCCGAGTCCGGCCCCGATCAGCGACCAGGCGACGGAGGCCAGCACCCCGGCGGCGAGTAGTCCCGCAAGCGCGCCATCGAATTCCAGGGCGCCGCCGAACGCCGTGAGGCAGATCGCCGCGAGGGCGAGGGCCGCGATCGCGTACAGCCCGCCGAACGCCGCCGTCACGATCAGTTTCGCGGCGAGCACCCGGTCCCGGTCCGAAGACGTGAGGAAGGTCGGAGTCAGTGTGCTGTACCGGAATTCGGTGCCCGCGTTGACCGCCCCGAACAGGCCGGCGAACAGGACAACCCAGCCGATCGTGATGAAGAGCCCGACGTTCGCCGCACTGGTGGTGAGTTCGGCGTCCATGGTGGTGAGGGTGTCGTCGACGGCCGCGAAGATCGCGCCTGCGAAGAGGGCGACCGCCAGCGGTGCGATCGCAAGGGCCCACCAGAAGCGCAGGGTGGTGACCTTGCGGAGTTCGGCGGTGAGCAGCGCGGTCATCGGGGACCTCCGTAGGGGTGGCCCGGCGGGTACTCGGCGGCATACCGGCCGGATGTCATCGACAGGAACACCTGCTCGAGGTCCACCGGCTCGGCGGTGGCGCCGAAGATGCGGACTCCTGCGGGCTGCGCGATGGCGGCGATCGTGTCGAGCTCGGCGCCGGTGACCGCGAGGCGGCCGTCGGGCAGCACCTGGGCGTCGGTGATCCCATTGGCGGCCAGGGCGATCGCAAGAGTGGCGGGGTCGGAGCCCGCGATCAGGATCCGCCCCTGGCGTGAGCGCCGCAGCTCATCGATGCCGCCCTGGTAGACGAGGCGGCCCTCGTTCACGATGACCAGGCGGTCGACGGTCTGCTCCACCTCGCGCAGGATGTGGCTGGACACGAGGACCGTGCGGCCGGATCGGGCGAACGCCCTGAGGAACTCGCGCAGCCAGGCGATGCCTTCGGGGTCGAGGCCGTTCGCGGGTTCGTCGAGGACCAGCATCTGCGGATCGCCGAGCAGGGCGGTGGCCAGCGCGAGCCGCTGACGCATGCCGAGCGAGAAGGTGCCCGCCTTCTGGTTGGCGGCCTGTTCGAGCCCGACCAGCGCCAGCACCTGCCGGGCTCGGGAATCGGGGAGTCCGGTCGCGGCCGTGTAGACGAGGAGATGGCCGAGCGCGGTGCGGTTCGGATGCAGGCTGAGCGAATCGAGCACCGCGCCGACCACGCGGGCGGGTTGCGTGAGCTCCGCGAACGGCACGCCCGCGACGGTGGCGGTGCCCGTGGTCGGACTCACCAGGCCGAGCAGCATGCGCAGCGTGGTGGTCTTGCCCGCGCCGTTCGGGCCGAGGAACCCGGTGATCGACCCCTGCGGCACGGTGAAGCTCAGATCCGATACGGCGTCAACGGTTTTGAACCGTTTGGTCAGTCCGATCGCCTCGAGTGCCGCCGGGTATCCCACTGCGCTCATGCCGTGCCCTCCCTCCGTGATGGCGTCAGCCTATCCGCGGAGGGAGGGGCGGGCCGATCGCCCGCGCGGTTTCAGTTCTGCAGGCCGAGCGCCGTGGCGAGCGCGGAGAGGGCGGGCAGCTGGTCGCCGTCGACGGGGAGCGCCTGGATGGCGACGTGGTTCGCGCCCGCGTCGAGGTGTTCGGTGAGGCGGGCGGCGATCGCGGCGGCATCGCCGTGCGCGACGAGGGCGTCGATCACCCGGTCGCTGCCGCCGTCGGCGAGTTCGGCCGCGGTGAATCCGAGCCGGGTGAGGTTCGCGATGTAGTTCTGCAGGTGCAGATACGGGTTCTCGACGACGGGGCGGCCGATCGCCCGTGCGGCCGCGGCGTCGGTGTCGAGCACGATCTTGTGCTCGGGTGCGAGAAGCGGTTCGGGGCCGAGCAACTCGCGCGCCTCGCGGGTGTGCTCGGGGGTGGTCAGGTAGGGGTGCGCGCCCGCGGTGCGGTCCGCGGCGAGCCTGAGCACGCGCGGTCCGAGGGCCGCGAGGACACGGCGTCCGGCAGGGACCCCTGCCGCGTCGAGTTCGTCGAGATAGGAGACGAGTGCCTGGTAGGGCTTCGCGTAGACCTGTCCCGAGTGCTCGGGATGACCGGCGCCGATGCCGAGCAGGAACCTGCCAGGGTGGCGCGCCTCCAGCCGGTGGAACGATGCGGCGACCTCGGCGGCGGGGGAGACCCAGATGTTGGTGATCCCGGTGGCGACGGTGAGACCGGTGGTCGCGTCGAGCAGGGACTCGGCGGTCACGAGGTCCGCGGGTGGGGAGCCGCCGAGCCAGACGGTGCCGTAACCCAGCCGTTCCAGCGCCTGCCCGAACTCGGGCGTCGCAAAGTACGCGGGCTGCCACACACCGATTCGGCCGAGGTCGGGGGTTTCTTCGATGACGCTCATGGGCTCTCCGTCCGATTTGCTTGCCATAGGGGTGCTTTGCGCAACCCCGACTCATGGGAGTTCATTCCGGCACCTGATTCGACGATTCTCGGCGGGTCGTAGCCTGCTGGTCATGGTGGTTACCGGGGGCAACGATCGGATGCTCGTGCTGCGCGCGAGCCTCACGCTGGCCGTCGCCATGGGGCTCGGCCGGTTCGCGTTCACGCCGATCCTGCCGCTGATGGTGAGTCAGGCGGGGCTGACCGCGGAGTCCGCGGCCACGTTGGCGACCGCGAACTACCTCGGCTACCTGGTGGGCGCGGTGGTGGCGATCTTCGCGCACTGGATCCCCAGGAGCAGGGCGGCGCTGCGGGTCTCGCTGGTTCTGTTGATCGCGACCCTGGCGTTGATGCCTGCGGCCGAGTCGATGTCGCTGTGGCTGACGCTGCGGTTCCTGGCCGGTGTCGCCAGCGCCGTCCTGTTCGTGTTCACCGCGCGGGTGGCGCACCAGCAGGTCACGGGCGGCGGGGACGGCGTCGGCTGGGTGTTCGGCGGCATCGGGGCCGGAATCGCGTTGTCCGGCTGCGCGCTTCTGGCGCTGGGGTCCGGCGGGTCGTGGCGGGTGAGTTGGCTGGTGGTGGCCGCGTTGGCGGCGGTACTGGCGTTGTTCGCGTGGTCACTGCCCGGCGGTGATCCGGTGGCAGCTGCCTCGGCGGGCGGTCCGACACCGGTGTCACGCCGGGCGCGGAGGAGGTTCGGCTGGTTGATGGCGGCCTACTTCTGCGAGGGCGTCGGATACATCGTGTCCGCCACGTTCATCGTCGCCGCGGTGGCATCCATCGGATCGGCGACCTGGCTGGGCAGCGCGGTGTGGATCGCGGTCGGGCTGGCCGGGCTGCCGTCCTGCGTGCTGTGGATCAGGCTGTCACGCAGGCACTCCCGGGTGGCGATGCTCGCGGTCGCGTTTGCCGTTCAGATCATCGGGGTTGGGGCATCGGCGCTCTTCGATTCGACGGCGGTGCAGTTGCTGGCGGCGCTGGCCTTCGGTGGCACCTTCATGGGGATCGTGATGCTGACGCTCGCGGAGGGCGCCGAACTCGTGGGCCCGCGTGCCCCCGCGATCGGCACGTCGCTGTACGGGCTCGGCCAGGTGCTCGGCCCGCTGATGGTCGCGCCATTGCTCGACACCGGTTACTCGCGCTCCCTCGCCGTGGCGGCCGGAATCCTGGTGCTCGGGTTGGCTTTTCTGGTGCCGCTGCTGCGCACCGGGCGGGTGGATGCGCCGGAACCGGAGCAGGTCGTCTCGCGCTGAATCGCCATTTCTGTCGGACCCCCGGCGTAGAATCGAATGCATGTTCGAGGGCGGCGGGGTGAGATCGGGTGCCGAGGCGGAGGTCGCCTCGCTGCTGGCCGACGTCGGCGCTCTCGACGAGGTGACCGTGTCCTGTCGGGCGGAGAATCGGTTCGCGGCGCGGAAGGTGTTGGCGGCGGGCCGGTTCTGGGAGTCGTGGATCGAACGCGATGTGCGGTTGGGGTCGGGCGACATCGTCGACTGCGGCAACGGGGCGATCGCCGAGCTGGCGGTGCGGATGGGCTGCTCGAAAACCGTGGCCGAGTCGTACGCGTCGTTGGGGATGGACCTGCGGCTGCGCCTGCCACTTGCCCGCGCCGCTTTCGAATCGGGTGAGCTGGACCTGCCCCGGGTGCGGGCGATCGCCCGGGCGACGACGGGCCTGAAGCCGGAGACCGTGGCCGCGTTGGAGCCGGGGATCGTGGCGGCCGCACGGCAGCTGACGCCGGGACCGTTGGCCGGGGAGATCGGTCGGCTGGTCTCGGAGTTCTCGGCGGAGGAGGCGGCCGCGCAACGAAACACCGCGCAGGAGTTGGGGCGCCGGATCGTCAAACGCTCACGCGGGAACACCTCCACCATCGAGGTCACGGTGTCCCCGGAGGAGGCCGAGCAGGTGATGCAGCTGGTCGCCGAGTTCGCGGCCACGGTGTGTCCGTTCGACAAGCGTGGCAGGCAGTGCCGGCTGGTGGATGCGGTGCTGGCGATGATGCACGGCGAGCCCTACCTGCGGTGCAGCTGCGGGCGCGAGGACTGCGCCCAGGCCGGACGGACCGCGTTGCCCGGCAGGCGGGCGCCGCTGACGCAGGTCACCATCGATATCGCGACGCTGCTCGGACTGTTGTCGGAGCCCGCGTATCTGCACGGCCACGGGTTGATCGACCCGGAGCTGGCACGCGCACTGGCCGCGGACGGGACGTGGCAGGCCCTGCTCACCGAGGCGCTGAACCTGGCCGAGGAACTCGGGCTGGTCACCCACGGCGAGGACGCGAACAGCCACAGCGCCCGTCGCGACGCCGACTGTCAGGACCGCGACCGTGGCGACGGAATCGAGCCGAGCGACCGCGAGTCCGGGGGAACGGTCGACGACATTGCACCGGAACCAGAGCCAGCTGCGGACGCCGAAGAACCCGAACCCGAAACCGATGGCGAGAGCTCTGTCCGCGCCAAGGCCGGCTCACTCATCCCCGAGACACCACCCCCATCGTCACCGCTACCGCCACGGTTCTGTGTGCGTTCCTACCTCGCCCGTGGCAGCCGCCGAAAAGCCGGGTACGTCCCCGAATACGCGACGCCGGCTCCACCGCGACCACGCACGTCACCACCGCCCCCGACCAGCATCGGCACCATCACCGACGCGATCCTCGCCGCCATCGTCCCCCAAGCACTTCGTGCAGGGGGTGCCCCCAGCAACCCCACCCTGGCCAGACCCGAACACCCCGACGGACACGGCGGCCACACCACCCCACCGGGCGGCGCCCTCACCTACCGCCCCGACGCCGCCACCATCGCGCTCGTCCACGCCCGCGACGGGCACTGCCGATTCCCCGGCTGCACCCGACCCGCCGCCGGATGCCAACTCGACCACATCATCGAATACCGCGCCCACGACCCCATCGCCGGTGGCTGGACCATCCCCGGCAACCTGCACTGCCTCTGCCGGTACCACCACCAACTCAAAACC